>JAJFTL010000034.1 GCA_021373025.1 bacterium
CTGGAACCGCTGTTACCGATCGTTCCGGTCTGGATGAGATTTTGCCTCTCATGCTCGGTACTCACATGAACTTCCAGAACGCCATGCTAAAATATCCCTATGGATGGGACTGTGTTCAACATCATGCACTACGCGTTGCACGACGGACCGGGGATCCGTACGGTCGTGTTCCTCAAGGGCTGTCCGTTGGCGTGCCAGTGGTGTCATAACCCCGAAAGCCAGGACCCTCGTCCACAGCTGATGATTATGGCGGAACGGTGCATTGGGTGCGGGGATTGTCTTGCAGCGTGTTCGACTGGTGCAGCAGTGTTGGTCGATGGCATCCCGGGGGCGACCGATGCGTGCATAGTATGTGGAACGTGCGTCAATGTTTGCCTCGCCGGAGCCAGGACCATTGCAGGTAGAGTGATGACAGTGCAACAAGTGATGGATGAACTCGTCAGGGACCGCATCTTCTTCGAGGAGTCAGGCGGTGGCGTCACGTTTTCTGGTGGCGAGCCCTTTGCCCAGCCTGCATTCCTGAAAAGCCTGCTCGATGCGTGCCGGGCTGAGGGAATCACAACGGCTGTCGAGACCTGCGGCATGGCTGACCGAAGCGAGCTGCTGAACATGGCGGGCAAGATCGATGTGTTCCTGTACGATGTCAAGCTGATGGATACTCCGCGACATGCAGAAGTGACCGGTGTGCGCAATGAGACGATCCTGGCGAATCTTGCGGCACTGGTGCAAGCTCATGCCCATGTCGTCATCCGGTTTCCCGTGATTCCCGCGGTCAACGATAACCAAGACAATATTAACCTGATGATTGCGATGATGCGTCAGCTCGGACTGCACGAGATAGACTTGCTGCCCTACCATCGCATCGGGACGGACAAGTATGCGAGACTTGGAAGGCCGTACCGCCTGGCCGACCTGCGGCCTCCTTCTGCGGAAGATATGGAGAAGATGCGGTGCATCTTCACAGATGCCGGCATGGAAGCATCGATAGGAGGATGATATGAATGAGCGTGTAGCACGTCTACGGCAGGAGAGTCTTGACGCGGTGCCACGGTTGTCCCTGGAGCGGGCACACCTGGTGACGGAGTTTGACCGGCATGCGCGGGGTCTGTCTGCGCCGGTATACCGTGCACAGCTCCTTCAGTACATTCTGGAGCACAAGCAGCTGTACATCGGTCCTGATGAGCTGATCGTGGGTGAACGCGGCCCCGCGCCGAAAGTTGTGCCCACCTTCCCAGAGCTGTGCTGTCACAGCATGGAGGATCTCACCATTCTCGACACGCGCGAGAAGATATCGTACAAGGTCGACGACGACGGCCGCCGTATCCAGCGGGAAGAGGTCATTCCTGCCTGGACGGGGAGGTCCATGCGTGACCGCATCTTTGCGCTCATGCAGCCTGAATGGAAGGACGCCTATGAAGCCGGCGTGTTTACCGAGTTCATGGAGCAGCGCGCGCCGGGACACACCGTGCTTGGCGATGTGATCTACCACAAAGGGTTGCTGGATCTGAAGGCAGAGGTGGAAGATGTCATTGCACGCCTCGACTTTCTGAACGATGCGCAGGCAACGGCACGCCGCGAGGAGCTGCGAGCCATGGCCATCGCCGCAGACGCGATGATGACCTATGCGAAGCGCAACGCAGACCTGGCACGGTCGATGGCCAGCGCAGAGCACAACGATGCCCGCAGGGCAGAATTGCGTCACATCGCCGAGGTGTGCTCATGGGTACCGGCTCACGCTCCCCGTACCTTCCATGAAGCACTTCAGGCCTACTGGTTTGTGCATCTGGGTGTCGTGACCGAGTTGAACACCTGGGATTCGTTCTGCCCGGGACGCCTGGACCAGCACCTGGAGCCGTTCTATGCGAAGGGACTCGCTGACGGCACCCTGACTCGTGAGTCCGCTATGGAGCTCCTGGAGTGCTTCTGGGTTAAGTTCAACAACCAGCCTGCGCCGCCCAAAGTCGGCGTCACTGCTGCTGAAAGCGGCACATACACGGACTTTGCCAATATCAACGTGGGCGGACTGTGCCCGGATGGGTCGGACGGGGTCAACGACGTGAGCTATCTGCTGCTGGACGTCATCGATGATATGCACCTGTTGCAGCCCTCCTCCAACATCCAGCTCAGCCGCAAGAGTCCGGACCGGTTCCTCAGGCGTGCCGCCGAGATCATCCGGGAAGGCTGGGGTCAGCCGTCGGTCTTCAACGCGGACATGGTCGTCGAGGAGCTGCTCCGCCAAGGAAAGTCGGTGGTCGATGCCCGCATGGGCGGTACGTCCGGCTGTGTTGAAACGGGTGCCTTCGGGCGCGAAGCGTACATCCTCACCGGCTATCTGAACCTGCCCAAGATCCTCGAAGTGACCCTGCATGACGGTCTGGATCCACGAACCGGCAAGGTGATCGGTTTGCACACGGGTGATCCACGGTCATTTGCCAGCTATGATGCCTTGTTTGAAGCGTTTCGGCAGCAGCTGCATCACTTTGTGGACATCAAGGTGCGTGGCAACAACGTGATCGAACGGCTGTATGCCGAGCAGATGCCGGCACCGTTCCTCTCCCTCTTCGTGGAGGACTGCATTGCCGGAGGGCGTGACTACAACGACGGTGGACCACGGTACAATTCCACCTATATCCAGATCACGGCGCCAGGCAGCTGTACGGACAGTCTGTCAGCGCTCAAGGCCCACGTCTTCGACCGACGGGACCTGACGATGGACGAAGTCCTCCAGGCCGTCGATGCCGACTTTGTGGGACACGAGAAGACGCGCCTGCTCCTCTGGAACCGGTCACCAAAGTACGGCAACGACGATCCTGCAGCGGATGACATCCTGGTCCAGCTCTTTGACGCCGTGTTCAACGAGATCGACGGACGCCCCAACACCAAGGGTGGCTCCTGTCGCGTCAACTTCCTGTCGACCACCTGTCATGTGTACTTCGGCTCCGTGACGGGCGCGATGCCGGACGGTCGCAAGGCATGGCAGCCACTTTCGGATGGCATCTCGCCGGTTCAGGGGGCAGACCGGAAAGGCCCGACCGCCGTCATCCGATCAGCGGCTCGCATGGATCATGTGCGCACCGGCGGTACCCTGCTCAACCAGAAGTTTTCGCCGTCACTGGTGGAGGGCGACGAGGGGCTGACAGCACTGGCACACCTGATCCGGTCATATTTCACTCTCGGAGGCCACCACATCCAGTTCAACGTGGTGACTGCCGCGACGCTGCGCGCGGCGCAGGCCGAGCCAGACAAGTATCGTGATCTCATCGTGCGCGTAGCTGGCTACAGTGACTTCTTCTGCGATCTGACGCCCGGCTTGCAGGAGGAAATCATCGCACGTACAGAACAACAGTCATTCTGACCACGCGTCGTTCACTCGAGTACATTACGGACACATCGACAAGGGAGGTATGACTATGGGAAGCGCACTGGAAGTAACGAGTGGCAATGTGCAGGTGGCAGGGTATCAGTATTATTGGGAGCGCCGTGGCATGACCGAGAGACCCGTGCTCGTCCTGTTGAATGGCATGGCATCGAGCAGTACATCATGGAACAAGTACATGCCCTATGTTCAGGATGAGTTCGACGTCGTCCTCTATGACTATCTTGGACAGGGTGCGTCGGATGCACCCGACATCCCCTATAGCCTTGGGTCATTTGCAGATGCACTGGATGCCATTCTCGAGGTCAATAAGGTGGACAAGGCCTGGATGATGGGCGCATCATATGGTGCCTTTGTTGCCCTCGAGATGCTGCGACTCCACCCCGAAAGGATCAGAGGCTTGTTCCTGTCTGGCGTTCTTCTGGAGAGGGCACGCCTGTTCGAGATGTATCTCGACCTCTCGCTGCGGTGGTATCACGAACTGCCCTTTGATATCTATCCCGAGTATCTGTACGAAAAGATGTTCAGCGAGAAGTATGTCCGTGAACATTGGGAAGCGGTCGAGGCAGCCAAACATCACATGCTGGGGTTCAAGGACAAGGTTTATCGGCTCATACGGCTCATGGACGCCCAGCGAGACTGGCTTCTAGCCGCAGACCAGCGCCGAAGCGAGTACACGGGGAAGTCCATCCCTGCCGTTGTGCTGGCCGGGGCACAAGACCGACTCATCCCTCCCTGGTTCCAGGAGACAGCAGCCTCGGCTCTCGGAGCACGTTTCGAGACCGTGCCGGAGTGTGGGCATTCAGTGTACCTGGAGCAGACGGAGATCTTCTTTGACAGGCTTCGCAACTTGGTGCTGGCGTAACGTTGCGAAGGATTGCAGACAGGGTTGTCGCTACTGTGAGTATGTGTGATACACGGCCTGGCGGTGGAGACGTGTCCTGAATCGTTCCTGACGGAGAATGAGCCGCTCGGTGCGCCGGTGAGGCTATTCTGCAGAACCGATGCCTTTGTTCTCGTCGGTCGGAGCCGTGAAGTCGAGGTACAGGGATGTCTTCCTGTTGGCGAGAACGGTGCCTTCAGCGCATGATGTCAATTCGACAACACATGGTGTGGCTACTGTGGCGGATATGTGGACAAAGAGACCGGTCTCCTTCTCCAGGAACACGTTGACTCACCCGGGGAATAGCGGTGAACCCGCTCAGCAATGAGTGCCAGCGATGCTCACGGTCAAGACACCGTCCCCGAAGGGAAGATTCCGTTACCATTTCGTAACCTTCGCTGAGTATAGTGGCTGTCGCCTGAAAGATCTCCTTTGGGGGCGATACTTCAGGTGTGACCTCTAGGACTGGCTGAAAGGACCTGTGGTGGCGAGAGGGAGCTTGTACACTGGAGGGAAAGTTTCGTGAACAAGGCCAAAAGGAGGCCGAAGTGAAGAAGAGCGTCATGAGTCTTCTGGCAGTGGTTCTTTTTTCTCGCCGTGATGATCACCGGCAAGGCGCTCGCGGCAGGAACTTGGTCTTATTACGATCTCACGGTTTCACCGTTGGGAGCCACTATGATTACAAACAATCTGCAAAAAGCTTACAACGGCCTATGTGCAGTGAATCGTAACTTCACCTCTCGCCACCAAATGGAACAAAAGAAGAGAAGGAGGTAGCCTTGATGTTAAAAGAAGAATTCCGGAGAGCATTCTTCAGCTGGGGATTTGTACTTGCCCTTGTGATTACGAGTGTCTGCTTTGCCATCGGCCTGAAAGAGTACGGGCCGCCGGTCTCACCTTTTATCCGCCCTGAAGAGCAACACCTTTACCCTTTTACTCAAAATGCATTCGATGCGTTCCTCTGCGCAATGGGCCTGATGGGGCCTCTTGTTTTTTTTTGCACCCTTGATTGCCGCGCTCCCGTTTGCCGCATCCTTTATCACGGACCGCTCTTCTGGTTATATCACCTTCATCCTTTCAAGGACTTCGTTCCGCAGATATCGCACCTCCAAATATGTTGCCAATCTGCTGGCAGGAGGCGTCAGCACATCCCTTCCACTACTTGTCGGGTATGGTATCATCAATATCTTCTACAAGCGAGGGTTGCCTCCGATACCTGTCAGTCCTAGTGAAGGGTGGGTAGGAGCGCGCATTCCCTGGGTGAATGCCAATGGGACCTTTGGATACCTCTATCGGACCAAGCCAGACCTGTACATCTTCTTCCTTATCGGGCTTGCCTTCCTGTGGGGAGCAGCCTGGGCCACAGCAGGACTTTCGTTGTCCTCAGTTGTCCGCAACAGGTACTATGCTCTTGCGGCCCCCTTTGTTTTATATATTGTTGCGCATTTTGTTACAACGGTTCTCTTGATAGCAGGGTGGTCACCACTACTCAATTTTGCACCCTTTCTGTACAAGGGGACATCGTCGATGACTACATTTGTAGAACTTGGCGCTTTGTTCATTGTAAGTACGATATGTATAGTTGCGTTCGCAAAGAAGAAACATGTTTATGAGTAGGACCCGGCAGAGGACACTTTCGTTTCTGAGATTTAATATTGAGCAGTCCGTCCTCCGTAAACGGTGGCTGATCGTTGTCCCTGTTCTGCTGTTTGAAGCCTACATCGGAGGGGACGAGATACTGGTGATAGCCAGAAATCAGGGGCTGTCCCCCAATATATGGAATCCTCTCTTTAGTATTCTTGGAAATGGGGGCGTGATTTTCCTTCTGATCAATTTTCTATTTCTTTTCCTGATCGGTGATTTGCCTGTGGAGACAGGCTTTGGAGCACTTCTTCTTTTCCGCCTCCGGTCACGGAGCAAATGGTGGCTGGCCAAGGTCCTGACACTGGCTGTCGCTGCGCTTGTCTTTGCAGGAATGCTGCTCGTTCTTGTTGGAGGTGTTTCTTCGTTCGCGTTTCCGTGGAGTACCTCATGGAGTCAGCTGGCCAGAGGGTATGCAGGGAGAATAGAACCCAATCCTGCCGTCCTGGTACTTTCCCCGTCCGGTGCGTTCCTGCAGCTCATCACCCTCCTTTTCTTCGGCTGGTTCGGTCTGGGACTAGTTACTATCGTTGTTTCTGCCCTGGTTAACAATGGAATAATCGGGTTCCTCGCAGGGGCAATTATCAATGTAGGTGGATATATTGGCTATAAAGGATATCTCCCCCATTACCTTGATAATGTTTCTATTCATACTCATTTTCTGCTTGACTTTCACCGCTTTGGTATGGAAACCTCGATGTATCCTCCCTTTGGTGCTTCCATCATCTACTGGGCTGTATGGATCGCTCTCTTCACGACGATTGGATTCCTGCTCTGCAGGAAAAAGGATTTCCTGTCCGAAAAGGACAGGTCGTAAGGTGGGGTTATGGGCAACGTGCCATTCTCTAGAGTGATCCGCCTGAACGTCACAACAGCCGTTCGCTGGAAGGACCTGCTGTGGACTGTCGTCCTCTTTGCTGTGATCGGATTGTTTGGCGTTTATGAGGTCGTGCCCTATCCAACAGCCCTTTCCAAGAACGTATGGGATGTGCTGTTTGTTACATTTTCCGGGCCAGGCCTGGTTAATGACTCTTTATTTGAGTTTGTTCACTGGTTTTTGCCCTACCTCTTCTTTTTCTACCTGTTCGGAAATATCGCAGAGGAGGACCTGTCGCAGAGGGGCGTTTCCCTTATTCCTCTTATTGGTTCACGACGGAAATGGTGGCTCGGAGAGGTGGTGACGCTCCTGCTCCTGTCCCTCTTCTACGTCGCGATCGGCATTACGGTGGTCTTGATCGTCAGCCGGTGCTTTCTCCCCTGGTCAATTCACATAAGCCCTTTTCTACTGTCCAGCGGGATATGGCAAATCATTCCAAAGGATCTGAGCGTTGCCACACTCCTCCTGCGGTGGATCTTCCCGCTGTTCTTCGGGACACTGGCTGCGGTCTCCCTGCTTCAGACGGCACTCTCAATACAGTGGAGGAATGCGTTTCTCTCGTTTATCTCCGCCAGTGCCATGATGATCCTCTCATGGCTGTTCGGGATCCGGCATCCCTCTGTGGTGCGGTGGCTGCCCGGTTCTCAATCCATGCTTCTGCGCCACACGTTCCTGGAGCCACAAGTACACGGGTTCTCGCTGGCATGGTCCCTTGGTTACAATGCAGTGATCATTTTGGCGGTTTTGGTGGTCAGCTTCGTCTGCATCCGCCGTATAGACATTGTCAAAGAAATCTCAGAGATTCACAAGGAGGCCTGAATGGAAGAAGTTATTGCTGCAGTTGCTGTCAAACCGGTCGTTCTGCTGGAAGGTGTCTCCAAAATCATACGGGGACGGACGATCCTTGAAGATGTTTCGTTTGAGGTCCCTCCTGCCCAGATCGTTGGGCTCAGCGGACTCAATGGCTCTGGCAAAAGCACCCTGCTGAAGATCATCGGAGGATTCATCACTCCTACAGAGGGCAGGGTCGTTGTGTTTGGAAAGGAGATCGGCAAAGAAGCAGAGTTCCCCGACAAGACAGGGGTCCTGATCGAAAAGCCAGGATTCTTGACGTCTATGAGCGGACGGAAGAACCTGGAGCTGCTGGCCTCCATTCGCAATGAGATCGGAGAAAAAGAGATCCGGGAGGTCATCACGCTGGTGGGGCTGGACCCCGATGACAAACGACCCGTCAGAGCCTATTCAACCGGTATGATCCAGCGTCTGGGCATTGCTCAGGCTCTCATGGAGCATCCGGAGTTATTGCTCCTTGACGAACCGACCAGCAACCTGGACCGCGAGGGGATCACCATCGTCCATAATGTGCTCAGAGACTTAAAGAAGAAAGGCATCACAATCCTTATGACAAGCCCCAATATGGAAGAGCTGCGGCACATCTGCGACACCGTCCTCTGGGTAGAAAACGGTCATCTGGGGGAGGAACCCCCGCAGATATAATGATCTGAATAAACGGGGACACACCTAGTTTTCCTAAAAATGTTACAGCATGCCACGATTGCTTTCCGTGCGCCCTCTGCAAATGATCAAGACGAGCGGCCCACTTGATATGGCATCGTGGAGCAACAAGTCCGTTACCATTTCGTAACCTTCGCTGAGCATACTATGGTCACCTGCACATGATGCAGAATTTGAGATAAGAGGTGAACCATGCAATGGTATCGTCGTAGCAGGGCCATAAGCTCTGCGTTTGTTGTCATCGCTGTGATTGTGGCCTGTTTTGCTCCAACCGGCTGCGTATCTCAAGCTGAAACCACTCGTTATGATCAACAATTCCGGGAAATGGTACTCTCTTCACCAATCTATTCGGTGACAGTGTCATCAGTGTCACTGTTGGATGCGATCCCCGGTACTCAAGCGTTGACATCGTCCCAATGGGAAACGATGACACAACAGGTTCTGGCTATGAGTGACACAGACTTCGAGGAATTCTGCAGATCCCGTTTTGGTCAAATGATTACCTATGCCAAGGATCCTGCCAAAGGTGTCCGTGTTCACTGGAATGCAGATACCGTTGCCAAGATTATCCCCCGCGTCGCTTCCGATCTTCAAGCAGTGATTAACGCTCAGATCACAAAACAGTCCAATGAGGGCCGGATTCATGAGGAACCAACAACCGTTTCTCCTAAAGCATTGATCCCAGGGTCTAATACCATCACACCTAGCATTGTAGTTTCAGGTATGGGTGACCGCCTCTACGGTCTCTACTGTCGCATTTACTGGGAGTGGGACTCGTATCACATAACAAGTGTTTTGCCATCTTCCTATGGAGAGGTCTACGCGCCCACATGGACTGATGCTGGATTAAATGCTACACGGGGCCATGACAATACTGACCAGACGGTATACTATAAATGGGTGGAATGGCACTTTATCCATTGGTCGGTTTATCCTGGGGGAGTTCCTCTGGAGAATGCCTATCCTGAGCTCAATATCGAGGTACACGCCGGAGGATCGTCGGACTACTAGTCAGTGACAGGATGGCTTCGTTCCAAAATAAGCGGCATGAAGGAAAGGCCGACATGCAGAGGTTGAAATAGAAGGAGAAGTGTTCATCTGGTGCCAGATATCCAGTTTCTGAAACAAGAATGCGGCAGGGAATGCCACTCCATATTTCTTGTGGTGTTCCCTGTCAAATTTCCTGGTTGACATTATGCTCGGAAACAGCTATAGAAATAACGATGGTATGCTTATCAAGGAGCTTAAGGAAATGGGTTGTTTCATACGGTGAATGACAAAGAACTATGAATCGTTGGGCACAAGTATAGTAGGGGATAATAGATAGATGAGGATCCTGGTAGTTGAAGACGAACCGGATATCTGCAAGGCAATTGCTGATGCATTGCAGCAGGAGCACTATGTTGTCGACACAGCAGATGATGGAGCTGCGGCCCTCGCGAAGGTCCATGTTGAGCAGGCCTATGATCTTCTTCTCCTTGATCTGATGCTCCCCGGGATCAATGGGCTGCAGGTCCTGCGCCAACTGCGGTCTGAAGGAAACCGGACGCCTGTGTTAATCATCACAGCGCGCGATACTGTCAGGGAACGTGTTGCAGGGTTGGACCAAGGGGCCGATGACTACCTGGTCAAGCCGTTTGCCATCGATGAGATGCTGGCACGTGTGCGTGCGTTGCTCCGCAGGGGGCCTGTTGTACAGCAGACCGTGCTGTCATCAGGAATCGTCTCCTTTGACCCGGCAACACATCTCTGCATGGTCGCAGGCAAACCCGTGCCGTTGACTGTTCACGAAGAGCGGATCCTTGAATATCTGCTGTGCAATACCGGTCACATCGTTCCACGCGGCGAGCTCGAAGATCACGTCTGGGATGATCAGACATCGCTGTGGACTGATACCTTGAAAGTCCATATCTCACGACTGCGCAGGAAACTGGATGCAGCTGGCGCACCAGACCTTATCCAGGTAGTGCGAGGCATTGGCTATAGCATTGGCATAAGGGGCAAAAACGTATGAAGCGCAGAATCCGTTCTCTGGCTTTGCGCTTCGTGATAGTGGTAACGCTATTGCTGGGCGCAGTATTGATCTTCAGTCTGCTAACGTCTTCTCGTGGCGCAGGTAGCTGGAAGGCATTCCTGACGCTGGTGCCAGCCACCCTTGTTGTCGCAGCTCTCCTATCCTGGCCGTTGAGTTTCGACGATCACGTCGAACCATATGTTCTGGGGTCGTTGCGTCGTACCTATGGCCTCTATACATTCCTTGTAGTGTTTTTGGTGGCATTTCTTCTGATATTCACAGTACAAGTAGGCATTTCTGGCCAGTTGAATGTAGCACACAATCTCACGCAGGACATGTTGCACAATGACGGCGACACGATGCAGGCGCTTATCCCCACAACACAGGAGCCGGTTACCTCCTCGCAAGAAATGTCGCGTCTTGTTGACTATGCGGCATCGCTAACCAATTGCGTCAAGACCGGTGGTTTTGTCATCGCAGAGGGAACCCGGGGAGTTCGTTCAATCTGGGGGACACCGCCCGACGATATTGATAGCCTGCAGAGCCGCACAGTGGGCATTATCCATATTCCCGCGAAGGGCAAGATATCGGCTCAATCGTTCATGACCACTAGCAGGACAGTCAGCATCGGCGGTCAGCCCGTACACATCCTGCTTGGCATGCCCACAGACGATAGCCTGCCGGAGATCGATTCATCTCACCACACATCATGGCTGTTGGTCGCATTTGGAGTGATGCTGGCAGCCATTGCAACGCTATCCTTCAGCAGGATCGCTGCCCGCCCTGCGACAGCAGCACTGGAGCGCCTGGCACAGTTTACCGGTGATGCCACGCACGAACTAAAAACACCTCTTGCCGCCATCCAGCTGAACGCCGAAATGGCATTGCGGCCGCAGTCAACGCCTGAACAGGTATACGCCTACACCGAAGCCACTCTCCGGCAGGCGCGTTCTGCGTCGGAAACAGTGCAGTCACTGCTGCTGCTGGCTCGCTTGCCTCGTATGGCTGCACGTTCCAGAACCACCGTTCCTTTTGGGACACTCTGCGCTGATGTCCTGCAGAATCTGGCGCCTATGCTTAAGGAAAAGGCCCTGTCACTGAGAGTTACTGGAAAAGATGTTGCTGTAGCGGCAGACCGGGACCTGATACTTATTATCCTCAGAAATCTGGTTCAGAATGCAGCGCAGTGGTCGCCGGCAGGCGCAGCGATCGACATGAGTGCCGAGGTGATCTCGCGGCGCAGGATCCGGATACAGATCGCCGATCACGGACGGGGCATTGCCACGAAGGACCTGCCACACATCTTTGAACGGTTTTACCGTGCCGATCCCAGCCACAGCCACGCCCATGGTGGCGCAGGCCTGGGCCTTGCTATCGTGAAGCAGGCTGCTTCGTGCATGCGGGGGTCCGTCAGCGCTGTCAGCACCCTCACATCTGGAACGACGGTGACGTCGCTGCTCCCTCGCTGATACAACGTTCGGACGCGGTCGAAT
>JAJFTL010000046.1 GCA_021373025.1 bacterium
GACGAGATTGTTGAGGCGTTCCGCGCGGGCACATTTGTCAGTCTCAGCGGACAGGTCTCTCCATGCGACCACGAAGGAGATGGACATGGCAACTGCTAACCCTATTGGACAGATTCCTGCTCCAGAATTCAACCATGTACGGCATGTGCTGGCAGTCGCCAGCGGAAAGGGCGGCGTGGGGAAGTCCCTCGTGTCGGCCATGGCGGCGGTCGGGCTGGCTCGCCGCGGGCTGAAGGTAGGTATCATGGATGCCGACATTACAGGTCCTTCCATTCCGCGCCTCTTTGGTCTGACGGCGCGCCCTGAGTCTTCGGGGATCGGTGTCCTTCCACCCCAGACACCTCTGGGCATCAAGATCATTTCAATCAACATGTTCCTCCAGGAGTCCAACCAGGCGGTCATCTGGCGTGGCCCGCTGCTCACGTCAGCTGTCAAGCAGTTCTGGACAGACATGGTCTGGGGCGATCTGGACGTCCTCATCATGGACCTGCCACCGGGAACAGCTGACGTGCCCCTGACAGTCTTCCAATCCCTTCCGGTTGACGGCATCCTTATGGTCACGACTCCACAGGAGCTGGCTGGCATGATCGTCGAGAAGGCTGCCGGCATGGCAAAGCAGATGAAGAAGCCGGTGATTGGCATCGTCGAGAATATGGCGATGGCCACGTGCCCTCACTGCGGCGAATCCTTTGAATTGTTTGGGCCCAGTCACGTCGAAGAGCTTGCAGATCACATTGGAGCGCCTGTACTTGCACGCCTGCCCATCGACTCTAACGTGACCGTGCTTGCCGATACCGGGCACGTGGAAGATGTGGACATGCCCTCCTTTGCACCAGTTATTGAGGCACTCGCCGAATACGTTGCGACGCCTGTTACCGTGGCGACTCCACCGGTAAAACCGGTCAATCCTGTTGGCTGAGAGCATTGAGGAGGTATCATGAGCGACGAGATCGTCCGCGTTGGCATTATCATGTGTAACAGGTACCATACATGTGCAGCAGGCAAGTGTCTGCGCGCCATGAAGAACCGGGAGGGGGCATTCAGCATCTACGCGGGGAAGGAAGTGGAACTGGTCGGCTGCACGACATGCGGCGGGTGTCCGGGAGGCAACATCGAATATGCTCCCGCAGAGATGAAGAAGAATGGTGCGACGGTCATCCACCTTGCAACAGGCATGCTGGTCGGCTACCCGCCCTGTACGCGGGTCGACTACTTCCGACGGTTTATCTCGGAGCAATTCGGTCTTCCCGTCGTCGTCGGCACACACCCCATTCCACAGAAGTACTTCAAGATCCATGAAACGCTGGATTCCTGGAACTCTCCGATGTGGCAGGAGCTCATCCAGCCTACGCTGGCTACCGAGGAAATCCGCCTGGCATACGACTAAATCAGAAGGAATGTGAAGACCTTTGTACCTGGTACAAGAGATGTTCACAATTTGTGAGCGCTAGGCAGCCGGCAGGATGATGGAGAACGTGCTCCCCTTGCCCACCTCACTGGTGACGGCAACATGGCCGTGTATGGCTTCCACGGCCTTGCGGACGATGGCGAGGCCAAGGCCATTCCCTCCGGATTCGCGGCTTCGGCTGGGGTCGACTCGGGTGAAGCGGTCCCAGATGTGCGGTAGTGCCTCGGGGGGTATGCCGGGGCCCTGGTCGTTGACCGCAATCGTCACCCAGTCTTTGGTTTGCTGAGCAGTGATGGCGACGGTTGTCCCTTCAGGTGCATAGCGGACGGCGTTGTCGACCAGGTTGTCCAGGGCGATGGTCAGCAGATCGCGGTTGGTGGTCACTGACAGTTCTTCGGACGGCGTCTGCAGGGTGAGCTCCTTGGCGGCCAGCTGGTCGGCGAAGGCGATGGACAGGTCATGCCAGACCTCAGCAAGCTTGCACGGTTCCATCGGCACCTCTTCCTGGCGGTCGAGGCGTGCCAGCAGGAGCAGGGATTCGGAGAGCCGCGTGGAGCGTTCCGCCTGTGATGCGATAGCGGTGAGATGCCTGCGGAAGTCGTCAGGTTGTTCATCCTGGTTGAGTGCGACCTGTGCGTTGAGAGCGATCGAGCTCAGCGGCGTGCGCAGTTCGTGCCCGGCGTCGCCCGTGAACTGCTCCAGGCGGCGCATGGACTCGGTGACCGGACGAAGAGCAAGGCTCGCTGCGATCAGGCCGGCCAGAACAATGAAAAGGAAGGCGACGGGTCCAGCCCACGCGGCAGTCTTCCATAGCTCCTGCATGTCCTGCTGGACAGGGCGCATCGTCGTCCCCAGCAGGAACGTATAGACGACACCGTCTTTCAGACGACCACTGGCACTGATCACGCGCAGGGCCAGGTTGCAGCCGGGTGGAAGGGACCAGTCCGTATGATTTGGGACGAAGCGGGTTGTAGGTGTGTTCGTAGCCGTCACCACACTGAGCAGGCTGTCTGCCTGGTTGATGGTGATGCCGCCGGGCTGACCGTCCTTCTGCTGGAACTTCAGCGAATACGACATGCCGGTCCGGGCGATGGTCAGTGCGTAGTCAGCAAGCTGGAGAGACTTCGCTGAAGCCGATGATGAGTCGAGACTGGTCAGGATGCCACTGAGTGTGGCAGCGTCATGCTGAAGCGTCTTGTCCAGGCGGGCGACGGAAGCCGTCTCGTACGTCTGCACGAACCATCCGGCAGTGGGAACCAGCGCCAGACAAACGACAAGAACGGTCAGGACCGCCTGGCGCATGACGGCCCGACGGAGGATCTCCTCGGAAGATGGGACGGCGTGGTCGCGCCTCTGACCCGTCGCATATCCCAGTGCGAAGAGTAGGGCAAGGAGTGCAGGGACAGCCCAGAGGAGCGTATGGCGCAAGCGGATGTCTTGCCAGTATGCTGGTTCAGGCGCGACCAGTTCAACGCGGACATTGCCCTTCGTGGTCGACGTGAGATATGCAGCGCGTGGCTTGCCACCCTCAAGGGGTGCCAGGTCACGCCATGCCGGCGGGTCACCAACCTTCTGATACGCGGCGGGACCGTAATCTACGCCCGCCCGGTCCTGCAGCTTGCCGTCCACCAGGATACGGAACGAACAATCCGGGTACGACATGGCATACGTGGCATGAAGGTACGCTGCCGAGACGTCGCCTGTCGAAAGCCACTCGGACATGGTGTTTGCCGTTGATGTCACGATGAGGTCGGTGGCCCGGGCGAAGTTCTCCCGCGCTGCAGCGTGCGTCCTCCTGACGAGGGTCCATACGACAGGGACGGCGAGCAGCGCGCCGATGAGCGCCAGAGTGAATCCTCGGCGCAGCGGCGTCCACGACTGTGTTCTCTTGGTAATGTGGTTTGCAGGTATGACAAACGCTGCGATGACACAGACGGCAGCACCGCACAGGCATGCCAACATGGCGATCATCAGTGACCGTGACATCCTCGTCTGAGCGGGAGTAGGGCCGGCGCTGCCGATCATGATCTCGCCTGACACGGTACCCATACTTGAACTCACATACGTGACGAACAGCGGCTGAAGTTCGTCCGGCGCATCCACCGGTGCCAACGACATCCGGTACTGCCACGAACTCTCGCCGGCAGCATTTCCCAGCACCTGGTCGAGGTTGTAGTCGGTACCGACGAGGACATCGATGTTCTTGCTTACGATGTGGACGCGGATGAATCCTCGTGTACCGAGAGCGGGCAGCTGGTCTGCGATCGTACCCTTAACCGTCTCGTTCGTTATCTCCTTCGCCTCCAGGTTCGCGATGCGCTCCCGGATGGTCGTGTTGACTTCGGCTGTCGTGATCTCCTGGGTATCCGGGTCGGCAGCACCGTGTGTGGCGCTGCGCATGAGACTGCCCAGGACGATCCCTGCAATCAGCAGTAGTCCGGCCACTCCGAGCAGCAAAGTGCGTCGCGTTCTCTTCATCCCGTCCATCCTCCTTGTCTGGCAGGCCGCCGGACATTATCGTCGAGGCGCCCTCTTTCTGTTACGGCGACCTGCCTGAATAGCATAGCAGGTCCACGTTAAGACAACGTTAACCGTATTGAGGTGTTGTGTCCAGAGATACTCCTATCTTAACGTTGAGTTAACGATATCGTGCTATATTGCGAAAGAAGATATGGACGGCAAGACGTGGAGGTGGTTTAGACGTGGACATGCCCGTGAGCAAGTGGAAACTGTGGGCTGATGTCATTGTTGGCTGGATGCTGATTGTGGCAGTCGTAGTGTTTATCAAGGTTGCCATTCCTCGGCTGCAGAAACGTGCGCTCAGCAATGACCCGGGAGTACCTGCCGGGGTGCAGTGGACGGCACTGGGCAACATCTGGGGCGGCGACGTGTCAGCGCTGACGTCGTCTGCCGACGGACGCCTGTATGCCGGCATGGCGAGCGGGGCAATCTACCGTTCTCTGGATGGCATGAACTGGAAACTCCTGTCGAGGACGAAGTCCGGACAGGGTGTGACCGCGTTGACCGCAACGTCCGGGCCGATGACGGTGATCGTCCGGGCGGTCGAGCGCGAGGGCCTGCAGGTGAGCGATGACGACGGTCAGACATGGCGGCAGTCCGGCCGAGGCTTCGGTGACGATACAGTCACAGCACTGGGGCAGGCGGGGGATGGGGCCCTCCTGTACGCGGCGACGGCCAACCACGGCATCTACGTGTCACGGGATATCGGCAGGCACTGGCGATCGGCGAATACGGGCTTGCCGACCCTCAGCATCAGTTGCCTGCTGGCGACGACGGCTGGCGGTGATCAGTTGTTTGCCGGCACCTACGACCAGGGTGTCTTTGTTGCAGATACAGCAACGCTCACGTGGAAGGCCTGCGGACGTGCCAGTCTGCCTCAGACAGCGTCAGTCACCGCTCTGGCGTGGGACGCATCGCGACCGGACACGATTGCAGCAGTGATCAGCCACACGAGTATCTACATCAGCACGGATGGAGGGGCGACGTGGACGTCAGCGGCAGAACTCCCGCAGGGTGCCGGTGACGTGTTTGCCATGAGCGTGACTATCCAGCCGTCGTGGCAACTGGTCGTCGGCACGAACAACGGGAGCGTGTATGCGGCAGCCGACCCATTGAAGGAGTGGCAGCCCGTGTCGTCCGGCATGCGCGGGTTTGGGATCCGCACGCTGTGCCGGTGGATGGACAGGGTCCTCGTTGCTGGTACATCCGGGGGAGTATTCGAGATGGACGCTGCGTCATGGCGGTGGGCTGACGTCAGCACGGGGATGCAGGAGGCCGCAATCACCTGTGTCGTGCCCGATCCTGCGAGCCCGTCGCGACTGTACGTTGGAACGACCGGTGGCATGTACGTCTCGCGTGATGGAGGGACTGCCTGGAGCCGGACAGCAACAGAACTGGAGTCGCAGGACATCGCCGTGATCCATGCGGGGATACCGAAGCAGGTGGGGACACGGCGAAAAGGACTCTGGATATCGGAGGATGGCACGCGGTGGCACCGTGTGGCAGAAAACGATATCAGTGACGACGTGCTGGCGCTTCTGCCCTTTGCCTCTGAGCCTACGGTAGTCCTTGCCGGGACGTCCCTTGGCGTCTGGCGCGTCGATCTCGCCCGGGGGACGGCGACGGACAGCAGTCTGGGGCTACCGAGGGGATCCGCATCACAACAGGTAACCTATGTTGAGGTCGCAGCATTGGCAGCCGATCCGGCCGATGAACAGCATGTGCTGGCTATCATCATTGGAGACGGCTTGTGGGAATCAACCAATGGCGGTGCGTTGTGGACGCCAGTCGAGCTCATGGATCGTCCGATGCTGGGCAGTGCCGCCGACCTCAGCTGGTTGTCCAGTGTGCTCATGGAGTCGTCATCCAGAACGTATGTCGGTTCAATGGCGCGGGGCATCTGGACCGGAGCGCCAGGTGATACCTGGACACCCATCAACAAAGGACTGTCCCGGATTGGCGTTCACTACGGATCGGTCCAGGCGCTGACAAAGGACAGCAAGGGGCGCCTGTTTGCCGGCACGTCGAGCGGAGGCGTCTTCATGTTATTGCCCGGGGAGACTCAGTGGCTGCGGATCAACCAGGGATTATCGTCGCTTGGCGGACAGACGTTGACGGTAGGCACCGATCCAGGGGTATTGTACTGCGCCATGAACGGGGTGGTCTACCGCTGCCGCATTCCCTGAAGAGGATTGTGGCAGACACCTAGTTGTGCTGTTGTTCCTTCGCAGGTTGTGGCAGGATGCCGTAGCCGCGTCCCCGTTCGGTCACAATGAGGGGGTTGTCTGGATCAGTGTCCACCTTGGCGCGCAAGTATCGTATATGGGTGCGCAAGGTATCCGACCACAGAAAGGTTCGCTCTCCCCACAGGTGATCCTCGAGTTCCTCGCGGGGGACGATGCGTCCCTGATTGCGCAGGAGGTACTCGAGCAATTGCTCTTCCTTGGCGCTCAGGGCCACCCGTTGTCCTGCTACCGTGCAGACATGCGACACCACATCCAGCACGACCTTCCTCGCAGTCAGAACAGTTGTCTTTGCGTCGTTGCGTCGCCGAAGCAACGCGCGCACACGCGCCAGCAGTTCACTCAGATCGAACGGCTTGGTAAGGTAGTCATCGGCGCCGGTGTCAAGGGCTGTCACCTTGTCCCTGGTCATATCACGTGCTGTCAGGATCAGGACTGGCATGGTGTACCCTTCGGAGCGAATGGTTCGCAGGAACGTCAGCCCGTCCATGTGCGGCATCATGAGGTCCAGCAGGATGAGGTCATATGCTTGTTCGACGTGTACCTTTCCTAGTGCGTCCCGTCCGTCGGTAGCGGTGTCGACCGTCAGTCGCTCATGTGCCAAGGCGTCGCCTAGCGCCGACGCCATCGTCGGTTCGTCTTCCACGACAAGAACTCTCACATCATCCCCCTGAACAGCTACTTCTCCAGCAGTCTACCATACATTGCCTCCAACCGAACATGTATCGGAGACTGCTGCTCCTTAACGTTCAGTTAACGTTGGATGATGTACAGTGCGTTTACAGCCGCGCGGCTGAACCGGGTAAGGAGGCACATATGAACAAGCGAAGGACCGTACTCCTGTGGATCATTGGTCTCATTGTGCTGCTTCTAGTCTCAATCGTTGTCCCTGGTGTTCATGCGGTGTCTGCTGATTGTTATTACAACTGTTACTGGGAGACCGCCTGTATCGTCAACCACCAGACGGGATGTGAACAGCACTTTGGCATGGAGTTCCTTGTCGGGGGCATGCCGGTTTGCTTCGAACGATGTTCTAACCCCTGTTCGACCAACTGCTTCAAGTAGCTGTTAAGGACGGAGAGGGAGTGTACGGTGCCATGAACTATAAGATCTCGCGACGCATGATCGTTGTGTTCATCGTGCTCCTGGTCACTAGCTTCATCGCTACTCCCATTGTGGCCATGGGCCTCGCGCTGCGCGAGGCCCAGCGGGAGAGCAAGGAGGAAGAGCTGCGCAAGATGGGGTGTGATATTGTTGATGTACAGTTTGCGAGCCGCGTCCTTGCAGAGAGCGACAAAAAGGCCAGCCTTGCCATGTACCGATCGGTGGGGCTGAGCCCTTCATTCACAGCGGGTACGTCACCGACGGACATGATGGACATCATGATGAAGGGGTTCCTCCAGGCAAGAGAGTTTCCGTTTACGATAACTCCTCCCGTCAACGATTCTGCCAACAAAGGGGTCGGGGCAACGTCGGTGTTCTCTGCGGAGGACTTCGCGGCCATGCGGCGCATCCCTGGCGTACGCGACCTGTGGCTCAAGACGTTCGGGATCTCGCTCCTGACGCTTTCCGTCAGTGGCAGACAGCAGATGGTTCCCACTCTTCCTATGTCGTCTGGTCAACTGTCCCGTTGGAACTTCGTCATTGAAGGTGGACGTGATTTCGCCCCCGGCGACGGGCAGAATGATGTCATTGTTGGCAGCACACTGGCCGACCTCCTGTTTCCCGGCGAGGACCCGGTCGGTCAAACCATCTCCGATGGGATCCAGACATACCGTGTCATCGGCGTCCTGGCCAAGAAAGAGGAGGGGCTCGCTTCCTCGAGTGGGTACCTCTCCCCATACAGCGACCCGAATTCTACTATCTTCGCCTACTCACCCACCGTTCCCGCCGGGCAGGAGAAGGACACACCAATGGTTCAGATCCTGGCGGAATCCGGTGCCGGTTCTGCCATCGCCGCAAAGATCAAGCGCATGTTCCGCTCCAAGGAAAACTCGGATACCATTGTGCAGGCCACCTCACGCAACGACATGGTCCCCAGCGTCTTCGGGATCACGGTCCGCACCAGGACCTTGTCCTTGCTTACCTCGTATGCTCTGCTCACCCTCATTGGGTGTCTCCTGGCAGTGGCAGTCTCCCTGTACACTGAGTTTTCCACACGAGTCCGGAGCGTAGCTGTCCGCCGTGCCCTCGGCGCTTCGCGCCGGTCGGTGACCCTGCGGTTCGTGGGCGAGGCATGTGCGATGGCCATAGCTGCCTGGGGGATTTCCAGCCTCATACTTCTTGCCTTGGCACGTCCGTGGACACGAGTGCTGCAGACGCTGCTCCAGAGCGGTGCTATCGATATCATCAACCAGAGTCGCTCCGCGGCAGTTGCCATTACTGGCGTCGGTTACCTGGACCTCTCCCTCCGTCTTCCTTCCCTCGCCTTTCTCTCCTCCCTCGTCCTCCTCCTGGCCGTGGCAGTCCTCTCCTCCCGCATCCCCGCACGGGGCATCTCGCGTATCAACCCTGCTACCGGCATCCGGTTCCGTGGCGGGGTACGATCCCGCTTCGATGCCCTGAAGCTGGATGTGTGGGGCTCGCTGGCGGTCGCTCTGTGCTTGCTGTTTGCCCTGCTCCCTCTGTCTGAGCTGTCCTTCGGGCTCCGGCGCGACCGTGAGTTCGCGCTACTCCTTGGACGCAATGTTGCCCGCATCAGTACCTCCTCCAGCACGCCCCCGACCTCCGAACAATTGCAGCAGATCAAGGACCGTCTGCAGCAGGCTGGCCACCCGGTGGCCGAACTCAAGAACACGGAGATCTTCTGGACCAGCGCCGAAGGGGACCCCCACCAGTGGATCAGGGTCGTGTCCGGCGATGCCTCCCTGCCCTTCTTCTACGGACTCACGCTCACGCAGGGGAGCAACATGGGGGCGTCGCAGCAGTCAGCCGGTCTCGAGGCGGTCGTTGGCACCGACGTCTGGAAGATGCTGGACAAGATGCCCAACCAGGGAGAAGGCAATCTGGGTTCCGCCTTCCTGAGCAGCGGTGCGGTCCAGATCGTCGGCCAGTTCAGTCCGACCGTCAGTGCCACCATGAACCGGACTCTCTTCACGAATCTCGACACACGAACGAGCATGTGCCAGTCCTGTGGCAAGCAGACGACGCTGCTCGTGGGCGGGGTGAGGCCGGGGACGCTGCAGGAAGTGCAGGACATCGTGCGCTCGTGCGTTTCGCCTGCCGTCTTCGCTTCCCTGGGGTTCCTGGACGGCGGCGCCCTGGTGGACGCCATCGATACATCGACCCAGGCGCTCGTCGGCTTCCTCATGCTGTTCGCTGCCTTTGGGCTCCTGGAGGGGTTTGTCGTCTTTGCCAATCAACTCTACCTGTATGCCCAACTCAAGCGACGGGATACGGCCATCCGCAAGGCTCTGGGGACATCTCAGGCACAGCTCACGCGGCTCCACCTGACCCACAACATTCTCGTCGCCGGCACCTCGGTCATCATCGGGACGCTCCTGATGGTGCTGGTAGCGGTCGCGACCGAGCGACCGTCATTTGCCCTCACGTCGACGTCACTCCCGTGGCTGGGCGTCACCTGCCTGCTCGCCTTCATCGTATCACTCGTCGCTGCCCGAAACCAGGCTCGGCGTTCGCGGAGTGTCGTGCCCTCCCGCGAACTGAGAAACCTCTAGGAAGGAGGAATAACCCATGATCCAACTGACCAACATCCAGAAAATGTACGATGGTACGCGCGTTCAGGTACGAGCACTGCAGGGGGTCGATCTGACGCTCAAAAACGGCGATTACGTGTCCGTCCGCGGGCGCTCGGGATCCGGCAAGACAACCCTGCTCAACATCGTGGGCACGCTCGACAACCCCACAGTGGGCGAGGTGCTGTATGACAATGTGAACCCCTTCCGGTTCAATGACGCTGATCTGTCCCGGTTCCGCAATCACAGGATCGGTTTCGTGTTCCAGGAGTTCGAACTGCTGCCGGAGTTGACGGTCCTGGACAATGTGGCGCTCGTCCCCCGTATCGGAGGGGTGAAGAGGAAAGAGGCACAGCACATGGCTGCAGCCGTCCTGGAACGTGTCGGCATGACCGATCGCATGCAGCACTATCCATCGGAACTCTCCGGTGGCGAGAAGCAGCGAGTCGCTGTAGCGCGTGCCATCGTCAACGACCCAGAGATCGTCCTGTGTGACGAACCCACCGGTGAACTGGACGAAGCCAACGTGACTGCCGTCATGCAAGTTCTGGACGACCTCAACCGCTCGGGCAAAACCCTTTTGGTGGTCACGCACTCCGATGAGGTGGGCGAGCACGCGCCCCGACGCATGTACATGGTGGACGGAGTCCTGCATGAGGCCTCGTAGACGAGGGATCATCCTGATCACGGCAGCCGTTGTGGGCGTGGCAGCTGTTATTGCTGTCATCCTGACGGCTCATTCATCGGCGGTAGCGTGGTCTGCTCTGGCTGCGGCACGCTCGCAGGCAGAACAGGAACAAGCGGCAGCCCTGAACCCGGGTGATCTGTTCCCTCTCGACAGCCTTGCGAGCACAGCTAATGGAGCTGCGATCCAGTTGCGTGGCACTCAGACGTGCTGCATCATTGCGGCCCCGGGTTGTGCTTCGTGCTCGGAGTATGCCGGGGTCGCCGAAGGGTTGGGTGCGGCATATCCAGGTATCCAGTTTGTCCTCCTGATGGTGGGGACAGACGGAAGTGGTGTCGTCGCTGGGCCGCATATGCGGCTGGCAGTCGACCAGGAGAGGAAAGCCGCCGGCAAGTTGAGCGATCATGATGCCGTTGCCCCGGCGGTGTTCCTCATCAGGATGGATGGCACGATTGCATGGAAGGTGATAGGTGTCAAGCCGCAGCTGGTATGGAACGAGCTGAACGAGGCGCTGGGCCGGTTTATTCGCTCTCAATCAGGGGTGCTCCCAGGTAGTGAAGTGACACCGAAGGTCGGCGAGAAGCTGGCGCCCGCCCTGTGTGCCGGGACATCTGTGGCCCCGGTCTCTACGGACAGAGATACCGTCTTCCTGCTGTCCCATTCGACCTATCTGAGTGCAGACAGCATGAAGTTGCAGGCAGACCTGCTTGCACAGCTGAGTGATGTGGCCGACCCTGTTCTTGTGGCGTCTCTCTATGACGAAGCGCGCTGGCGTGCCGCCCTTGACTATCACGCCCTGTACAGCTCGAAGTCAACCCAGACATCAGCGGAGAACATGCGCCTGGTCCCCTCCATCAACCGAGGTGAGGTGGCCAAGGTCGAGAACTACGTCGACCAGCACCACCTCGGCGTCACGGTCATCCCCGATACGTGCTGGTCGTTTGTTCTGACCTTCGGTCAGACGTCGGGCACGAGTCTCGTCGTCATTACCCCGGACCGCACCGTGAAGGCGGTGATCCCGTACAGCCTCACAGGTTCTTCTGCAGACAGAACGCTCGCTCGCTACGTGAGGAGCATCATTGAGAATCGATGACGAAGAATAGGCTGTGGCAGGATTGCTGAAGTCCCGTCCAGACTGGCACCAGACACAAAAGTGTACATTGGAGGTATAACATGAACGCAAGAGTGCGTCTTGCAGTGGTATTGGTCATACTCATGGGCGTCGTTGCCGGGTGTGCACCAAAGACCCCGGTGACAGAGAATCCCGGCACGAGCATTGAAATCAGTGCGATGGTGAAGGCCAATGCCGAATCGCCGGGATACGACGTCTACGATGCAGTCCTGTTGTCGTGGAACGTGAGTCAGAACAGACTGGCGAGCACCAGTGCTCCCGTCCTCCACCTGAACGACAAGGATATTGGGTATGGACTGCATTGGTCTGCTGGGACACCTATCCTTGCCGTCCAGCACTGGCGTCGGGAAGGAACATCAACGGAGGCGACGGCACTCCTCACGGTGATGTCGGACGATGCCCAGCTCCTCGTGCCACCGGAGGAGATACGGAATTCCCACGAAGCAGGAGGCTCTGTTTGCCGATGGTATGCGCCGGCAGAGCGCACTTTCGTCGCGGCTCCAAGGGAGCTCAATGCAGCTCCACAGAAGACATTGAACGGCAAGACCATCACGGTTACAGAGTATCCTCTGACAGCCGGATCCACCACACAGACTCTGAGCGTTCCGATCCCATCCGGCCTGACGCAAGTTATTGTCGTGTACGGCAGTGGAAGCCTTGACAGCGGATTCGCCCTTGCTGTCGCTCCCAGCGCTGTCGTCACCAATGACGCAGGGTTCGATCTCTGGCTCCTTCGTATGAGCGGTGGGCAGGGGACGTGGGTGAAATGTGCCGATACATCGGGCTTTGACGGCAATCTTGTGACGGACGCTGGTGCCAGTTTCGCCCGCATCGGATCACTGCTCTATTTCACCTATGGACATGGAAAGATTTACTGCATCGATACAGCGGCGGCCGTTCCTTCAGTGACCGCGCCCGAGAAGGTCAATGCGCTTCTCGATCAGTTCTATCAACAGGGTCCGACGGATGCCGAGGGGCCGCTCCAGGCTTCGTTGGCGAGCGAGGGTGACCTGCTGATCATCGGATACCCAGATGCCAGCTGGAATGAGCTGTACTACGCGCTGGATTCCTCTGGCAAGGTTCTGGGCCACCTCCGTGCCACCGAGGCGTCAGTGACGAGTTTCGATGCTCAGGATCGGCAGGGTTTCTCCTTGGCGTTTAAGGGCATGCAATGGACGGTTCTGTTCCCATCGGTGGACCTGTTTGAGGGCACCCTGTAGGCGAACCAGATGGTTTCACGGGGGGACGGTCGACCATGAGAAGGGTCGGTGTTGTGCTTGTTGCAATGCTCTGCCTCGCCTTCTTTCTCCCGGGCTGCACTGCGAAGACGACCGGAGTGCCTGACACTGTTTCCGCGCCCGTTCCCATCGCTGTCTTCCTCTCCGAGTCCTGCGGCGAGTGCCGGGAGGTTGCTACCTATCTTGACCAGCTGGCAGCTTCCGGCACTCGCCTGGAGGTTCATCGGTACAGCTTTGAAGATCTCACCAGTGCCTCCCTTCGTCACAGCCTGGACCTCCTCTACAACGTTCCTGAGGAAGACTGGTATGTGGTCCCGACTGTTTTCATTGGCAGGACTGTCCTCATCCGTGCAGACGAGATTGTCTCTCGTCTTCCCCATCTTCTTGAGACAACGGCCACCCAGGATACTACCTTTCTCCTGAGTCATCTGACAACGACAGCACCAGATACCTCGCAGTCATCCTCTGCTGTTTCCATTGGTGCCGTTCTTGGTGCCGGTCTGATCGACGGCATCAACTCCTGTGCCTTTGCCACCATTCTCTTCTTCATTTCCTACATCATTCTTCGCAGCGGTTCCCGGAGACGGATCCTCTCGACGGGCTGTTCCTTTGCCATCGGTATCTTCTGCGCCTACTTTCTGGCCGGCATCGGCCTGGAACGGGTCGTCGCTGAAACCAGCTGGTTCAGTACAGTCGCCCGCTGGTTCTACGGGATCCTCGGTCTCCTGTCTGCCATCCTTGCCGCCCTCTCCCTCCGTGACGCTATTCTCACTACTCATGGACATGCTGAGGAGATGACCCTGCAGCTCCCTGGTCGGGAGAAGGGCAGGATCCGTTCCCTGATCCGACGGGCGGCCGGCAGCCGCCTCATGCCCCTCTGGGCCTTTCTGGTCGCCTTTCCGGTTGCCCTGCTCGAGTTCCTCTGCACAGGTCAGACCTACCTGCCCACCATCGTGCTCATCATTGCGAGTGAAGGACTCCACAGCCATGCCGTTCCTCTCCTGCTTCTCTACAACCTGCTGTTCATCCTCCCTCTCCTTGCCATCACCGTTCTTGCAGCAGCAGGCGTCTCCTCCGAGTGTCTGCGTTCCTGGTTCACCCGTCATCTCTCTGCTGCCAAGGTGCTTGGCGCTCTCCTCTTCACCCTCTTTGCCATTCTCTTCCTGTCCAGGTGGTGGAAAGGAAGGTAAGGTAAGGCTGTCATTCCTCCTCGATGCGACCATCGACCAGCCGGATGGTTCTCCTGGCCCGGGCAGCGATCTCTGGATTATGGGTCACCATTACCAGTGTCACGTTCTCCTTGTCATAGATATCTTCAAGCAGCGCGATGACATCATCGGATGCGCGCGTATCCAGGTTGCCGGTCGGCTCGTCTGCCAGGATGATGGCAGGATGATTGATCAAGGACCGTGCGATGGCAACGCGTTGTTCCTCGCCACCTGACAGCTCTGAAGGAAGGTGGTCGGCTCTTGCTGCAAGGTTCACTCTTGTGAGCGCTTCCATTGCTCGCGTCCTTCGCTCCTGTTTGTTCCGCACCCCGTCATAGTACAAGGGAAGGGCGACATTTTCCCATGCGGCCAGGTCCGGCACCAGGTTGTATGCCTGAAAGATGAAGCCGATGTGCTTTCTCCGAAGCCGTGACACCACGCGGTCACTCAACCCCGTAACCGCCTGTTGCTCGACATACACGTTGCCTCTTGTCGGGGTATCAATGGTCCCCATGATATTGAGGAGAGTGGTCTTGCCCGAACCCGATGCGCCGGTGACAGAGACGTACTCGTGCTCCGCAAGCTCAAGTGACACCGCCTGCAGCGCATTGACCTCGACTCCTTTCTTTTCATAGACTTTCCAGACATCTTCCAGGCGTATCATAATTCCTCCCTATGAAGCAAATAGCTACTCCCTGTGCAGTGCCTCTACCGGTGTGATGCTGGAGGCATACCTCGCCGGGATGTATGAAGCGAGCAGGAGACACGCACAACAACTCACGACAAAGCCGAGCAGGAGGCCGGGTTGTAGAGAGAATGTCATCCCTTCGCTCTTGGCCAGGACGAAACTTGCCAGAGCACCCCCGCCAACCCCGATACCCAACGCTGTCAGCCCAATCCTTAGTCCCTTCCACAGGAACTCCCGCTGAATCATCCGTCGCTCTGCCCCAACAGCCCGCTTGATCCCAATCTCGCGGGTCTTCTGGATCCCTTCGATCAGGAACATGGCTGTAAGATAGAGGAGTGCTGACAGAAACGAACAGAGGGTGAAGACCGACAACAGGCCATACACCCCTTCTCGAGAACGGATGATGGCATCGATGGTGTCTCGCACGTCGATGGCGCTTCCCCGAGAATATCCTGGGTGTCTGCTCTCGAGGAGACTGAGGATGGTTTCTGTGACCTCGTCACTATTCTGTCTGTCAAGAGGCTTCACTAGCAGGCGGACTGACAACTCTTGAGGACTCAGAATCGTATAGGAATCTGCCAGAGGAACGTATACAGTGTCGTCTATCAAGGAAGAATGAGCTTGGAGAATGCCTATGATGTCGTCTCCCATGAGAGTGTCGCCGATCTTCAGATTCATGGACTCTGCAACATCAGCGCCTATGACGCATCTTGCAACGTCAGCATCCGTGAGGAACCTGCCCGCCTCCATCGTCATGCCATAGATCGCAGGAAAATCCTCGGTGGCACCGGAGATGCGGAGGCTGAAGTCTCCTCCCGACGGTAGCGGAATGGTCGCGCTCATTGGGGTGACTATCCTGCATCCAACCAACGCCCGGCCCACTACGGCTTCGCGGATGGCGCGGTAGTCGTCAAGGGAGTACTTGGCCCCCACGTCAGCGTAGGGGATCGTAGACTGTACTGGGCTGATCCAGAAGGCCTTTTCGGGAACGTCAAGGAGGAGGTCTTGAGTTGTTCTCTGTATAGTGTTGATCTGAGAAACCGAGATGAACATGGCGCCAACGGTGACGATCATCACGAGCGCTAGGGCAAGGACGAATTGTGTCCGCCTCTGTGCCATATTGGCAGACGGCGACAGGAGACGGGAGGGACCCCCTCGCAGTGCCCGGAGAGTGACCACGGCGGAAACTGCGACAACAAGGACGGCCAGCAACCCGAATGCGGCCACAACGGCGGTAGCGTCGATGTGAAGAGGGAGAACATCCGCGGCGGATCGATAAGGGCTGACATACTCTCCCAAGGCATTGTACTTGGTGAACAGAGGGAGAAGCAGTCGGAGCGTTATAACCGCGATCGGGAAGATCATGCAGAGCAAGCTCAGAAGGACAGCAGTGTGCTCACGCGTGATCTGCACCTTCGTTGCGCCGATGGACATCCTGATCCCCTGTTCGCGTTGTCTCGATGACATGTTGAAGTATATGAGACTGCCGATGGTCATGATTCCAATGAGAAGGGTGAGGGCGGACGATGTGGAAAGAGTCTTGATACGCTCTCTCCGCACTTGGACGCCAAGGGAATTCTCAAATTCCCACGTTGAGGATGAGGTCACCGCATTGTACTTCTCGTTACCAAGGATCTTCCGAATCGTCGCCAGCAGCCTTTGTTCATGTCCTTCTTGTGGGACGATCCACAATTGAGGTCTTGCTGGCAGAGGGATGATCTGACCGTCGCCCCGCACATAGGACGCCATACGTGTTCCTGGGCGGTACGGTATCACGACGGAGGCTGGCAGACTAGTGCTTCCGAGGTACGAGGAGGGTATACGGGCGAGGACTCCGATGACCGTGAACTGTTCCTTCCCCGTATTGGTATACACCGTGACTCTCTTGCCAAGTATGTCGGGTCCTGTGATGATGTTCTTTGCATAGTCTTCTTGTATCAGCAGAACGTTGGGAGGATCGCTTTTCTGGAAGTACCTCCCCTCCTTGAGAGGCGGGTGGAGTGCCATGAGATAATCAGCCGTCATTGGACAGACTGCATCGCCAAGTCCAACGGGGGCTTTCACCGTCCAACGAATGATGGAATCCATTTGATCGAATTCAAAAACGGCTGCGATGTCACTCAAACCGCGGATACGGGCAACCTCCGTGTCGGTGAGGGCGGGAGGAGGAGCGTCATGCTCGGGCAGGAATGATGAGACAGTGATCTCAGCGGCGGAGTAGTAGACAAGATTGTTCAGCTTGTTCATCCCCTCGGAGACTCCCATCATCAGTCTCGAGAAGTATCCCAGTTCACCCACTCTGATGGTAGAAGCGTAGGGGGTGCTCCGCATGTAATCGTCCAGTTCCCTGTCAAGGCTCGTGATGTTGACGCAGACGAAGAGAGTGCAGAAAGACACTGTGAACATCACAACGGCAACAATAGCGTTGATCATCTTTCTCATGCCGGGAACCCCCAAAAATCAGTTTGCGTTGTCAAGGGCAGTAATTCTGGCACCCAAGAATGACATAGCCAGTGCATATACCGGAATAGGGATAGTGAGTTGGTGTTGTGCACACTCCTTCATAGACATTCCAGTATTTGACCCCGTTGAGGGAACAGTCGAAAAGACACCCGATGCAGTACGCTCCGGGCACGTAGCATTCCGCTGGCCAGTCTTCCGCAAGAACGGTTCTACCCAAGGGGCTCAGAAGACCTGCCAGCAAGATAGCGCAGAGTAGGAATAGAACGGTCATCTGACAGCGTCTCACGTTTGTCATATAGTATCACCTCCTTTCTTCTAAGACCTTCTTGCACTCTCTGAAGAGATCGGCGCACTTGTCTGGCGTATCGAACTTGACGGCATTGATGTTCAACACCTGTCCTTCGGCGTCCAGCATGCACATGAAGGGACCACCTACGAGGGCAATTCTGTTGGAGATTTCGAAGAAATCGTCTTCGATCACGGCCGTGCTCTTGAAGTCCTTCGTCTCTTGCAGCACGTATAGTAAGTCGATTTGCCTGGACAATTCTGCCTCTTTGGCCTCATACTCAAGTTGCTTCAGGGAAAAGCGTTCGGCAAAATCCAGATTGCGCTGGACAGTATCCTCCGTGATTCCTGCGAAAACGATCACCTTGTTGACGGCGGCATCGTTTGCCAAGGCAGATGTCGACAGGGTCTCCACAAGATCCTTGCTTGCCTTGCTGGAAGAGTACACGAAGAGCATGAGAGTCGGTTTTCCCAGATAATCGGTTGGCAAGTTCATTGCTGTTCCTTTGTCGCTGTAAGTGATCTTGGGAAAAGGTTTCCCGATCTCGATGTTATCCTGGTAGTCATCAAAGATCGTCTTGCCGAGGGAGAAATCCCTGATCCTCTCTCCGTACCTTTTGTAGTCTGTTATCAGAAAGCCCGTGTTCTTCCACATGACTCGATTATTATCATCGATAAAGAAGACGCTCGGGGTGCTCGGTTCTCCAAAGGTCTTGTAGAGATGACTGGTACGATCGGCGATGATGTGGAAATTGGGATCAGATTTTAGCTCGGCATAGATCAAGGGGATCTGATCACTCTTTTCTATGTAGCAGAAAGAGACATCCCTGAACTCCCGCACCCATTCGATCAGCGGAAACGTGAGATAGGTACAGCTGCCACACGCTTTGTTGCTGAAGATCAGTATCTTGCGTCCCTCAAGAACAATGCTGTTGCCGTTGATATCACGTGCTTGTTTCTCAATGACCGCAACACTTCCTACAGGAAGCGACTGCTTGGGGACAAACGCTGTGCTTGTCAGGATGTTTGTCGGTCTCTTGCCGGAGAACAGGAACAGCACCGCCACTAAGAGCGCTGCACATAGTGGCACCGCAACGACGATCCTCGTCACAACCGTTCCAGGTCTTGTCATCTCTCCCTCCCCACATGCCCTTCTTGCAGGTCCTTCGTCTCGACCAATTGCCAGGTAGAACAACCCACTCAGTCGATTGACAATGTTTCCATTCCTTTTCTGACGAGATCGGTCCCCTGCTCTTTGTCACACGTATGATACTCCTCCAACGTTAAAGGAACGTTAAGATCTCGATCAATAGGGGGCGCTTTGACTGACAGTAATATCTTTTCTCCCTGTTCGCTTTATCAGCAAGACAAGAACAGCCTGCATTTGCCATGATTGCTCACCCCCTTTGTCTTACATAGAACGACTCTTGCCAGAAGCTAGAATTTCCTCACACCATTTTCGCCTACCGCACCACGGACCCTGTCACTCGCTGTCTGGTGCTGTCAGCAGAAGCCAAGCAGTCCAGTCATGATGCTGCAGGACTAACCCATTCAGTTACTCCTTGATGGTTCGATGGTGATCTGGCGCGTCGTTTGTACGGTGTTTAGGGTGTGGGTTGCGCTCCAGCGACATGAGCGCACAATGTCTACATGAAGAACGACAGAAGGAATGTGAAGACTATTGTACCTGGTACAAGGGGGGTTCATAATTCGTCATGGGCGTGAAGAAGCCGGAAGGAGAACGGCGCACCAGTCCCGTGGCGGGCGCGTACACCCTGGTGCGCTCACGGCGCCGGACCGTCGGGCTGGAGATCCGTCCCGATGCGACACTGGTTGTCCGTGCTCCCATGCTGGCTCCGGTCTCCTATGTGGAGTCCATCCTGATGCAGAGGGCGGGATGGATCAGCGCAAAGCTGGCACTGGTACGCAGCAGAGCTTCTCTTGTGCCACGGCATGACTTTCTGACTGGAGAACGTTTCCCCTATCTGGGACAGGAGTGGCCATTTGTTGTTGTGGCGTTTCAGAAGCAGCCACTGACGTTCGATGCCAAAACCGGTTTTACGCTCGATGTTGCCGCCTTTGACCGGGGAGAGGTCGTGTTCGAGGAGTGGTACCGGACCCAGGCGCGCGAGCTGCTTATCGAGCGCGTGCAGCATTATGCGCCTCTCGTGGGGGTGAGTGTCCCTCGTTTGCGCATCAGTGGTGCTGAACGGCGCTGGGGTTCATGCAGCACCAGCGGTACCGTCAGCTTTGCCTGGCGCCTGGTGATGGCTCCCATGGACGTCATCGACTACGTCGTGGTGCACGAGCTGGCGCACCTGCGCGAGATGAATCACTCTGTTCGGTTCTGGGCCATCGTCGCGTCGGTCTTGCCGGACCATGACGCGCGCAGACGCTGGCTGAAGGAGCACGGAGGATCGCTGACGATCTGAATCGCTCTCGGAGCCCTCTCTATCGGTGCAGGACCCACCAGACATCGTGCCCGGTGAAACCACAGCGGCGGAGCAGATGCTCGGGTTCACACGGGTTTTTCACCTGCACGACGACCGTCGTGAACGCGGCCTTCTGTTCCAGCCGATACACCAGTTCCTGCACAAGCATGGTGCCCAGACCGAGACCGCGGAAGGCGGGAAGAACCTGGACCCATTCAAGGGAGGCTTCGCCGTTAACCGTGTCTGTCTCCGCAATGCCGAGAGCGACTGGACGTTTTTCTTTGTGGTCGATGACCCACAGCCATGCGTGCGGGTCGAAGACGGGACGCTTGGTCCACGTAGTGACCTCGTCAGTGCCAGGGGTAGGCGCGTCGTAGCAGGCGTGCAGGATTGTGGCCACCAAGGGGAGTTCGGTGGCTGGGTCGACCTCACGGATGGCATACCCGGGGACAGTAGCGTGCAACGGGAGCTCGCTTTCGGAGTGGATGAATCGGGAAAATGCTTCCCGGCGGTCGAACCATGGGGCAAGCGGGGCCACAAAGTCGTTATGCATCCACACAGTGGGAACGCCATCCAGCTTGACCGAGGCAGCCTTCAGAGGGTCATGCGTGAGTGTCCCATACATGAGCAGTTTCGCCGGTTCGCGGAGTTCGACGCCCGTCGCCTGCGCGCCGTCCATGATAAACCTGCATTCCAGTGATTGCAGGCGCCGGACTGTCTTCCAGAGTGGATGTGGCAGGATGCGGGTAGGATTCATCCGGTAGAGACTCCGAAGCGTCATCTCGTCCGATGACGTGTCTCTTGGGGGCGCTATGACCACTGCTTTTCGTCGGGGCATAGAGGCAGGATAGCGCTTCTGCTGCGCACGTCAACCGTGACGACCTCGTGGTTGCCACCATGCGTGTCCATGCTTCACCTTCGCCACCAAGGGGGTGGAGCAGAACGGGCGCGTCCATGCACAGGCGGACACCCGTCTTACTACAACAGTGAATGGCGAGTCAGCTGTTCAACAGGTCTCTGGCCCAGCGAACGAGGTCACTGACGCACCGTTCCTTGTCCGTTTTGAGGGGCAGCTTAAACCCGATTCTTCCGACAATTTTGGCACCTGGCACAAGAGACGTCAGGATCTTCTGGGTCTTGACATCGTTGTCGCCATAGCAGGTGAAGAAAGCGACCCGCTTTCCCTTGAGATCGGCATCCTTCAGAAATGAGCGCACTGCTGGTGCTGGACGACTGTTCCAGACAGGCGTTCCCACGAAAATCAGGTCGTAGTGGCCTGCGTCGTGCGCCAGTGGGCGAAGCGGCGGCGTCGCGCCGGTGGCGGCCAGGAATCCGCCCTTGAAGTACTTCATGAAGCCACGTGTCGGGTGAGGCTTGACCAACTCCAGTTCCATGGAGTCAAGCTGCAGCTCTCTGGCAAGCGACCGGGCCAGAAACCGGACATCACCGTCCAGAGAGTAGAACACAATCAGTGCATTTGCCATGCGTACCTCCTGTACCCCCAGACTAGTCGTGTGCGCAAACGTGTCAAGCAACGGTTTCTGGCAGGCCAGGTGAAGCTTCAGCTATCGGCGGGGTCCAGTCGGCTTTCTGCCCAGTGAGGCGCAGTAGATGACAAATTGCTGCTCAGGGTTGAATCCCAGGTAAGCGTTGAACTCATCGTCGAAGAATGCATTGATCGCGCAGACGCCACAATCGATGGGCTCGGCAGCCAGATAGAGGTTTTGGCACACATGTCCTGCATCGAGGAACAGACCACGGTAGGCACGCTGATTATAGCGCCAGATCATGCGGTACGGAACGGCGGTCCAGATGAACGTAACGGCGCTGAGCTCCACCATTTTCTGCCCACCACACAGCTCTGTGACGTCTTGGATGGTCTGCATGCCAGGCTTGATCAACTGCAGGGCATGCTCGATTGCAAGAAACCGGTAGATGCCCGGTTCGAGCCCCGTGACGGCGCGGACCATGAGATATGTCTCGAACGCGTGGCGCGCGCCGCCCGATGGTACCGTGCGCAATGTGCATGGTCTCTTGGTGACAGCCTTGACGCCCTGGGTGCACCACAGCAGATAGGACAGCTCCTGCAGGCTCAGTGGATCGGCCCGGTATACTCTGGTACTTTGGCGACGGTCGATTGCTGTTCGCAGGTCCATCGCTGGCATCGCAAGTGTCTTTGGATCCGGGAGGGGAATCAAGGGGACACCGGGATCCGGCGGCAACTCAAGAGGGGGTTGAGGAAGTCCCTTTTGCTGGTCGGATTGTTGTTCAGGCATATCGGCAGAGTAGCGTGTATCGTGCAGAAACTGTTGTCCCACATCCATGAAGCACCTCACTAATATGATATACTTAGAGTCTAAGCGTAGCACAATTGTTTGCAATCCGAACGGATATCAGGACGTGGAGGACAGGTGACCGCATCGTGTCGTCTCGAGAGATGCTGTGCCGCGTTGGAAGGGGGAACGGGGTTGAAACATGTTGGTCGTGCTGTGGGGGCGATCCTGGTCGTCTTTGTGGTGGCCGTTGTCTGGTACGCTGTTGCCGGTGAGGGCGTCGTCACACAGCACCTGTTTACAAACGGTGCAGGCATTGCGGCGGGAACGGCATGGGTGGGGTCAGACAAGGGGCTCGATGGTGGTCCGGTTACTGCCATTGCCAGGCTTCCCATGAACGGGGCACCTGTCTTTGCGGGGACGAACGAGGACGACATCTTTGTTTCAATGGATGAAGGGCACACTTGGTCGTCGGTGAACGCCACTTCGTCCGGCCACTATGTTGCAGGCATTGAGATCGATCCCAGAGCTGCAGGAAGGATTCTTGGAAAGGCCGTCTATGGTGCGGGGTTCTTTCTCTCGGACGATGGCGGACGGACATGGAAGAACGCGGACCGAGGGCTTGCCAGTCGGTTGCTGTCGTGCCTCACTGCTCCTGCTGACGCACCTGACGTGCTGTTTGCAGGGACGGAAGATGCGGGGCTCTTCGTATCCCGGGATGGGGGGCGTTCGTGGCGCCGCACGGGGGGACAAGCTCTTGGCAGCTATGTCACGGCTGTCAATGCGACCAGAGACGGCAAGACGGTGTATGTAGCAACCCAGGAGGCTGGCCTGTCTGTCTCACGGGATGGCGGAGGCACCTGGACGGCCATTTCCCTTCCCTTTGGGGCGGAACCTGTCGTAACAGGGATCGCGATCCATCCAACGGACGAGCTTCGCCTGGCTGTTGCTGTGACGGGGCATGGCATCAGTGTGTCGGCGGATGAAGGATGGTCCTGGACCACCTCGCGTGCAGGATCGCTTCCATCTGACTGCAGCGTCCTTCAGTTTCTCGCGGACGGGTCGAGTGGACTGGTGGCCGGTACGCAGTCGGGAGCCCTGTTCTTGTCAGACGACGGCGTCGAGTGGCAGCCGGCGTTCCAGATTGAGAGTGACGGCTGCGTCTTCGGCTTGATGCAGTCGGGATCGGGGCTGCTGGCAGCCACATCACAGGGTGTCTTTGCGTCGAGTGATGGACATGCATGGAGTGCCTCGAGCACGGGGATTACGAATGTGACGCTGCGAGATCTGGCGTCGTCGCCGGCCGATGCCAGCATGCTCTTCACAGCGACAGACCAGGGAGTTTTCCGCAGTCAGGATGCGGGCGTATCATGGGAAAGCTGCTCCGAGCCAAGGCAGATATTGAGCATTCTTGTCATGCAGGACGGACCCACCGTCCTCGCCGGGACGTCGAACGGATCTGTGCTGCGGAGCGCCGACGGCCGAGATCACTGGGCTGTGATGACGAGGGGGATCCCCGGGGTTAAGGTGAGTACTCTCGTATCTCCAGCTTCAGATCCGAAGATCGTGTATGCCGGAACGGACAACGGCTGTGCAGTCTCGACTGATGCAGGCTTGACCTGGGAATCGAGAAACCTGGGACTCGTGCCAACAGCGTCCGGGGAATCCATGACGCCACGCCTTGAGATCTCGGCCATCTTCCCCTATCCAGACGTGCCGGGAAGGGCAATCCTGTCACTGCTTGGTCAGGGGCTCTACGTGACAATCGACGAAGGCCGGCACTGGCAGCCTCTGTCGGCGTCGAGCGACACTCAATGGATCGTCTGTCTTGCTGGTGATCAGAGAACGGGACGGCTGTATGCTGGGACAGCTGCTAACCGAGTCCTTGTCTCGAGCGATGGCGGCGTAACGTGGTCATCATCGGGCAGTGGGCTCTCATCCATCCTCTCTGTGCCGGGATCAGTGAACGCGATCGCGGTTGCCGGGGATACCACTGTGTATGTGGGAACGCAGCAGCGGGGTGTGGCCGTCTCAAAGGACGGGGGTGGTACCTGGCAGCGCCTGAACAGCGGCCTACCTGACCTCTCCATATGTGCCATCGGCATCGCGGGGGACAGCGTGTTTGCCATGACGTCGCACCGTCTCGTGCGCCTTCAGACTCAGTAGTTTTCCTTTACCCAGCGCTCAAAGCCCAGGGCATCCGAGATGTGGTCGGCGTTTGATGCAGCTACGTCTCCAATGGCGCAGTCTGTCACAAGATACGTCTCGAAGCCGACAAGGTGCGCTGAAACGTCCTCAACGCAGTCGTTGCCCACAGCGATTGCCTGGGCCGGGTCCACGTTCATGAGCGTGGACACATGCTGCCAGTATTCTGGATGCGGCTTGCAGTAACTGCAATTCTCCATCGTGCTGATATAGTCGAACGCACTGGGACTGAACCCGGCCCAAGCCAGCCTCTTGTAGGTTGCCAACTGTGGGAAGACCGGATTCGTCGTGAGCAGGACGCGGTGTCCTCTTGTGCGCAGGTACACAACGCTCCGATAGAGGGGCTCGGAGCGCCATGTGATGTCTCGAACCCTATCAAAGGTTGTAGCATAGAATTCCATGATGCGATCCCAGACGGCCTGCTGGTCGAGGCCCTGGTACAAGGCCTCGAATTCTCTCCTGAACTTCTCCAGGTTGTTGATGTCGGGGGTGGTGTCAGCTTGCATGCGTGCTGTTGCCGTGATCACATTCATGGCAAGCCCCTCGGCCGGAACAAGGCCGTGCAGGGCGCGGGTGAGCTCGCCAAAATAGGTCTGCATGAACTGATGCTCGTCCATGGCCAGCAATGTACCATCAAGGTCAAACAGAAATGTCCTCATCCTGAAGGCTCCTCGTATAGCTCGGAATGCGAAAAGTATAACAGCAATGCAATACTCCGTTGTGATGAATCCAGAACGCACTTTTCATGCTGCCATCACCGCGACTGCTCAACCTGTTGACTTTTCTATGAAACTCCCTACGATTTGTTTCGTAACGTTAGGAGTGTTGCGTTCACGGAACCATCAATTTAAAAGGGAGGATTCAGAATGAAGAAGATCGTGCTGTTGTTCCTTGCCGTTGCGGTAACGTTGTCGGTCGTGGGATGCGCCCCAAAGGCTGTAACCCCGAAAATCGGTGTAGCCATCTACAAGTTTGATGACACGTTCATGTCGTATGTCCGCAACCAAATCCAGGCCGCTGCAGAGGGCAAGATCGAGCTGTCTGTCCAGGATAGCCAGTACGATCAGCCAAGGCAGAACGACCAGGTTGACCAGTTCCTGGCTGAGGGCTGTACTGCCCTTGCCATCAACATGGTTGACCCGTCAGCCGTTTCGGTCATTATTGACAAATGCAAGGCTAAGAATGTTCCGCTTGTGCTGTTCAACCGCGAGCCCGTCGCAGCTGACATGGCCGTGTGGGATAAAGTCTACTATGTCGGCGCCAAGGCCCAGCAGTCCGGTACGTACCAGGGCGAGATTGCGGCTGACTACTGGAAGTCTCATCCGGAAGCCGATCTCAACAAGGATGGTATTATGCAGTACGTCATGCTGATGGGAGATCCTTCCAATACCGATGCGAAGTATCGTACCGAATACTCGATCAAGGCCGTTGAAGCCGCCGGAATCAAGACTCAGAAGCTTGCTGAAGATACCGCTATGTGGGACCGCGTCAAGGGACAGGAGAAGATGGCTGCCTTCCTGACTGCGAACGCCGGCAAGATCGAAATGGTCTTCGGCAACAACGATGACATGGCTCTCGGGGCCATTGAAGCTCTGAAGGCTGCCGGCTATTTCACGAACGGCAAATACATGCCCGTTGTCGGCGTCGATGCCACCGCGCCCGCTCTTGACGCTCTTGCACAGGGCACTCTTCTGGGAACTGTCCTCAACGACGCTGTCAGGCAGGGTCAGGCCACCTTTGATCTCGCCTACGCGCTTGCTACTGGCAAAGAAGCCAAGACTGACGTGGCTCCGCTTGCCGATGCTGATGGTAATGTTGATCCAGCTGGCAAGTACATCTGGGTTCCGTATGTGAAGGTTACGAAAGACAACTACAAGGATTTCGTCAAGTAGTAGGCCTGTCTGTAATGTACGGCAACATCTGACACTACTAGAGACGGCTGCATGGCGCACCATTCAGGGGGTGCGCCATGCAGCTACATGCCGGAGGGACTCTCTCGATGAGCGATAATGAATATGTTCTGGAGATGCGGAACATTTCCAAGCAATTTCCTGGTGTGAAAGCTCTTGACGATGTTACGCTCACGGTTGCTCCGGGAACGGTTCACGCGATCGTAGGCGAGAATGGAGCCGGGAAATCCACGCTGATGAAGTGTGTATTTGGCATTTACAGTACAGACAAGGGTGAAGTACTCCTGGACGGTCGGCCCGTATCGTTTGTCAGCACCAAACAGGCGCTCGATGCTGGTATCGCCATGATTCAGCAGGAGCTCCTGCCCGTTCCGGAACGGAGCGTCGCGGACAACTTCTGGCTGGGGCGGTATCCTCAGAAGAACTACGGGATCGTCAAAATCGTCGACGAGAAGAAAATGTATGCCGATTGTAAGGCCGTGCTCGACGATCTCAAGATCGACATTGACCCGGCGGCCAAGGTGGGAAATCTGTCAGCCTCCAAGATTCAGTTGATGGAAATTGCCCAAGCCGTTTCCTATCATTCCAAGGTCATCATCATGGATGAGCCGACGTCCTCGCTAACTGAAAATGAGGTTGAGCATTTGTTTACGATCATTCGGAAGCTTCGCGACCAAGGGATCGCAATTGTGTATATCTCTCACCGCATGGAGGAGATCTTCGAGATCTCCGACGAAGTCACCATCATGCGGGACGGAAGGTGTGTTGGAACCTATCCTACGAAGGAGCTGACGTCTGAATTTGTCATCAGGCAGATGGTAGGCCGGACGCTGACGAACTTGTTCCCGCCGCGGGAAAACACGCCGAGTGAGGTCGTCCTCAAGGTGGAGAACCTGACATCAATCTCTGAGCACTCCTTTAAGGATGTGTCCTTTGAGGTGAGGCGAGGAGAGATTTTTGGCATTGGAGGCCTGGTTGGGGCACAGCGGAGCGAACTGGTGGAGGCTCTCTTTGGCTTGCGTGGCATCAAGCATGGAACGGTCAGCATTGACGGCAAGAAGGTTGTTATCACGAATCCCATTCAAGCCAAGCATTACAAAATTGCCTTGCTGACCGAGGAGCGTCGAGCGACGGGAATCTTTCCCGTACTTTCTGTGCTGGACAACACACTCATGGCAAGTATTAGCCGCTATGTGCGCAAGTCCGGGTTGATCGATCAGCAGCGGGCCACCACTGATGTTCAGAGGGAGGTCGAGATGTTGAAAGTCAAGACCCCGTCACTCTCAACACAGCTCGAATATCTCTCGGGCGGCAATCAGCAGAAGGTGATAGTTGCACGCTGGCTGTTGACGGAACCGGACATCCTGATTCTTGATGAACCGACGCGTGGTATTGATGTCGGTGCCAAGTACGAACTCTATTCGATTATCGCTGACCTTGCAAAGAGCGGCAGGACCATCATCATGATTTCCTCTGAAATGCCAGAACTCATCGGAATGTCTGATCGCATCATGGTGATGTGCGAAGGCAGAGTCACCGGAATCCTTGATGGAAAAGAAGCGACGCAGGAAGCCATTATGACCCTTGCGACGCGGCTTATGTAAGGGGGAAACGAACATGAAGAATTCTGCATCGACGAACTCGAAGAAGCGTTTCAGTGCGCAGTCAATTCGTGAGTTCGCAACGAGAAACGCCATCATCCTGGTCCTGGCGGCGCTGATTCTCGTCATCGGCATCGTCAAAACTGGCTTCCTGGCGCCCGAGAACCTTATCAACATCATGAGGATATCCTCGGTCCGTCTCATTATTGCGCTCGGATGCGCTGGAGCTCTCATAACGGGTGGTACCGACCTTTCCGCGGGGCGTACCGTTGGTCTGTCGGCAGTCATTGTGGCATCGCTTGTCCAGCGTCCGGACTACGCCCAGAGGATCTTCCCGAACATCGCCACCATGCCGGTCATTCTCCCAATCCTCATCGCTGTCGCCGCCGGACTCCTTGTCGGTTTCATCAACGGTATGGTTATTGCCTATCTGAAAGTTCCGCCCTTTATCGCGACGCTGGGCATGATGGTCATGGTCTGGGGTGCGGCATCCCTCTATGTTGACCGTCCGCCACTGGGCGCACAACCGATCGGCGGACTCCGGGCAGAGTTCACCAACATCGGGACAGGGTCGATTGGATTCGGAAATTTCGGGATTCCGACAATTATCCTTATCGCCCTTGTCGTTTTTGCCGTCTATTGGGTTCTGTTAAACAAGACTCAGCTGGGCAAGAACATGTATGCTATTGGTGGAAACATCAACGCAGCCATCGTTTCAGGTGTCAACGTCAAGAGGAACCTTGTGGCTGTGTACACGATCGCCGGTGCGCTCTACGGCCTTGCCGGGGTCCTCCTTGCAGCCCGGTCGGGTGGCGCAACAAACAACTACGGCCAGAGCTATGAACTGGACGCCATTGCGGCTGCGGTCATCGGTGGCGTCTCGACGAGCGGTGGCCGAGGAACAGTTGTCGGTGTTCTCACAGGTGTGCTGATCTTCGAGGTCCTCAACAACGGTCTTGTCGTCATTGGTGTTTCTACCTACTGGCAGCAGGTCATCAAGGGTATCATCATCATAGCGGCCGTTGCAGTCGATATTCGCAAGTACAGCGCCAAGAGATAGCCTGCTCGTCGCTTGGAAACAGAAGGGGTGCCCGGCTCCTCGTGGCCGGGCACGTTTCCGTTGAACAGCCAGCTGAAAGGTGTGGTTGTACTGATCCACGGCCTGTGAGGGCGCCATCGGCAGTGGCAAGCCCCTCGGCCGGAACAAGGCCGTGCAGGGCGCGGGTGAGCTCGCCAAAATAGGTCTGCATGAACTGATGCTCGTCCATGGCCAGCAATGTACCATCAAGGTCAAACAGAAATGTCCTCATCCCGAAGGCTCCTCGTACAGCTCGGAATGCGAAAAGTATATCAGCAATGCAATACTCCCTTGTGATGAATCCAGAACGCACTTTTCATGCTGCCATCACCGCGACTGCTCAACCTGTTGACTTTTCTATGAAACTCCGTGGCATTACTATCAGAACGTTATGAACAGGTTGATTGCGTAGATTGGGGCGTTTGGGATCACTGTTGAAATGCGGAGACTGACCTGCACAAGATGGTGAATGGGGTGTACGGTGGTAAGAGCGAGATTGGTGGCATAGGTGAAGGAATGTATCATTGGCGTCGATGCAGGGACAGCGTCTTTTAAGGGATTGCTGGTCGATGCGTTCGGTACGATTATAGCAACAGCTTCAGCCCCGATTCGGCTGTCGAGACCTTGCCCCGGGTGGGCTGAGGAGAGCCTGGAAGATTGGTGGAAGGCTACTATTCTTGGATACACTTACCGTCGATCGTGATCTCGAGATCCTCGCCATTTCGATATCCGGTCAGATGCATAGCCTCGTACTGCTCGGCACGGCTTGCTGCCAATGCAGTGAGAAGAGACACCTCGGGTTGGGTGAAGCTGGTCGAGCGATACGAGCCAGATGTGACACGTGGTCGCGAGTACGCCTCTTGGTTCAAGTTCCTCATCGAGCCCAAGGCATTTGAGCCATCTAAGTGTTCAATGCTTTTTGGGCCATCGTGCTGCTAGAGATTCTGCGGAGTATGAAGTAACTGTGAACCATGGTCGTGATCCGGAAGATGTGGGTAGTACCGCATCAAATGGGGAAGTCAAAACACTCGAACTAGGTCTGTGCTTGACATCATGTGATTTCAGGGTATAGTCTGGTTGTTAAACAAGTCACTAACTAGGTGGGGAGGATGATAGGCATGAGGACGAAGAAAATTGTTTCTTTTATGCTCGTTGCAGCTCTTATGGTTGTTGCGTTCACCGGGTGCGCTAAGAAGAGTGCCTATATTGACGGTACGTATGTTGGCCACTCTTCTGCTGATCCGCACGGCAACGTCGGTGAGTGTACATTGACAATCTCCGGCGACAAGATTACAGACGTTAAGTATATCGAGCGTATTGCAAAGACCAAAGACAATTATTCGTATCCGGCCGCAATCGATGCTATCGCCACCATACAGGCCAAGCTTATTGAGACCGGCGACATCTCAAAGGTCGACGCTGTTTCCCAGGCTACCGGTACCTCCAATCAGCTTAAGGACGCAGTCAACGACGCTCTGAAGAATGCCGGAACCGTTGGCGCCTACACCGATGGAACCTACGTCGGCTTCTCTGCTCCGGACGAGCGCAATAATGTCGGCTATGCCAAGATCACCGTGTCCGGTGGCAAGATCACTGATGCTGTTCTCATGGATCTTCAACTTAAGACATCCGACAACTATCCATATCAAGCTGCCTTGGACGCATGGGCCACGCTCGAACAGAGCTTGCTCACGACTCAGGATGTTGCCAAAGTCGATGCCGTCTCGAAGGCGACTGGTACCAGCGATCTCTTTAAAGAAGCTGCTGCTGATGCTCTGGCGCAGGCAGCCAACAAGTAGTTTTCTCTAGATTATGCGATACCAGGCCGACCCTCGCGGGTCGGCCTTTTTTTGTAGCAAGGACACGCCTTATTCCAGAGGAGACGCTTCGATACTACCACGCATGATGGTAGATGATCGATGCTCCTGGTTGCAGGTATTCTGTCTGGCGTTAGTGATATACTGGACATGGTCTCAGAAAGCAGAATCTTGCAGGAGGTCGTTGATGCGGACAGATGAATTTCGCTATCGCAGCAGGGACAATCTGAACCTCTATGCACGTGTATGGGCGCCGGACAACGAGCCGAAAGGCGTGGTGGTGCTGATCCACGGTCTGGGCGAATATGGCGGGAGATTTGTAACCGTTGGACAAAACTTCGTCGACCGGGGGTATGTGTTTGTGGCGGGAGACCTGCGTGGGCACGGCCTGTCCGAGGGCAGGAGGGCATTCGTTTCGCGTCTCGATAACTTTATGGACGATCTGGATCGGTACTTGGACGAGGTCAGAGCACGTTTCCCCGGCAAGCCCTTGTTCTTATACTGCTTCAGCATGGGATCGACCATCGGCGCGTCATACCTGATCCGCAGACATCCCCGGCTGGCGGGGGCTGTCTTGTGCAGCGGTGGATACCTGCTACCGCCGGCATCTGTCGCTGCCATGGGAAAGGTGAGGATGCTGCGCCACATTGTGCCCACGATGGCCGTCAGCAACGGCATGGGTCCCAATCGGAGCAAAGTCTGTCATGACACCAGCGTCCTGGACGCGTATGATGCGGACCCGTTGGTCTACAAGAAGGTAACGGTCGGGCTGGCGGCTGTCATCGCCGAAGCAAACGCCGAAGATCTGGCTCGCGCCGGCGAGATTCAGGTGCCTCTGCTCGTCATGCATGGAGAGGACGACGTCATCGCGTTACCCGAGGGGTCGAAACGGCTTGCAGAGAGCGTTCACGGCGATGTGACCCTCAAGTTGTGGCCGGGACTGTACCACTTCATTCACCATGAACCGAATGGGGCAAAAGAACAGGTGCTCTCTTTTGCTGCCGACTGGCTGGATGCGCATCTTCCAGCGCAGTGACTACCTCTCGTTGAACAGGCGGTCCTCAGAGGCCATCGCCTGAACCAGAAGCGCCCCCGCTCACGCGGGGGCGCTTGCTGTCTTGATGCAGAAAAGGTATGTCGGGGACTAGCGCTTTCCACCTTTCTTCGGCACAGTCAGAGACGAATCGAGCTGTGCGAGTGCAGCGTCGGCGGTGGTAAGACCTGCGCCAGTGGCATCGGACCCCCACGAATAGGTGACAATGTGTCCGGTCCCGTCATTCACAGCGCGACTGCCAGGCGGAAGCGGAATAGCGCTCGTCTCAAGAATAGTCTCTGCTTGATCGGCGGTCAGCGTCGGATCC
>JAJFTL010000012.1 GCA_021373025.1 bacterium
GTCCTTGAATGCCAGACCCAGTCTGAGCATATCGCTAGCCGGCAGATCGGTCACGACCGCCTCCTGCACGACATCGATTACCTTGGGCAGGCGCCAGGCGTTGTGCAGGTCCTTTGTCTGAGCAATGACTGCCTTGAGCAACTTCTTCTGGCGAGCAACGCGCCCGTGCTCCTCGCCGCCCCATGCTCCGAAGTCCCCCACGCCATCTGCGCGGAAACGAGCGTACGCCAGGGCTTTCGCTCCATTCAGGTGCTGCACACCGGGCCTGAGGTCGATGAGTGTATCCGCCGCCTTGTAATACATGCGTTCTTCAACATCGATCGTCACGCCGCCCAGCGCGTCGATGACCCTGGCAAACCCCGCAAAGTTCGTACGTACGTAGTAATCCACATGAATGCCGGGGATGAGCCCTTGTACGGTCTTCTCCAGTAACAGGATACTGCCATCGCCATAAACGTCCTTGTTGGTCGTTGCATTGATCTTGCCGATACCATGTCCGGGAACCATGACACGTGTGTCACGCGGAATCGACAGAAGCACGACTTTGCCGGTGACTGTATTCAGCCCGGCCAGCATGATGCTGTCGGATCGACCAGGGTCTTCCTTCGTGCGTGCGTCACTGCCGAGAAGCAGGATATTGATCTGATTACTGAGGGGTGCAGGTTGCACAGCAGGCGTTCCTCCAGCACTCGGGTCTGCCGCTGCAGGCCGAGTCGAAGTGTACAGTTTCCACACCTCATAGCTGACGAACGCAACGACCAACACAAAGACCACGAGGACCACGGCGACGACCGTCCTCCGAGCCGAACCGACTTTTGTTCCCATTCCTATCCGCGACCTCTGTTCTTCTGCCATTTCAGCATTCCTCCACCCCTGCTTCCCTTTGCGCACTGATGATAAGACGATTCAGGAGTCCTCTTGGTTTCCGGACAGATTCTTTTCATGTGCCCGGTCTTCACCCGTCATGTTGCATCCACGAGTTCTCATACAATACTGTGAACGTCACGAACAACAAGCAGGTTCAGATAGTTCTAAGGGCCAGTGCGGCCAGAAGGATATGATGAACATCAGACTACGCCAGATCGATCGACACCACGAGGAAGAGCTTATGGACGCGAACGTCTCCGATAGAACCTCATGCCAATTCAACTGCCTGCTGCCAGGAACAGGGTTTCAAGAATGGTGCAGACTGCCAGCTCCCTCAGCGTCCTGCTCAGCGAGTTCTTCACCTTCGCTCGTTACAGAGCGAGTTTTAGTAATTCGACAACGTCACGAACGGTCAGGACGCGTAGTTTTCCGATGGGTCCTTCCGCAAGGGCATTGAAAGCGATGTCACGCAGTTCGCCCGCCCCGATGCCGATATCGCTCAGCGTCGAGGGCGCACCCCAGCGTTGAAATGCCGCCTTCATTGCCATGATTCCTTCTTCGACGGTCTCTGCATCCCAGATAGTTTTTGCCCACCGCTGGAACTGTCCGGGGTTGCTCTCGCGCACATAGGCCATCCACACAGGCAGGATCACCGCCATACCAGCCCCGTGGGCGACGTCCGGGTGCAGGGCGCTCATTGCAGATTCGATACTGTGAGCAGACCAGTCGCTGTCATCGATACCGGCCGAGATCAGACCGTTCATGGCCAGCGTCGCAGCCCAAGCTAGGTTCGCGCGCGCGCCATAGTCAGCGTGATCGGCCTGCAGGCGCTCCACCATTTTGACGACGGTTCGCATCAATCCTTCGTCGAGTGCAAGCGTCGTCTCTTCGAACGTGCCCACCAGATAGCTCGCCATGATGTGACTGAGAACGGCAATGGCGCCGTTCACTGTCTGCCTCCAAGGCAGGCTTGTCTGAACGCTGGGATCCACGATCGCGACTCGGGGGTATAGGACAGGAGATGAAATGGCCCACTTCCTGTGCTGGTCGCTCTGAGTCAGCACTGCCCATTGGTCCATCTCGCTGCCGGAGGCCGAGATCGTCAAGACGGCGAAAATCGGCAGCGCGCGTTCAATACGACATGTCCTCTCGAAACAACTCCACAGGTCATCAACGTAGACACCTGCAGCAACGCATTTCGCCGTATCGATGACACTGCCCCCGCCGATTGCCAGAACGCCTTCAACTTGGTGTTCCTGCGCAACGTGTACCAGTTCGCGAGCCAGTGTCAGCTCAGGATTCGGCCGCACGCCCCAAGCTTCTGTCGCAGTGATGCCTGCTGCGCTCAGGGACTGAACGACCGCCTGATAGACCCCATTCTCACGAATAGAACCCTCACCACCGATCAGCAGCAGCGTATGTACTCCTTCGCGAGCAATCGCAGCGCCCACCTGCGGCACGGTGCCACGACCAAAGATGACGCGCGTTGGATTATGGAACTCGAAGCTGTGCATCCCTCACCTCTTTCGCGCCAGACTGGCGCGTTCCGTTTAGAACCGATATGTGCAGGAAGTATAGATCATGCATGCCCCATCAGCCGAGGTCGAACACCGAACATGTACCAGACACCAGGACCTATCATGCGGCCCGCGGCCTGTTCTCTCAGCAGAAACGCCGGGATGTCCTCTTCCCGCAGCAGGACAACCTCGATTTCCTCACTGGGCTCTAGCTCCTGCCGAGGGTGCTGGTTGCGCGGATCATTCTCATCGATCTCGGCGCTGAAGATATACTGGCTGTCGTCGTTGGAGAGTCCAACGTTCACTTTGAGCGGCCCGCTGGAGCCCACAATACGGCCAATAAACCCTGTTTCTTCGTGTAGTTCGCGCAGAGCCTCGGTCTCAGGGTCGCTGCCCACCGGGGCAGTCCCGGCACAGAACCCAATGACAGTATTCTCGATTGCCTGACGATACTGACGCAACAACACATACCGTTCACTGGGTACCAGGCGTGCCACAACAACGACCACATAGGTATTCGAGGCTCTGGCCACGGATTCCCAGGAAGTCTCTTCTCCACTGTCGCTCAAGAACGTCTCTTCACGCAGGACCAACCATTTTCCCTGCCCGATGATGCGCTCTCCTGTTTTCTTCATACTCTGTCTCCTTAACGTTTCACTCAATACCCAGGATGGCCATCGTCACCATGGGTACTCTTTATGCCAGATTCTGTTGCTAATCTGGCTCCACTGCCAATGCGTCGATACCTGGTCGCCAGTCGAGCACGGCGATGTCACCAACAGACTCGAAACCTAGCCGTGTGTACAACTGCACTACCTCGGGGTTGGCCTGTAGCGCCAGATGCGAATAGCCCATTTTTGCTGATCGAACGAGCGCCTCCTGTGAGAGCAGAACCCCCGCGCCATGCTTGCGGAACATCTGCGGAACGCCCAGCCAGTGCAGGCCTGCCACCCCATCGCCCGCAAACAGCAGTGCTGCTCCCACGGGTGTTTCTCCCCGGATTGCCATCAGTCGATGCCAGCGACCCGAGAGAAGCCCGGTCTCTGTGAGTACCAGTTCGAGATCACGAAACTGGGTCAGCTGAAAACCGTCGAGCACGGTATGCATCCACTGCTCACGCTCACTCGCCGAGATCGCCTCAATAACAGTCATATCTGATGCTACCGGCTGAATGTCCCCCAGGTTCGCCAGAGGATACGTCATGCCCGTCCAGAAGTAGCGCAATTCAAGCCCGTGACTGGTCAGCCGTGTCACGAGGTCATTGGGCCTCGAACAACTGTCCACGTACCAGGTGACAGGCACTGCTCGCCGGCGAAACGGCAGCAGCAGCCGTTCAATCTCGTCATCAGCAGATTCTGGACTGAGACGAGCTCTAAAAATACGGTTCCGATCAATATGAGGAGCCCGCACAGAGCAGGCAGAAACGCCTTTGAGAACGTATGTACCCGGCTGACCATCCACCGTCATGAAGTACTGTGCCATTTCCTCACTGACGAGACAGGAACCCTCGTCCATTGCCTGGTTGCTCAAACCCATATCAGTCACCTGCGCGCTCGTGCTCTGCATGTCCCTCTTCCTGGTACAAATGACCAGTCACGCTGGCAGCAAGCATACAACCCAAAACGTCGTCAGGCGACACATCAAAGGGCATTGCAGACATGAAGTTGTCAGGCGAACATGCCGCTGTGGCAACCTTCTCCAGGGAAGCGCGACTTGCATCGCCAAGGCCAAGATCGTCCAGCGTCATAGGCAATCCAGTACTCAGAAACAAGTTCATGATGTCATCCATCTCGGAACGCGGAGCATCCTCCAAAATGAGTTGCACGATGCTGCCAAAGGCGGCCAGTTCGCCAGAGTAGAACCTGCGCGCCTTGGGCAGCAACGTCAGCGCATTTGCTATACTGCCGGCAGCAGTCATCCCACCGTTGTCAAAAGCTATTCCCGAGCAGAAAATGTTTGCCTCCAGGACATGCTCGAATGCCGGCGTAGGCATGCCATTCTGAGCTGACACCAGGCTGCGCACGCCGTCCGAGAGAACTGTATCATACCCCAGCTGAGCGAGGGCACGAGACGACAACATGCCTTTTCCACCCATTAGGTTTGGAACATCAGACTGTTGATGTGACCTTGCTCCCAGCCACGCGGCAATCATATTGCCCATACCGGCAACCAGTGAGCGCAGCGACTCCTTTGCAATGAAAGTGCTGTCAACTACCACCGTTGCAGGATGCACTGCATATTCCCGGACTTCCCGAAAGCGACCGTTCTTGTCGGTAATTACGCTTACCGAGCTGCAGGCCGCCCCCGAAGCAGCGGTGGTTGGAACGGTCATCAATGGCAGGTGACAATCTGCTGCAACGGCTCGCGCCGTATCAAGCGCTCGGCCGCCACCCGCCCCCAGGATGACATCGTAGTGGCACGCATTTGCGATGGCGCCAAGTCGTTCGATCTCCAGCTCGGTGCACATCCCAGAAACCTGCTCGTACTCGATGGCTGACCCTGACCCACTAAATGCTCGCTCCAGCGAACCACGTATCACTCCTGCAGTCTGCTCTTCCGCCACGACAAGGACTGTAGCGCCAAGTCGTAAAATGTGGTCAGCCAGCCCGCCCATCTCCCCGGGACCTTGAACATACAGATCGGGTGCCCCCAGCGTCCTCGCCATCATCGACCTCCTGTTGCTGCGTCATTGGAGCTGTCACATCTCAGCGCTATTCCTACCCCTATTCTACGCACCCCGCACGCTAACGCAACCGTGCCGAGACTCCAGAAGTATGGCATGCCCGGCGAGCGCGGGAGGGGATATCATGGTCGAACGGCTTCGACCTGAACCGTGGAGCATATGTTCGCATTTGCCCTTGCAGAAATGCCAAGATATTCTATGCTTCCATTAGCAGATGACGACAGACGGGTGCGAGGTACGATACTTTCCCGCGTTGCCGTTGGGAAACAGGGAGGTGTCAATGAAGAAGATACTTGTTGCAGGAACAGTGTTGCTGCTCGTTGTCGCTCTGGCAGGATGCGGTACTCCCAAACCGTCCTCTACCACGCCTGATGAGAATAGCCCCGACAGCAGCATGGGGCAAGTTGTCGAGGTGGATGCCAAACGGGTCGAGGAACTCATTCAGACGGATACCGACCTCGTCATCATTGACGTTTCAGGCGAGTGGGCCGGCGGACACCTCGTGGGAGCGCTCGATACGCCGCTGGACAAGCTGCAGGACATTATCAACAGCAACTCTATTACGCTCAACGCAAGTAAACACTACGTCGTCTATTCGCACGATGAGGCAACCAGCAAGAATGGGGCAGACATGTTGATCAAGAACTCGTTCATGGTCGTGTACCGCCTTGTAGGTGGATACGATGCCTGGGTGGCATATGGAGGATACATCGAGAAGTAAGCTTGGCCTCTGCAGAGCAGCAGGAGCTCCCGCCTCTCCTGGATGGGGGTTTCTGGAGAGTATACCTGCGATTTCAAACGGAACGATGTTGCGCTGTACTGGACGGGCGGCTCAGGCACGTCTCGGCCAGGTTGTACAGGAGGCAGCATGACCAAACTTGTCATGAAACCGTCAACGGCACTGAGCGTAGCGCCAGCAGTCCTCGTGACTGCAGGCACGATGGAGTCATCTGATATTACGACTCTCGCCTGGGTGGGCACCCTGTGTTCTGAACCACCGTCGATTGGCATCGGCGTCCGTCCAGAACGTTGGCTGCATCACTTTATCGTCGAGGAGGGTGCATTCGTTGTTAACATAGCAGACGCTGCGCACGCACGCCAGCTTGACGTCTGCGGTATGGTATCCGGCAAGGATGTAGATAAGTGGAAGCTAAGTGGTCTTACCCAGGAGACGGGAACAGCTACCGCCGTGCCTCTGGTGGCAGAGTGTCCCGTCAACATTGAATGCGTCGTACGCGAGACGTTGCCCCTTGGCAGTCATGATCTGTTTGTAGGTGAGGTTGTTGCTGTCCATATGGACGAGCGTGGCCGGAAAGGCGGTCGGATCCTGGACCCTATCTGTTTTGTAAATGGACGCTATTGGAAGCTTGGAGATCTCATCGCTCCGATGGGGTTCTCACGCAAACAGGCGTAGTCCTGGCCGACTTCGAGTCTGGTCGAGTGCAGGCCTCTCGGGCACTCAGGAGCACAAGAAACCAGTGCCGCGCGACGATGCGTTCCATCCGCTTGTGAACGCAGATCAGCTCTGTCTCATTTTCCCAGATTCTGGTGTAGAAGTATTTCTCCTTTTCGGTATCGCGGTTCAGTTCACAGTCCAGGCATCCTGCTTCACAGGTACGCTCGCGAGGGCAGTGTAGCAACCTTCTACGTAATCGTCAGTCAGGTCTTCATATTGCGCGTTCAGGTCCCTTGCCAGAATTCATGAGGACTGTCAGAGCGATTGTGGCGACAAAGGCCAGGAGACTTCCGAAGAGGAATGGCGCGCTCGGGTTGATGTACTGCCATAGAAGGCCAGCAATCAAGCTGGCAGGAAGGGCGCTAATACCGATGGCCGCATTGTAGATGCCGTATGCGGTACCACGCTTCCCGGACTCTGGAACCATGTCAGCAACAAGGGCAGGACCGACAGCATCCGTCATCGCGTAGAACACGCCGTAGAGGCCATACAGCAGCCAGACCTGCCAGCCTTGCGCTGCAAATGCGAATCCGAGATAGACCAGCGCATAAACGAGCCACCCAAGGCGAATGACGCGCCCGCGGCCGATGCGGTCAGATAGTATGCCGGCCGGGATAGAGAGAGCCGATGTGACAGCCTTCCACATGGCCAGCATCAGGAAGATCTGCACAAGATCTAGGCCAGTCCTCTGTGCCTTGAGCATGAGAAATGCATCGCTGCTGTTGCCCAACGTGAAGATGACCATGATGGCAAGGAACAGCTTGAACCTTCTGTCAAACCCGCGCAAGGACAGATTCAACGTTCGGTGGTTGGATGCACGTGGCGCATTTTCACGAATAAAAAAAGCGATGAGGGGGAGCGTAAGGAGTGCAGGAATGCTGACAAGAATGATGAGTCGCTGGTACATGCTGCGTGTCAGGGTCATTGCCGCAGCCGTACCGCTGGCAGCGATCGTGCCTGCCGCTGCCAGCATGCCAAAGACAGACCCAAGGGTATCCATTGCATTACCATACCCGAACGAACGTCCCAACTTCCTTTTCTCCGAGGAATCGGCCAGCAGTGCATCTTTGGGCGATGTGCGGACGCCCTTGCCTGTTCGGTCGGCAAACCGGAGAAATGCTGCCCAGGGCCAGGAATTGACGAAGTAGAGAAAGGGCTTTGTGATATTGGAAATGGCATACCCCGAAAATGCCAGCCACTTTCGCTTCTTGAGGCGGTCCGACAGCCAGCCAAAGACCCACTTGAGGATCGTTGCTGTGGTCTCGGCAAGCCCCTCGATGAAACCGATGATTGTTGGCTTGACACCAAGCGCATTGGCCAGGAACAATGGCAGCGTCTTCACCGTCACTTCGCTGCTGAAATCGGTCAACATCGACACGAACCCAAAAACAAAAACGTTCTGGCTCAGCCCAAAGAACGTGCGTTGCGCCTTCTCCATGTTCGTTTTCATTGGCACATCGACGTCGCTCATGTTTTCCATTCTGGCTCCTATTCCCGGACACAAGTAACTGTCGTTACAGTGTACCCATCGTTGTACGACGTCAAGAGGACGAGTTGCATCACGTTGCATCATCGCGAACTCCCTTCGCCACCTTCCCAAGAAATCGCCGGGACTCCTCGAGAAGACTCGGACAGGGAGCAGGATCCAGAAGAGTTATGATGCTCCCATGACTCGACTCCGCCGACTGCTGCAAGCCCCCGAGGTCAGTGATCTGGTAAAGGCATGGCTCCTGCATCAACAGGAGGACATCGTCCTCTTGCGCTACAACGAGACACTGGCCTCCTGCAGGGACGGCTCCTTCGGAAGACCAGTCAGAACATCTCCCTTGGAGCTGTGACGCTTCCCACCACTGCGCTATGATTCTCGTGATGCAATGACTCACACGTTCAGGGTGATTTGTAGATGATGCAAGACGCACCTTGCGCACCTCTGCTGAGCTTGACAGCATCGCCCCATTCTTATACTTGAGGAGACATACGGAGGAATATGCGTGTCCATTTTTGATGTTATGGGTCCGATCATGATCGGACCGTCCAGTTCGCATACGGCAGGAGCAGCCAAGATTGGGTATCTGGCTCACCGTGTCTATGGCAAACCCATCAGCAGGGTACAGATTGCGCTTTACAATTCGTTCGCGGAGACCGGATGGGGTCATGGTACTAATAAGGCCATTCTGGGCGGCATTCTTGGTTTGCGGGTTGACGATCCTCGAATCAAGAGGAGCTTCGAAATAGCGGCCCAGGCTGGCATCGACGTTACCTTCGAACAGAAGATCGATCCCGAGAAGCATCCAAACTATGCCTCGGTTACGTTCAGGGACGCGGACGGGAGTCATCCCTTTGTGGTCGAAGGTATATCTGTGGGCGGAGGAGCCGCCAAGATTGTGCGTATCAATGGCGCTGGCGTTGACTTCTCGGGTAAGCATAACCTGCTGTTTGTAACCTACCGCGACACTCCCGGCATGATGGCACTGCTTGGTGACGGCCTGGGCGCACGCAGCATCAACGTAGCCTATGCACAGATTTCGCGCAACAAGAACACAGGCGAAGCAATGGCAATCATGAAACTTGACCAGCCCTGTCCAGATGAACTGGTCCGGTACTTTCGGTCCCAACCAGGAATTACAGATGTCGTCGCTATCAACAAGCTGGGCAGTGAATATGAGCGCACTGAAGAGGACTGATCAACTCAAGGATGTCAAGCGCATCCATATCCAGGGATTGTCCAGTGCACGCCGTCTTATGACCGAATGCGACATTTCCACGCTTGCTTCATTCTTTGTCCTCTATGAGGCTACAAATCAGGAACTCTCCGAGTTCGAGGTTCTTGACCGCATGCATGCAGTCCTCACTGCCATGAGGGCAGCCCTTCGCGAAGGGTTGGAGCATCCCAACCGGACCCCTTCGGACATGATTGACGGAGGGGCCTTCCTTATGAACACATTCATCGAGGGCGGTGGGTCGCTGCTTTGTACTCCGTTCAGCCTGGTCGTCCGCAATGCTCTCGCCGCGGCTGAGAACAACGCGTGCATGGGGCGCATCGTTGCCGCTCCTACTGCTGGCGCAAGCGGGGTTCTTCCAGGTGCGTACCTTACGATCGCTGACCAGCACGCAGTGCCCGATGAACGTGTCATTCAGGGACTCTTTGTCGCCGGGGGCATCGGCGAATGCATTGCGATCCAGGCGTCTCTGTCGGGATCTCGGCATGGCTGTCAGGCCGAGATCGGATCGGCCAGCTCTATGACGGCAGCAGCGCTTACCTCCCTGTTCTCTGACGACCAGAATGCCATCGAGAGTGCAGCTGCCTTTGCACTGAAAAATGTCCTGGGGTTAGTCTGCGATCCAGTGGCTGGGCTGGTCGAAATCCCATGTGTCAAGCGCAACGTCATGGCCTCTGTCAATGCAGTCGCCAGTGCCGAAATGGCACTGGCCGGTATCAAGTCGGTCATCCCTTTTGACGAAGTTGTCCAAGCAATGGACCGCATCGGATGTGACATGCCGAATTCCCTTAAAGAAACGTCGCTTGGTGGACTCGCGGCAACACCCACTGCAGTTCGCATAGCCGCACGCTTCGAGAACAGAAGAACCTGACGTCCTCGCGAAATGTGAATCCCCTTGTACCAGGTACAATGAGATTCACAATGTTCTTGACTCGAAAGGAGTAAGCATGACAGGTCAGCCTCAGGCCCGAAAAGGTGGAATTCTTGTTGCCGTTGCTTCAGCTGTCATCTACAGCGGAGTCTCGGTACTCGCCAAGTTCGCCTATCAATACAATCTGAGCCCGGTACAGCTGCTCAAGGAGCGCTATCTGCTGGCCAGCATCATCCTGACCACGATTATTGGCCTCGCCAGGTGGCGGCTCTTGTTTCCGCGCAGCTGGCACGAAGCTGGCGTTCTGTTTGGATTCTCAGCGGTATTTGTAACTGGTCCGACTCTGCTCTACTTCATTGCCGTGAAACTGCTGCCCGTTTCGACTGCCATGTTTCTGTTTCACTGCTACCCTGCCTTTGCCGGATTCTTTGCCTGGATCATCCTTCATGAGCGTGTGACACGCACTTATCTGGCATCTGTCGGAGTAATCGCCATTGGTCTCCTGCTGCTGCTGGGCGCCAGCTTCCGAAGCGTCTCCGGTATTGGCATTCTGACCATGATGGCATGCACCGTTGCATACGCACTGTACGCCGTCCTCTCACAGCATGTCATGCGCGGAGTCGATCCGCGCACGCTCGGCCTGTACAACCAGCTGGCGCCTGCGCTGGTGCTATGCATACTCACGGTGGGCCAACCACTTTTCTATCCTGTTGTTTTCAGTTCACGCACAGCCTCGCTCGTTTTTGCCGGTATGGGAATGTCGGCAGCAGGAGGCATGTTCCTGTTCGTTCAGGGCATCTCGATGATTGGCGCTCAGCGTGCAGTGATTATTGATTCTCTGGAACCTGTGCTCTCTGCTCTGTATGCACTGCTGCTTCTCGGTGAGCACATGAAACCTGTTGCTCTGGCCGGTGGGCTTGTCATCGTGGCTGGGGTCATCATCGGTAACTTGCCGGCGCGTCGGTCGATCTCTGGCCTCTGAAGGTCATGCTGCAATCACTGGATAAGCTGGAATTGAGGTCATCGCTGGATCAAGGCGGCCGACTTCGTCCGACGTTTGCCAATTTGCATGTCGCAGTATAATAACCCAATAGGCGATCCAGGGCACAGGTCGTATGGGAGGCCCCATGGCAAGCGGGAACCGTGAAGGATTCGGAAGCACATTGGCGGACGCAGCCCGCAAGAAGGCTGAGATGTCTGGTGAGGTACGCAGCGATAAGGTACTCATCTATGGGAACGAACTCGAGGCTATGGCCCGATTTGTCTCTGACTACCCCAGCACGGAAACAGGCGGGGATCTGTTTGGTTTCTGGACGCACTCGGGGTCTCCCGTCGTCGAATATGTCCTTGGGCCGGCCAAGACTGCTGAACATCAAAGCGCTGCCTTTTACCAGGAATCGTCCTTTCTCAAGACAGCTGGAGCGATCATGCGAGACCTGCACGGACTTCAGCACGTCGGAACATGGCACTCACACCACAGGATCGGCTTGACAGAGCCGTCCACAGGCGACTCTACGACGATGCAGCGAGCACTCGACAAGAACCAGTTTAATACATGGCTGCTCGTCATCTGCAACTTCGCAGACAAGTCGGACAGGGTTGAAATGAGGGGATATCTCTACCACGCTCGGGGGGCGGGCGAACACCGGCAACTGACATGGCTGATTCTGCCTGGCTCCAGCCCGATTCGCACAGCCATGGAATCCGTTAGGGAGTTTCCGCACGTTTATCCGCACACCACGGCCGCAGTGTATGAAGCAATCCCCAGCACAACATTTGCCCAAATGACGTCGGAATCCAAAGCGGAGGCTCCGAGTTTTCCCAGCTCGTCATTTATGAGCACGCCAGAGGGACGAGCCGAACTCCATCGCCTGTTCGGGGAGTTGTCCGATGTCGAACGGAACGTTGAGATCCTGCAGCGTGAGGATGGACGCGTGTCCCTGGCATTTCAACGCGATGGTTATCTCTTTGAGATCGTCTTTCCTCACGCCTACCCCGTCGTCAAGCCTGTTGTCGAGTGCCGTCCCGTGGAAATCCCGGAAGGACAGGAAGAGTCCTGGAAGGCCCCCCGTACGCTCTTTTTGGCCATGGACCAGGGCGACAGCGTCGTGACGCGCATTGAGGAGCTTGTCGGAACGTTCCTTGTGAACAGAGAGCACGCCGGGTCGGACGCCCCCGGTAAAAGAGAGGATTGATCCCTATGGCCTGGTCTTCGCAGCAGTCGGCCAGACTGCGCCTCGAAACGGACATCCTGTCTCGCTACTTTCCAACCTTCTCGCTGAGAGACAGTATCATCCCCGGGCATGCGGTGGTTGAGGGAACAATGCGCTCGAATGCCGGCCATGAATATGTCATTCGTCTCCACGTGCCAGCTGATCTCCCTAATTCTGTTCCTGTCGTAGAGATCATCAGCCCCATCCTGAAGGACCGGTTTGGCCATTCGCTGGTTGACTTGGGAACATCGTACTCCATGCATCTCCTCAAGCCCGAAAACGGTGTGGTACGCATCTGCCATTACAGTGCCTCGCATTGGAGTCCCAATGTCACCTTTACCAAAGTCCTCTTGAAGATCCGGGCCTGGATCGAAGCATACGAAGGCCACCTCGACAGCGGTTTCCCCATTGATCACTACCTTCCACACATGCAAGCCTGACCCAAAGGAGGAACATCATGGAAGAAAAAGACTCGAAGAGTGTCCAGGACCATCTCACCCAGATAACTCAGGGCAAGCAAACAACCAAGAAGCTGGTCTTTGACCCCCGAACGCAAGAGCTCATTCTGGTAGATGTGAAGGCTCCGCAGGTTTCTCCCGATGCCGTGACTGCTGACGATCCTACGCGTGATGGCTTCTTCGCGAGATGAGTAGTATGACGGCCTTGGTGTACGTGCTTGAAGAACAGGTTCGCGACTTGCTTCGTGAGAAGGGAAGCAGCAGATTGATCGACGGTACGGCCTACGGTTTCGACGACTGGACGGTCTTCCACGCCTACACCGAGCAGCCCTTCACCACGCCTTCCGGCTACGTCTGCACTTGTATCGTAGTTCGTTCAGATGCCATGGGACTCGTAGACGAAGAGAAGACCCTCGCTGAGGCTCGCCACCGCTTGGATTCCGATGAGCGTCCTGTCATTGTTCTGATTGCCAGCAGTGATGCAACAGGATCGCCGTCCTGTCGTGCGCTGGTGGTCACCAGGGCAGGTGTTACCGGAGCAGACACACGCTTCGTCCCTCGCCGCTCCGAACTGTATACGCGAAACACCGGACTTCTCGAGACATCAGCTCTGGCCGCGAAAAGAGTTCTCATCGTGGGTCTTGGCAGCGGCGGTTCTCCCATTGCGCTCGAACTGGCGCGTGCTGGCGTCGGGCACTTCACTCTCATTGACTTCGACCGGCTGGAACTTGGGAATATCAGTCGCCACGTCTGTGGCGTAAATGATCTGGGGCGGTTCAAGACGCTGGCGGTGCGTGATCAGATATTGCAGAAAAATCCCTATGCTCAGGTCTCCACCATGGAAGTCAATGTTAATCAGGCGCTCAGTCAAGTCGACGAAGCAGTTGCAGGATGCGATCTGTTGATCGTGGCATCTGACAATGACCAGAGCCGCTTCAACCTCAACCAGATGTCCCTCAACTACAACAAGGTTGCCCTTTATGGCCGCGCTATCACGCGCGCCGCGGGTGGCGACGTGTTGCGCGTGCGACCATGGAAAGGGCCCTGTTACAACTGTATCTTTTCGTCAGGCCTCGTCGACGGCCGTGAAGAGGAAATGTCCCAGAAGAGGCAGGCGCTGTCAGTATTGCCTGCCTATGTCGAAGAAGACAAAATAAACAGTATGATTCAGGTGGGACTGTCCTCTGACATTGCTCCTATCGCCAACATGATGACAAAAATGGCTTTGGTCGAGTTGTCGCGGGGCATTGAGACCGGCATAAGCACCGTCGATGAAGATCTTGCCTCTGACTTCTACGTCTGGGCAAACAGGCGTGAGGAAGCCTACGGCAATTGGCCGCGCATGGGATTCAAGTGGACACACCCCAGCATCCTCCGGTGGTATGGCGCTCGCGTCGATCGTGATCCCAACTGTATGGTATGTGGTAGCCATATTACTGAAGATTCAGTGATATAACGCCATCAGGTTCATGGAAACGGCCAGCCCTTTAGGGCAGGCCGTTTCTCGTTGTGTGCAGGCGTGCCGCCTACTAGAAGAAGTCGTCCCGGTCGTTGATAGTGGTGTTTAGTAGGCGCAGCGCGATGAACAGGATTCCAAAAATGATCCGGACGATCAGCCAGATAACACGTCCCGCCACTGCCCAGCCGCTCAGGCCACCCTGCACCTGCTGGTCCGGAACGTTGGCCCAGACGTCATCAAAGGGTCCTTGGGTGGCGCGGTCCTGGGCGTGCATTGCCTCCCACCTCGCCTCGGCCTCAGCCTGCCGCTCGCGTGGATCTCCTGACGTGTTTCCCCACTGAGGGTTCCAGGCTGATTGAGAGTGTGCTCCTGCGGCGGGGTCTCTATAGGCCGGACGTCTGTAGCTGCCGGGAGCACCAGGCTCACCGCCCCGCTGGAATCCAGCAGCGATCTCCGCGTCATACTGCCTTCGTTCCTCTGGATTACCCAGAACATCGTAGGCTCCATTGACGCGCTCCATCATGGCAGCTGCATTTGCATCCCCAGGGTGCAAGTCTGGATGATACTTCCTCACCAGTTCCCGGTACTGCGCGCGTATCTGCTCCTGGGATGCAGATGGTGTTAGTCCCAGCACGGCATAAAGATCGGTATCAGGCGTCACTGCTTTCGTCCTCCCCATCTCGCGCCAGTCCAACGGCTTCGACTAGATTCCGCTCCCTTGCGGCACTCTCCAGGTCGCCAAGAGCATCATATGCTACACTCATCGCAAAATGGAGTTGTGCGCGCGTTTCGGGATCGGGAGAAACCATCTCCAGCTCTAGCCCCTGCATGTACTGGCGTATCGCTTGCTCATGGTCTCCTGAGGCCTCGGCAATGTCTCCCACAACTCGCATGGCATCAGCCTCGAATGGTCCTCCACCGCACGAGCGAGCCAGTGACAAAGCTCCCATGGCCTCGACACGCGCCGGCGCAAGATCTCCCCGGGCAAGACAGACCTGGGCGAGAGCAAGCAGCGTCTTGATTTGTCCAGGGAAATCCTCGGCACGGCATGAAACCTCCAGCGCCCGGCTATCCTCGTACATTGCTCGCTCCCAATCCCCGACTTCTGCATACATTGCTCCCAGGTCCGATGAGACATGGTATGCAAGATCGGAATCGGAGTCCAGTTGACCGGCCAGTTCCTCAGCCTTCTCGGAGAACCTTATGCCACGTGGGACATCCCCTGCCATTGCAGCTATCGGTCCCATATTGGCATACAGCCAGGTCAGGTCTTCCAAGCGTCCCTGCTCCTCGTACATCTTTGCAGCCTTGGTCCACAACTCCAGGGCCCCGATTGTTCTGTTCTCAGAGGCAAGCGATGCTCCCATCTGATCCAGAAATCCCGCGACGTCGCCGTCCTGTGGAGCAAGCGCCTCGACTGCATGAACAAATGCACGCAAGTCCCTTCGGTTTGCTTTCAGCAGGGCGACCACGCGCTCCTCGACCGTCTGGCTTTTCCTATCACCCATTTCCATCTCCTCTGAAGTCAGCTGAGCGAGAGACACGCAGGAACGAGTCCACCGCTCCAGTGAAGCTGCGACACTGATTATTGTAGCAGAACATCCTGCGACAAGCATGACCGAGTCCTTCGATTCGTCTCTGCCCTGCCTTCCCGCGTCAGAGCGTCTCCAGGATTCTGCTTGGTGATTGTTCGGTATTCCTCAATCAGAACCGCTGGTTGATGCTTGAACATCAACCACCACAGCTGTGCAGTTGTCCGGTCCTCCGTGTATATTGGCAAGGTCCACAAGTCGATGCGCAGCGTCTTCGGGCGATCCGCCCGACAGGCTTGACAGAAGCTCCTCCTCAGGAACGGTGCCCCACAAACCGTCTGAGCACAAGAGATACCGGTCGCCTGGCATCATAGTGTCTGAGGTAACGTCCACCTCTACCCGTGGCGACGTCCCAACTGCTCTGGTCAAGATGTTTCGTTCGCTGACCATCCTCGCGTATGTCGGATCCAGCAACCCCTGCCGTACCATGTCTGCTGCCATCGTATGGTCCACCGTCAGCTGTGTCAGGACACTCTCCCGCAGGCGATAGCACCGGCTGTCGCCGACATTGCAGATATACGCATAGTCTCCTCGTGGTACGAGCGCCACCAGTGTCGTCCCCATACCGGTCAGGTTTTCAGAGGACAATGACAAGCGATAGACGACCGCATTGGCTTCATGGACTGCTAGTCTCAGCCGGTGCCTGGTGTCCTCGACAGAAGGCTCTGGCGATAACCAAGCGGCGACAAACGACTCTACGGCTGTCTTGGAGGCAACTTCTCCGGCCCGCGCTCCTCCAAGTCCGTCGCAAACGATATAACAGGCACCATGACGTTCGGCGTTCTTGCCTTCTTGCACCACGGCAAAGCTGTCCTCGTTTATGTCACGCTGCAGTCCGATGTCCGTGCATCCCGCTCCGCTGATTCTCATGGCCACCTCCTGCCTGAGTATATGCACTCCTGCGGGCGGTGACAAGGTCGGGTCAAGGTTGGCAAATGAAGTCTGGCGCCATGCCGCAGCCGGAGGAGATAGAAAGGGTCCAATGCTCTACATGCTGAACGCCCCACAAGCCGTGGGGCGTTCACCTTCGCCATGTCGGAGTTCGTACTCCGACATATGTAGTCTATCGGAACCATTGTCAGATGCAACTTCAGGTGTTGCGCAGAAACCGTGGATTCAGCCTGTTGCATTATTGCGTTGCACTGCCAAGAGAAATGAACAAGAAGATATCTCTTGACACCCAGGACGGAAAGGACACCCCCTTGTAAATTTCTGACAACGTGCGTAGAATGCAAACGCAAGGGCTCCGTAGAAAGAAAATGAAGGATACCCCATATGTTCTACGGACAATTCTGTAAAGAGAGGAGGAAGATAAGAATGAAGAAGCTTTCGGCACTCATTCTCATTCTGGCAATGACCGTGAGTCTGGTCGGCTGCAGTCAATCAAGTACTACAGGCAACAAGACGCTGTATATTGGTGTGTTCGAACCGGCTTCAGGCGACAACGGGGCGGGTGGCAAGCAGGAAACCTTGGGTATCCAATACGCTAACTCCGTGACTCCCACCGTTGTGGTCAATGGTGAAACCTACAATGTGGTTCTGAAGATTGTGGATAATCAGTCTTCCACCGACAAGGCGCCTACTGCTGCACAACAGCTGGTGTCCAATAACGTATCCGTGGTGCTGGGCTCTTACGGTTCGGGTGTGTCCATGGCTGCGGCGCCTATCTTTGAGCAGGCAAAGATCCCCGCCATAGGCTGCAGCTGCACCAACCCTGCCGTCACTCAGAATCGTCCCTATTACTTCCGCGTGTGCTTCATCGATCCTTTCCAGGGCAGCGTCATGGCCAACTTCGTCAAGGACCAGTTCAATGCCAAGAAAGCATACGTGCTCAACATGTTGGGCGAGGACTATGGCAGCGGGCTGGCCACGTACTTTGCCAACGCGTTTAAGACACTAGGCGGCGATGTCAAAGCCGAATCCTTCCCTGAGGGCACCTCTGACTTCTCAGCATATATCCAGAACGCCATCTCTTACGGCGCGGACGTGATCTTCGCTCCATGCTCCACCACCTATGCCTCGCTGATCATCAGCCAGGCGGCATCCGCCGGGTGCAAGATCCCTATCACAGCCGGAGACACGTGGGAGTCTTCCGTGATCCTGGACGCGCAGAAGGGCACCAACCTGGAAGTCTACGTCTCCACGTTCTTCGATGAAAACGACAAGTCCAGTTTGGCAGCGACCTTTGTCACGGGCTTCAAAGCATGGCTAAACTCCAATCCTCAGTACAAAACTGACAATGGCGGCAACGACATCGTTGCAGCCGTGTCTGCTCTGGGCTATGACGCTTACATGACCGCCATCGAGGCCATCAAGATAGCAGGCTCTACAAAGGGCGAGGACATCAAGAACGCCATATCCAAGGTCAACTTTGATGGAGTAACGGGTCACATCAGCTTCCCGAATGGTGGCGATGCAGACAAGAGCGAGGCCTTCATCAAGCAGGCAGACAATGGCGTCTTCAAGTTCGTTAAGCGGCAGTCTAGTGCAGGCTGATAGGCATCAGTTTCAGGGTAAGGTAAGCTAGAAGAGCGCCGGGGGTACCCCGGCGCTTTAAGCATAAGCTTTGGAGGTTCCCTTATGGGTAACATATTGCCCTACTTGCTGGGCGGCATCTCCGTGGGGGGTCAATACGCTCTGATTGCCATAGGCTATACGATGGTTTATGGTATTCTGCGCCTCATCAATTTCGCCCACGGCGATATTTTCACCGCTGCCGGCTTCTTCATGGTGTACGCTGCCGCCAGCCTTCCCCTATACCTGGCTATTCCCGTGATGATACTGCTGACCATTGTTATGGGTGTTCTGGTGGAAAGGGTAGCATACAAGCCCCTCCGCTCGGCGCCTCGTATGTCTGTCATGATTTCTGCCATCGGCATGAGCTATCTTCTGCAGAATGTGATGTGGTATATTACCGGCGGCCTGGCCAAGCGGTATCCCGTTATCCCCTGGGTCAGTGACTCCATCACCATCCTGGGCTCCACTACCAAGCGCGTGACCATTATCACACCGTTCTTAACGGTGATCCTGGTAGTAGCACTGGTTATCCTGATTCAAAGGACAAAGATCGGCATGGCCATGCGTGCTACGTCCCGTGATTTCGAGACAGCTCAGCTCATGGGAATCAAGATCGACAACGTCATCAGCTTCACGTTTGTCGTTGGGTCCGCACTGGCGGCCGTGGGTTCCATGCTGTACTTCTCCAATTACGCCGCTGTCACACCCGTGGTGGGCACCATGCCTGGCCTGAAGGCCTTTGTGGCTGCGGTATTCGGTGGCATTGGCTCCATCCCTGGTGCCGTGCTGGGTGGTTTCATCATCGGAATCTCTGAAACCTTGATCAAGGGTGCTGGCCTAACCACTTTCTCTGACGCCGTCACGTTCGCTCTCCTGATCATCATTTTGCTCGTCAAACCTACTGGCCTCTTTGGGGAAAAGTCGACGCAGAAGGTGTGATAACGTGAAAAAGAAGAGAATCCCGCAGTCATTCGTAATGCTCGGTGCCTTTTTGCTGTTGCTTGCGGTTGTGCTCATGCTGGATAACATCCCCGGTGTTCCTGTCATGCTGCTGATGGTTTTGCGTAAGGGCGCGATCTATGCACTGGTGGCCGTATCCATGAACCTTCTGAATGGTTTTACAGGCCTGTTCTCCCTGGGCCAGGCTGGTTTTATGCTGCTGGGCGCCTACACCTACGCCATCCTGACCATTCCAGTAGAGAACCAAGCGTTGGTCTATCAACGTTATCCGAATGGAGGCGTTGGCTTTTCTGTCACGGAGAGTCTCAGTAGAGCTTTGGGCCAGCCGGGACTGCTGTTGGGTGTTATTATCTGCTTGATTCTTGGAGGCATCGTGGCGGGCGTCTTTGCTTATCTGATCGGACTGCCAGTGCTCAGACTCAAATCTGACTATTTGGCCATCGCTACCCTGGGATTTGCCGAGATCATCCGCGCCGTGGTGCAATACGAGAAGCTGGGGCCCATAACGAACGGCTCCAACCTGCTCAGCAACTTCACGAACTTTTCGAACTTCCATTTGGGCTCGTTGAAATTGGATACCGTGATGCCCTTTGTCTTCGCAGGCGTCTGCATCTGGGTTATCATGTTGGTTATCAACTCCACCTATGGCAGGGCGTTTAAAGCCATCCGGGACGACGAGATAGCCGCCGAGGCCATGGGCATTAATCTGGCAAAGCACAAACGCATGAGCTTTATCATCAGCTCGTTTTTCGCCGGAATCTCTGGCGCAATGTTAGCTATGTATCAGGCTAGCGTCCAGGCTACGATCTTCAAGGCGGCCATGACATATGAAATCCTCCTGATCGTCGTCATCGGCGGCCTTGGCTCCGTCTCTGGTTCTGTCATTGCTGCTTTCCTGTTTGTCGGCTGCTCCGAGTGGTGGCTCCGCTTTTTGGACAACACCGCCGTGCTGCCGAACTTCAACGCCAAGCTGCTGCTGGCGCTCATCTTCGCTGCCGTGGTGGTCGGCGTGGTGTCTCTGGTGGTCTACAGGCAGAACAGGGCACAGAAGGGCCGGTCTGCGGTCATCGGAGGCGGCAGAAAGCTACCGGCGCTCAAGCCATCCGGGGTCACCACCCTCGTCGTGGGGGCACTGTTGCTCCTGGGTGATCTTCGTTTCCTATTGAGTCCGGGTCTGCAGCTACCTTTGGTGCGCTCCGGATTCCGGATGGTGGTCTTCTCTGTTGTCATTATGATCGTTGTGCTGTTCTTCAACAAGGGATTGATGGGCGACAAGGAGCTGCCAGATCTATTACGGCGTAGGACGCAGAAGACTCTGAACCTCGAAGAAGGGATGACTGCAAATGAGCGACAACGTACTGAAGGTTGAGAACGTTACCATGCAATTTGGCGGCGTGGTCGCCTTGAATAATGTGAATCTAGAGGTCAATAGGGGAGAGATCGTCTCCATGATCGGGCCCAACGGTGCCGGGAAAACTACGGCCTTCAATGTCATCACCGGAGTATACCCTCCAACGAATGGCGTGGTGTACTTCGAGGGCAAGAAGATCGTAGAGAACTATCCTCGCGGGAAAATGAAAAAGCTGTACAAGCCTGAGAACGACGGAGCGTACACCCATGCGATTGAGCTTACCCCCGACACAATTACTCGGATGGGTGTGGCCCGCACTTTTCAGAATATCCGCCTGTGGTCGTCTCAGACGGTGTTCGAAAACGTCTTGATCGCCAAACACTGCCGCGTTACGGCGGGGTTATTGTCTGCTGCCTTTGGCATGAACAAGCTGGAGGAACGGCGCCAGCGGGAGGAGTGCTACGAGCTGCTGAGTATTCTGGGATTGGAGGAGGTCCGTGATGATCTGGCAACCTCACTGCCTTATGGCCAGCAGCGTCGCGTGGAGATCGCCCGGGCACTAGCAACGCAACCCAAGCTTCTCCTTTTGGACGAGCCGGCCGCTGGCATGAACCCCCAGGAAACGCAGGAGCTGGCGGCTTTTATCAGCCGCATTCGCACTGATTTCAAACTGACGGTGTTTATCATCGAACATCACATGGACCTTGTCATGGATATCTCCGACCGAATCTATGTCCTGGACTTTGGCAAGTTGATTGCCAGCGGTACACCCGCGGAGGTTCAGAATAATCAGCGCGTCATCGACGCGTATCTGGGGGTGAGCGAGGATGCTGAGAATTGAAAATCTCCATGTCTCCTACGGAGGCATCCGCGCGCTCCGCGGCGTTTCACTGGAGGTACCCGACGGCAAAATCGTCACACTCATCGGCGCTAACGGCGCTGGGAAATCCACCTTGCTACGCACCATCACGGGTCTGGTCAAGGCAGAGGGCGGTTCCATTCGGTGGAATGATCACGAGCTGCTGGGCCAATCTACTGATCGGATCATCGGTATGGGTATCGCCATGTGCCCTGAGGGCCGCCGCGTCTTCACTGACCTGACCGTGCTAGAGAACCTGAAGATTGGGGCCTACCTTCGTAAGGACAGAGCAAGCATCGAAGAAGACTTCCAGTTGGTGTACAGCTTGTTCCCTCGCCTAAAGGAAAGGAACTGGCAGCTGGCAGGAACGCTATCCGGTGGCGAACAGCAAATGTTGACAGTAGGCCGCGCCCTGATGAGTCGGCCGCAACTGCTGCTTCTGGACGAGCCCTCGCTGGGCCTGGCACCCATGGTGGTGCGGGATATCTTCTCTGTCATTAAGGAGATCAACAGGCAAGGCACCACTCTGCTCCTGATCGAGCAGAACGCGAATATGGCACTGAAAACGGCAGATCTCGCCTACGTGCTGGAGACGGGCAACATCTCCATGTTCGGCACCGGCGCGGACCTGCTGGCCGACGAGAGAGTGAAAGAGGCTTATCTCGGCAAACGCAGAAACTAACAAGGATGGGGAGCTGCCTCTTGCTCCCCACTTCTCCAGCGGGTAGGTACTGTGCGGACGAAGTGGCCTCGGGCAGCATGGTCCAGTTGGGGCAGCCGACCCTCTATCGGCAAGTACGCCACCTAAGGCAACCCGAACGCCACGTGACGATTCCGGCGAGGCGATAGACGTAAGGGACCACCGTCTCTGACTCATACGACGTGGGTGGTCTTGTCCACAAATCCTTGTACCCCGAGAGGTATGAATGCCACAACGCAGATACTGCTCCAAGCGTCTCGTGCATGGTCAACTTTGGCACGACAGGAGTAGCGAACCCCAGGCACGTTCTACATCGGCAGACGAGTGTCCAGATGCGTGATATACTTTGCTTGGGGAATCGACGGGAGGTAGGTATGGCAGTGGAACAACAAACCGGTAAGGGGCTGTTTGACGAAAGTCAGCATGTCAACAGTGCAAACAAGTATTGTCAGATCGTGTGGAACGGAGGGGTCACCGATCGCACGTTTCTTTCCTTCTTCGAGACAGAGGTGTATGATCGGCTCACAGCAGTGACGTATGTCTCGTCACCGCGCTTCTTCTTCCGTGTCACCGACGGCTTCAAGCATGTGACACTGATCCTTGGCATCCCTGATGGCAATGTCGCCAAGCAGTTCGACTTCCTTAATCCTACCGCGCCCCTCACATTTTGGAACGACCTCAGCGACTCGCAGCGGGCCCGCGTGCGCGACGGCTCGATCGAGGTCCGGTATGCACCAAAAGGACACGCCATCCACTCCAAGATCTACTCGCTGAGTGGACCGACTGGTCGTCGCATCGTGATGGGTTCTGCCAACCTGACACAGCATGCCATCCAGGGAGCACAGTTTGAGGAAGTCCTTGTCTGGGACACGCCTCTTGCTTGTGACCTCTACGAGCAGCGCGTTCAGCAGATCCTACAGGAGACCGTCGACTACATCCCGGAGGAGGCGAAGCGTCGTGTGACGGCCATCGACTTGACCAGTGCCTCTCCAGAAGTCTTTAGCCGCGTCCTGGAGGAAACGCTGTCACACGACAAAGTCGGTCTGATTATCCCATCGGACGGTGTGCAGGAAATCAAGGAGCGCGTGCAACAGATCGAAATTGAACAAGAACAGGTCGTGCTGCTCAAGAATATTGTGGAGACCATTGCCGTCCCCATCTCTGCAGGCAAGCAGATGCTCTCGACAGCTAGCCTCACCAAGAACTCGGAACGCGTACGCAAGCTCTTCACGCGAACGAAGAAGTCGGAACGAGGCTCGCTGCCCGACGTGCTGCCCAACCTGACAGTTGGCACGGACATGCGGCTTTATCGAGATGGCAACCTTGAGGAGCCGTATGCGAGAGATCTCCTCGAAGCACCACAGATCGCCGGCTACCTGGAGCGCATCAACCGTTTCATGGATGCCTACCGACAGTTCACCGTCCAGGACAGTGATCTGGTGACAAACCAGAAACGTATCTGCGAGTCTCTCCTGTACTGCTTCTTGTCCCCGTATCTCTGGAAGGTGCGCTCGGATGTTGATCACGAGCACCTGGGCATGAGAGGTGATGTCCCTCCATTCCTCTTGCTCGCAGGCAAAGCGTGGTCAGGAAAGACTCACCTCCTCCGCTTCATCAGTATCATGTTGGGAGCTGACGGTGAGTTCTACCACTATGAACAGCTTGGTCCTTCAGGTGTCCGTGCACTCATCGAACAACAAGACAACCCTACACCAAGCGTCTTTCCTGTACTCATCGACGAAATCGACAAGGAGTATTTTTCCGGTACTGGCAATCGTGGTGAAGGGATGCTGAAGTTCCTGGCCGACGAGCTGAGCGCGACCCATCCATGCCTCGTTGGGACCACGAACAATACATTCCGCGCCAATAACCAAGTCGTTCGACGTATGTACTACCTTGAGGTAACAGCCGCTTTTGTGGAGGAATCACGTGCCAAGTCGGAACACTACTTCCAGGAAGTTGTCGGAGACCTCGATGCCGGGTTGTTCAAGGACTTCACGCTGCGTGTGCCGGACAAGATGCGGGATGTCAGCGCATACTACGACGGACACGACTTCCTTGAACCGGCCAGGGCTGTCTTCCGCGACTACTACGCCATGGCGGGGCTAGCTCTCCCCGTATGGTTCCCTACTGAGATTCTCCAAGACTACTACGACAGAGGACGCCGCATCTGGCAAGATCTCTACCGCAAGAACAAGCGTGCATTCACCGTCGACGGAGACCGCATCAAGGTCGACCTGCGTGACGTGTTCGGAGACGGTTTCGAGAAGTTCACGAACCTCAAACTCCTGCCAGCCCAGGTCGTCCTGGAGGACCAGGGTATCCTCATCCTGCGCCGGACCGAGTTTCTCAAGTTCTTGCAGTTGAAGCCAAAGAGATTCTTCGAGTTGTTCGGTGGCAAGTAGTTGATGGCGTCTACTGTTACAGGTTGAATCGTAACGCTGTCGCGAAGCCAATGTGTATTTTCTGCACATTTAACCATGGCGAATTGCACTTTCATACACAACCAGGTGATCGGGTGGATTTGATTATGTTTACATACGACAGCCCAGGACATCTGACGTCCATCGGCAGCGGTGCGTCAAGATACTCAGCCTTCATTCCTAACCCACTACCACCATGTGTCGAGTTTGATGCCGATAGCTTGGTGTTGCTGTGCCGGGCAGATCAGTCACTGGGGCGACTCGCGGGAATCGGACACTTCGTGAAGAATTCCACCTTGCTTGTCAAACCTCTTGTCAGGCGGGAAGCTGTACTGTCGTCGCATATCGAGGGCACCGAGTCCGGGCTCGACGACCTGTATCGCTACGAGGCGGACCAGCAGCTATTCCCCGCGCGCAAAGGCTCCCTTGACAACGAAGATGCGCATGAGGTCTACAACTATGTTGTTGCACTCGAGTACGGCCTGCACCGTCTCGAGTCGCTCGCTGTGAGTACACGACTCATCCGTGAGCTACACCATCACCTTATGAAGGGCGTGCGCGGCGAGCAAGCAACACCAGGTGAACTCAGGACCACATAAAACTGGATCGGCCCTGCTGGCGGAACCCTGAATGAGGCTACGTATGTTCCGCCACCGGTCGAGGCCATGATAGAAGCCATGGGAGATGTGGAGAAGTACATTCATGCCAGTCCGGAGTATCCGCAGCTGGTTCGGCTTGCACTGGTCCACTATCAGTTCGAGGCCATTCATCCATTTTTCGACGGGCATGGACGCGTTGGCCGTTTGTTGCTGGCTTTACTGGCAGTTCAATGGAATCTGCTCCCGTCGCCCCTGCTGTACCTGAGTGCCTACTCGACCGCAACCGAGACACGTACTATCGCCTTCTGCTCGGTGTCAGCACACGCGGTGAGTGGCTTGAATGGATCCGATTCTTCCTCTCTGCAGTAATCAGCGAATCATATGACACGTTGACCAGGCTGCGCTCATTTCAGGAGCTCAGAGACTCATGATATCTGAAGTCGGAGTCCCTGCCCCGGACGTCGACACTCACGCTCCGGCTCACAGACAGTCTCATGGAGCCGCCGTTTGTCACGGTGCCAGCAGCGGCGAAGCTTCTTGGGGTTACCTATCGTGCTGCACAGCTGCACGTCGAACGACTGCAACAGCAAGGCATCCTGAAACCGCGCGATGCGCGGCACTACGGAAAAGTGTATGAAGCGGGCGAGATATTGCGCATTCTTAACGCCGACATAAAGGACGTCGAAAGACGCGATCAGAGGTCGATACCGACGTCCGACCACAAGCGAGCCTGATATGGCTACTGAGCTACCGGCGAATGCGTTGTTTCCACCTGCGTTGAAACCATGAGCTAACTACACGGACAAGTTGATCGGCTCCCCCGAATTGCTCCCCGAAGGTTTCTGCCCAATATGTAACGCATAGTCTCGACTACGTTCTGCCTACAGTAGGGGCATCGGCCAGAATGAGTTTGAGTGAGAGCGATACGCGAGCAAAACTGATTGACCTGGCACCGCATGAACACCAGTGGACCGAGGACCTCATCAGGCGTGAGGAATCGGCTGACAGAATACGTATGGTGGATGGCAATCCCATATCAGCAAAGCGGTGCACTCGTGGGGCCGCATTTGCTGTCCAAAGGCACATGTTGACCCTGGGGTAGCATTGGAATCGTCTGCGGCTGCATGGCGATCAAAGTCTGTACGATGGCCAGAACTGGACGCTTGCTAGTTCGCCTAAGAACGGAGTGAAGATCTACTTGTTTGAGGCTATTGAGAGGAACCGGTATCAGTTTGAGGGACAAGTCCAGCTGACATCAGATCCGTATCAGGAGCAACAGCCTGATAGTAAGGGCAGGCCAAGGATCGTTTGGGTCTTTCCGCTAAGGCGCTCGCTATAACCGAGTAACTCAATATGACAAACCGCACCAGGTACTTCCCAGTGCGGTGTCGAATCGTGGGCCCCAAGCCCAGGTTCGGGCTGCCTACTGCTTTCTACAAACAACCTCGCTGTGCCTGCACGCACGCTGGCACAGCGAGGAACGTTCTGCTATCAGTATACTACTTTTTCGCTACAGGCTTCTTGGCGACTGTCTTCTTAGCTGCGGGCTTTG
>JAJFTL010000030.1 GCA_021373025.1 bacterium
TGCGCGACTCGAAGCCGAACGGATGCGTGATGAGATCCTGGATGCTGTAAAGGCGCTGAACGCATGACCAGCCCATCCCCCGCCTATATCGAAGAAGCATTGGTCCTGGCACAGGACCGCTTGACCAACGATGTCTACCGCTTGACCGTCGAAGCCACGACCGGGGGCAGTCCCGGTCAGTTCTACATGGTGCGAGCCTGGGACCGTGAACCCCTCTTGGCACGCCCCATCAGCATTCATGATGCAGACGAGGGTACCATCAGCCTGCTCTACCAGGTGCGCGGCAGAGGAACGGAGCTGCTGGCACGCCTTCACAAAGGCGACACGGTGGCGCTTATGGGACCGCTTGGCAATGGCTTCACCATGGAGAACCTGCACGGCAGGGTTGGCATCGTGACCGGCGGCATCGGCATCGCTCCCATGTTCTATCTTGCCAGCACGCTGCCTGCCAGGAGTGCCACTGTCATTGCAGGCTTCAAAAGCACTCCCTACGCAGTAGCAGCACTCCTGAGCCTGGGGGTCGAGGTCTATGTGGCCACCGAAGACGGATGCGAGGGAACCAGAGGATTCTGCACGGACATCTTCGACCCCGCTGCGTTTGATGTTGTCGTAACCTGTGGGCCAACCCCCATGATGGCGCGCGTTGCCCAACTGTGTGCACAGGCTGGGGTCCCATGCCAAGCCTCTCTTGAAGCGCACATGGCATGTGGCATCGGTGCCTGTCTTGGGTGTACGTTCCCGACCACCTCAGGCTACAAGCGCGTCTGCGCCGATGGTCCGGTGTTCGATGCAGCGGAGGTGATCTGGCATGCCTGAGACCATGTTGTGCGGCGTCACGCTCAAGAATCCCGTCATTGCCGCATCCGGCACCTTTGGCTTTGGTGCCGAGTATGGACGGCTCTTTGATGTCAGCAAGCTCGGGGCCATCTGCACCAAGGGGCTGACGCTGCATCCGCGCGAAGGAAACCCGGGCATGCGCGTGTGGGAGACGCCCGCCGGCATGATGAACTCCATCGGCCTGCAGAACCCCGGCATCCCCGCTTTTCTTGAACACGAACTGCCACGCATGCGCACGATGGGGACCGCCATCATCGCCAACGTGGGAGGAGGTGACCTGGAAGAATACGTCGAGGGCGTCCGTCTGCTGTCCGAAGCCGAGAGCATCGACATCATCGAACTCAACATCAGCTGTCCCAATGTGCACGAAGGTGGCATGGCCTTTGGCATCAAGGCCAATGTGGCAGCAGGTGTCGTCGCTGCCGTCCGCCGTGTGTGTAGGAAGCCGCTTATGGTCAAGTTGTCTCCGAATGCAGAGAACATCGCCGATATGGCCGTAGCCTGTGAACGTGCAGGAGCCGACGCCGTCTCTCTGGTCAACGCCTTCAACGCTCTGGCTATCGACATTCACGCCCGCAAGCCGGTGTTTGACAACGTGACCGCTGGCCTGTCCGGGCCCGCCATCAAGCCCATCGCCCTCCGCATGGTGTGGGAGGCAGCACACGCTGTGCGCATCCCGGTCGTGGGCATCGGTGGCATCACGACCTGGCAGGATGCCGTCGAATTCCTCATGGCTGGTGCAACCGCAGTGCAGGTTGGCACAGCGACCTTTGTGAAGCCAACAGCAATGCTGGACATCGTGGACGGCCTGGAACGCTACTGCGCCGCCGAACCCCTGACCCGTCTGTAACATTTGGGACGGTTCCAAGACTGTAACACTTCGGGAGGAAGATATGACAACTGACGAACTGGTTCTGAATGAACTCAGGGAAACCGGAGCACTGCTTCAGGGACATTTCCTGCTGACATCTGGGAGGCACAGTGACCGCTATGTGCAGTGCGCACGGCTTCTGCAGTACCCCGACCGCGCTGCCCGCGTTCTATCCATCGCGGCCGAGCAATTCCGCCCAGTCCCCTTCGACCTCATCGTGGGACCTGCCATGGGCGGCATCATCGTCTCGTATGAACTGGCACGCCAGCTGGGCAAGCCGGGGATCTTTGTTGAACGCGAGAATGGCGTGATGTCTCTGCGCCGCGGCTTCTCTATTGCCGAGGGAACCCGCTGCATCATCAGTGAAGATGTTGTAACGACCGGCAAGTCTTCGGAGGAAACGGCACAGGTCATTCGTGATGCAGGGGGCGAGGTGGTCGGCATCGCGTGCATCGTCAACCGCAGCGCGGAGCTTATCCCCTATCCTGTCTGGAGCTCGATCCGTCTCACCATCGACACTTGGCCGGCAGATGAATGCCCGCTCTGCAAGCAGGGCATCCCGTGGGTGAAGCCAGGTAGCAGGGGGAATACCTGACCTCCTGCGAGAGTGTTACAGTTTTGGAACCGTCCCAAAAGTGTAACAATCTGCGCTTGACAGAAACGGCGGGGCCGCTAGGCTTGCTTTCAACTCCTCGGCGCGCATGCCCCGGGGACTTGTGGCAAGGGGGTCAACAATGGAGCGAACGAAAGCGGTTGTATGCGGCGCAACAGGGATGGTCGGGCAGGTCTACGTCGCGATGCTGTCGGACCACCCATGGTTCGAGCTGGTCGGCGTCGCTGCCAGCGAACGGTCGGCTGGCAGACGGTACGGAGACGCGGCGCGCTGGTACATCCCGGGGGAGATCCCGGACGTAGCACGCAGCATGACTGTTCTTCCATGTACTGCGGACGCCGTCACTGCAACAGGCGCCACACTTGTCTTCTCCGCCTTGCCCAGCGACGTTGCCGGTCCCATGGAGCACTCGCTTGCAGACGCAGGGATGGCTGTCGTCGCCGACACGGCGTCCCATCGCATGGATGCTGACGTCCCGCTCATCGTGCCCGAGGTGAACGCCGACCACCTCGCGGCATTGTCCGTCCAGCGCGCAGGAGGTAGGAAGGGGTTTATCGTGACGGGTCCCAACTGCAGCACCGCCGCACTCATCCTGTCGCTCAAGCCGCTCCAGGCAGCATTTGGCATCCGGCGCGTCATCGTCGTAACGATGCAGGCGCTGTCCGGTGCAGGGTATGCTGGAGTGCCGTCCATGGCCATCGTCGACAACCTGATCCCCTTCATCAGGAATGAGGAGGAGAAAATCGCGCGCGAGACCCAGAAGATGCTGGGCTCCTGGAGTGACGGCTCCTTCCAGCCAGCGGACATTCCCGTCAGTGCCTCGTGCAACCGCGTCGCAGTGCTGGAAGGACACACCGAATCCGTCCTCGTGGAACTTGACCGTTTCGCATCTCCCGAGGAGGTCGAGCAGGTTCTGCGCGATTTCCAGGGTGAACCCCAGCGCCTGCACCTTCCCACCGCTCCCGAGCACCCCGTTATCGTCCGCGCCGAGCCTGACCGTCCCCAGCCACGCCTTGACCGTCTGGCCGGCGAACCGGCACGTGCTCGCGGCATGACTGCGGTGGCGGGGCGTATCCGGCGTGATCCGGCGTTTGTGACGGGAATCAAGTATACAGTACTCTCCCACAACACGATCCGTGGCGCCGCGGGCAATGCCATCCTGACCGCCGAGCTGCTGGCGGCGAAGGGGCTCCTGTGACAACCGTTGTCATGAAGTTCGGCGGCGTCCTCGTGCAGGATGCTCCGGCCATCATGCACGCCGCCCAACTGGTTGCCCAGACAGCGCGCAAGAAGACGCGCGCCGTTGTGGTCGTCTCCGCCATGGCCGGCGTCACCGACGCACTCCTGGACTTGGCCGACCATGCACGCCAGGGCCATGTCGATGAAGTCAGGACCGCGGTGGACCTCCTCGAACA
>JAJFTL010000038.1 GCA_021373025.1 bacterium
GAGTGCTGCGAGAGGCCGCTGGATGGGAGAATGACCAACGGGAGAGGCCCCAGCGATGAGAGCAATCAGCATCAGACCAGCCAGTATGGGAACAAGAGGGTGAATGCTGGCCTTGTCTGGGGATCTCTGACGACTGGCGACAACTGCTATGCCAGCAAGAACCGCGAGGGCGGCCGGTACAGTCCAGGTTTCTGCCTCGCCCGTCACGACGGAGGCAATGGCGAGCCACACGATGAGTGACGTTGTGTGGTGCGGAAACTCGCGCGACGTTGACAATGCACATGTTCCGGCCGTCAGTGCAGCGAAGACGATGGTCAGCGCCATTGATGCAAAGGCCATCTCAGAGCGCGACGATCCTAGTGTCACAACAAGAGAAGCGGTCAATCCAGTCGTTGCCAGACCCCAAGTGAGCCAAGTGACCCATATATGGCGGGAGACGACACCCAGGGTGAGCGCCGCGAAGGGTACGACTGCCCACCAAAAGTGAACTGCAGTGCGGGAAAACCACCAGGCCAGCAGACCAGACAGCGCAGCCACGGCCAGTCGTTCTGGAACGTTCTGAAAAGAGACCCGGGAGCTGGTCATCTCACATCCCCGACAGCGAGCCCAGCGTGTCGTTGAGTCCGATGATGGACAAGTCCACGCCAGCATCGCCAAGAATCTTCTGAACAGCTTTCAGGCGTTCTATCTGCGCATAGTCTTGCATGAAATAGAGAGTCTTGTGCTCGCCATAGAGCCGAAAACTCCCCTGAGGAAAAAGGACGATGGACAACCTGGAGAACTGCTCACGCATCTTGAGCAGCGTCCCGATTTCTGTTTCCGCCATTTCCTGCTGGATGAGAAACAGCTGCGAGCGTAATGGAATTGCAAACCTCTTGGTTTGCAAATAGTCCAGGAAGACAGCCTTGGTCGGATCGGATTCGACGATAGAGCGTGCCCGGGCGAGGAGCGAGAGGCATTTAACAAGATGCGCTGCCCCACTCCCAAAACCGCTGCTCCATTGGTCCTGACCCAGCACCACAAGCCCAAAGGGCAAGTGTGCGTCATTGGCATAGTTAGCGATGGATCCAGCGACTGCCGACAGGTAGTCTTCGAAGGCATCGGTATCAAAGATCGGCGTGTGGCGCAGCGTCAGATTGAGCAGGATAACAACAGTCTTGGAAGCGCTAGGACTGAAGTCCTTGGCATACAGCGTCCCCGAATGAGCGGTTGCCTTCCAGTGGATCCGGTTCATGGAATCATTGGCATATGCATGAACTCCTGTCAGCTGGCTTGTGTCATAGTTTGGGGCGAAGCGTACCCGCTGACCGTCCAGTGGAGAGGTCAGGGCGATGCGCAGCTTGGGCAACGAAAGCAGCCGTGGAAAGGCAGTGACGTACTCAGAGCCTCGGAACACCCGGGTCAGCGAAAAGAGTGCGAAGGGGTCCTCGACGGTCACGGTAGTATCTCCTAGTCGATACTCACCACGACGGTTGACCTCAAAGAACACTGTCAGCCCAAGGTCGGTGGGCCGCTCAAGCTTCCTGATCAGATAGGGCGGGAGATTCAGGGACAAATGGTATTGCAGTGGATTCCAGTCTCCGAAGCCACTCAGGCACACGGTTACCATGTCTGGCTTTCCCATCATGACCAGTTGATGCTTGAGGAAAACGGAGACGCTGGCCGCGTCCAGACAGTGTTCCATCCAGAGAGGCATGAGCACGCTATACAGGACCACCATGCACGCAGTGAAGAAGATGGCTTTGCCGCCCAGAATGAGCCACAGCAGTACCAGTACAGCCCCGAGAGTCAGACCCCGCGAAGCGGTACGCACGTACTGACTCATTGCTTGCTGTAATCGGCCAGTTTCGGGATAGGAACGTTCTTAAGGGTCGTCGTCACCACTTCGGCGGTCGTGACGCCACGAAGGCGTGCTTCGGCCTGAAGGATCAGACGATGGCCAGAGACGAATGGAAAGACCATCTTGATATCATCGGGAATGACAAAGTTGCGGTTCTGAAGATAAGCATATGCCTTGCCCAGACGCATGAGATCAATGCTGGCGCGTGGAGAAAGGCCAAGATAGACCGTATCGTCATGCCGAGTGGCATCGACAAGCGAAACAATATAGCTAATGAGTTCCGGTGCAATAAAAACATTCTCCACCTCTTTCTGCATGGCAATCAGGTCTTCACGGGAGATTATGCGGACATCGTCACCGACGATTCGAGAGCGGGCATAGAAGCCAGTAACGATCTCTTCTTCCTTCTCCTTGCTGGGGTACCCTATGGTCAGCCGTGTCATGAAGCGATCCAGCTGGGCTTCGGGCAGTGGGAAGGTGCCTTCGTATTCGATGGGATTCATTGTTGCCATGACGACGAAGGGGCGGTCCAGCTTCACGATAGTGCCATCGATGGTGACCTGGTATTCAGCCATGGCCTCAAGGAGGGCTGACTGTGTCTTGGGTGTGCCACGATTGATCTCGTCTGCCAGCAGGAGGTTGGTGAAGATCGGTCCCTGTTTCAGGCGAAATTCCTGTGTCTTCTGATCATAGATGGACACTCCGGAGATGTCGGATGGCAGGAGGTCAGGAGTAAACTGAATACGCTTGAAGTCCAATCCAAGAGACCTGGAGATGAGGTTCGCCAGTGTAGTTTTGCCCAGGCCAGGAACATCCTCGAGAAAGATGTGTCCCCCTGCAAGCACGGTAGAAAAAGCAACATCGACAACCGTATTCTTCCCAACAAAGTATTGTTCCACATAAGAGATGGCTTTGTTCAAGTTTTCATTCATTGTCTGCTCCTTCTCTGATCTTCTATGTGGCTCATTATAAGCGCCTCACGTCAAAATCAATGGGCGCGGCGCTCTGGTTCTCGCACCGTGCCGGTTCCACCCTGCAAGCTGCGAACGCAGGCCTTGAGCTCCTGAAGGGCGTTCCTTGCCAAAAGCACGTCTTCGGTGGAGACACTCGACGGACTATACCTCGCTCTGACAAAAAGCTCGGCAAGCCGATTCAGTCCACTGGAGCATGCAGGCACCTGTGCGGTGACGCGCTGTGCGAATTCAGTAGCGGTTTCTGCCTGTTTCAGGCGCACGCCGACCTTTGCGACAACCTCGACACCCAAAGCAAATAGTGCCGTTATACTCGTTACGGGGTCTTGTAGCAATTTGTCTTGATCTAAGGGCATCAGCCGACGAATTGCTCTAATCGTTTTCTTGCGGTCCGAACGTTCCAGTAACGACAGCAGGACCTCATGGCGAAACTCGAACACCATGTCCCGAATGCTTGCCACGATAGAGATCAGCAGGAGGCTGGCACCAATCCAGCAGGCGGCGGCGGCTATCGTCTCCAAGGTTGCCCTGATCTCATTGTCCCTCTCTGGCAAGACGTGGTCAGTTCTAAGGATGTCGACGACATCATTGAAATTGTCTGCTCCAAGGCGCCCAGCCTCCGCAATGCCGTTCGCAATTTGTACCGTCTTGGTTCCGGTATAGACAATTGTGAAGACCAGGGCGGTTGTAACAAGAGCGATGGGAAAGGCCAGGGCTCGGAACGTTTTGCGCCAGGTGTAGTGCAGGATTGACCTGGAGATGATCATAGCAGCAGCAAGCATAGCAATCATGACAGCCAAAGGCAGGTAGACGAAGCCAAACAGTTCCCAGAAGTGTTCCTGTAGGATGCGTCGCAGGGTGACAGGGGGCAGATTGATGGGAAGACCTCCCGATCCCGAGGGTTTGGGCGTTGAGGAAGGCGTTCCCGGGACAAGCCACACTGCCGCTCTTGGCAGAGTAGGAGCGCGCATGATGGGAGAGGCGACCGCGACTACAAAGACGACAGCAAGGATCACAAAGCCCGGGGCCAGCCTTCTGACAGCACGTTGGTCCAGTGTCGTGGCAGCGGAAAGCATTGCTGAAGCGAGTATAATGACCAGCACGATCGCTGGAATCAGAGGGTCCGTGTTGCCGAAAATAGCATAGCAACAGGCGATGACCGCCATGCGAAGAAAGTGCACGGGTGCCTCGGCAGCAAGAACAAGGTTCCCAGCCAACCAGAAGTAGACCTCGAACAACAGCGTGAGCAGGAGAATGGCAATGAACTCCTGGAGGGTATGCCGGCCAGCAGTCAGCGCGAGATACACGATCAGAAGGCACGTCTCGAGACCATGATAGAGGCGGAAAAGCCTCTGGTTGCGGTGCTGCAACGCAAGATTCAGCACCACAAGCGCCGCGACGCCAAACCACCAGGGAACTGCAAGGCGGGCAATCCAGAATGCCAGGAAGCACGAAGCATTGGCGACAATGAGGCGGGCGAAGCGTTGTGTGTCCATGTGTGTCCCTCGGTTCCCCGCTACCCCGTGAGGGGATCATTCAGCCCGATGACAACGAGATCGATTCTGTTTTCCTTCAGTGTGTGCTGGAGAGATCGCAGACGGAGTAGTTCCGACGTGTCTTTGAAGTAGTACGGCGCCCGATGTTCGCCCGGAAGGAGGAACGATCCGGCGGGGAACAGGATGATCGTGATGCGCGAAAAGCGCTCACGCAACTTCAACAAATGTACGATCTCCGTTTCGCTCACCTCATACGTCAGGACAACTAACTGCGATTGTGGGGGAACGGCATGAGTGCTCCGAGCAAGCCAATCTGAGACACCATCCACGCCTTCACATCGTTCAGGGGTTGCTCTGGCAATTACGGCAAGGCAACGATACAAATGCATGCTGTCGTGTCCGCTGCCCGTCCATTCTGTACTAGATCCAATCGTCACGAGACCGAAGGGCAGCTTGTGGTCGTGAATATAGTGGAGAATACTTGCCGCAGCTGTGGAGAGTGTATTGTCTAGTGTCTCCAGGGTGAAGATCGTATCCCGGTGCACCGTGTAATCCACCAGCACAACAACCGTTTGAGATGCTGACGGACTAAAATCCTTCACGACGAGCGTTCCCGTGTGTGCACTCGCCTTCCAGTGAATGCGGTTCATCGATTCGCCGTCGTATGGATGAGTTCCTATGAGTTGGCTGGTGTCAACATTGGGAGCATATCGGATGCGCTGTCCATCGAGTGGCGAGGTGAGGGCAATATGCAGAGCTGCAAGAGGAATCGAACGCGGGACGACGGTGAGAACAAACTGCGGTCCAATGGCTCGCTCAACGTGAAACATGCGGAGCGGATCTTGGATCAGGATGCGGACAGCGCCGATCGCGTACTCTCCCTTGCGTGTCACATCGAAAAAGACTGCAGTGGTGTCACCGTCATCGGTTCTGCGGCGGGGAACTGCGTAGAGAGGGAACTGCGGTTCAACAGAAACGAGAAGGGGGCTGCTCGTCCCATGCCCTGATACGACAAGTGTGATGACATTTGGCTGGCGTATCACGGTGACACTATGGCGAAGAACCGTCGTTACGCCGACTTGGTGCCTTTCGATCAGCATCAGGCTGCACATGAAAATCGTGTAGCAGAGCGCAGTAAATCCTGCGACGAAAAATAAGGCATTACGAAGCAGGAGAGCGACGGTGAGCATGAGCGTCGAAGCCACAAATCCGTTTCTCCCAGTTGTCAAGAACACAGGCAGGAACGACGGGCGATGCCCGGGTGCCGTTCCCTCACGCGGTTCCCTCTTCAGTTGGTTGCTTTCTTGTGTCTCCACAGTGCCTCATTGCCGCACACATGCAGCAGGCGTTTGCGGCTATTGAGCTGAGGGAAGTGCCCCCTCAGTCTTGATTCTTGGGTGCTGGGCCTCTGCCTTGAGCAGATTCAGCAACTTCTCATACGCGCTCCTTGCCTGCCTTACCTGGTCTGTGGTTATCTCTGCCTCCGAGTAACGAGCAACATAGAACAGTTTCCCAAGTATATCAATCTGCTCAGCAATATCGGGATACCACCGTGCAACACGAGCAGATAGCTCCGTTGGTGTCTCACCGCGTACCATGGCAAGATCCAGTGGATACAGCGCATTGGCGGCCATGTAAAAGAGCGCAATGATCGTACCGCGTGGGTCACGCAGCAGTTCGTCGTCATCGAGGCTGCGGATTCTCTTGATCGTTCGTTCAATGACGATGCGGTCACGCCTCCGCCCGATTCCTTCGAGACGGTCCCATTGTGTCGCAAAGGCCTGTCGCACAGAGGTGATGACTGAGAAGAGCACTGCCAGGATGGAAAGGTTGCGCACGACGAGTTGCAGCACGATGATGGAAGATGACGGGAAGAAGTTGACCTTGGCTCTCAGCGCAAGGAACATCTGCCACGACGTTGGTACCAGCAGGTTTCCATTAACCATCCATGGTGATGCGGGACCCAACATGAGAACACTGAGACTCTTGCTGTGAAGGCTGATGAGGGATAGAAAGACAAGACCCATGCTGATCGTGAGCACAAAAGACGGAAGCAGTTTGCGAAACGATTTGCCTGGTCCCTGTTGGAGAACACCGCCCACAAATATCCAGGCGAGCACGGTCGTGAAGGGGGCGATGAGAAGTGAACGACCAAGATCTGCAGACTCCTCCACGAATGAGAGACGCACCAGCCATGACCTGAGGAGTCTCGTGCCTGCTGATGGCCATGGCCGCCACCAGTTGGTGCCGTGGTGACCGAGAACAAAGTCCACGCTTGTGGAGCGTCCGAAGAGAAACGCCTGTAGATTTCTGGCAGTTGATGCACTGAGTGGGCCAGTCTCAACCGCAAGGAATGTCGACAGGATCGTGACAGCGATGAGAATAACAGCAACAGGCACCAGCCGCAGGAGGAGCCTTGGCCGATCTTCGGCTGTTTCGGAAAGCAGTACGGCGAGCAGGATCAGTGCGGACAGCGCAGGAATTGTGACGGAGGCGCCTTCTGGGTCGAGCGCTGCCAGGAGGCCCAGCCACGTAACAGTGTAGAGGTAGACAGGTTCGCCGGGGGGCTTCACCCGGGTGAAAACGATTCCAGCATAGAAGAGCATTGGCACGACGAGGAAGAAGAACTCACGATAGCGTGCCGCATAGTCAATCGCTAGCCGCTGACTGTTTGTGGCAAAGACGCTCAGCAGGGCAACCCCGATAATCGCTTCCCATGTCAGTCTGTGCCGTTGGAGCCAGGGGGCTGCTATGACAACAGACAGAGCAGGTAGAACGATCCAGGCGGGAATTGTGACACGCCCAATCCAGAAGACAATGAGCGTCGCACCTACTGCAAAACTCACATGCAGCAACGTTTTCTCACGTTCCATCATCACGTTGCTCCCAAGGCCGCAAGGGTGTCGTTGAGACCGATGATGGAAAGATCAACGCTGGCATCGCGAAGGATCTTCTGCATCTTCTTGAGCCGCGCAATCTGTTCAACATCAGGCATGAAGTATGGTACTTCTCGCTCCCCGTACAAAAGAAAGCTCCCGTAGGGAAACAGGACAATTGAAATGCGCGAGAACTGAGCCTGCATGCGTAACAGGGCTCCAACTTCCTCTTCACTCAGTTCATGCTGGATGAGGAACAACTGGGAACGGGCAGGTATCCGAAGCCGCTCCTGCCGCAGGTAATCCAGGAATACGGTGCTGGCGGGCCGCTTGTCAATCTGGCCACGCGCCTGTGCCAAGAGGCGATAGCCAGCGAACAGGTGGGTTGGATCCTTCGAGAAGCCGTCGGTTGAGAGTGTTTGCCGACCCAGGACGGTGAGGCCAAACGGCAGGTTGTGCTCGTAGGCATATTGAAGGATGCTGGCGCCCACCATAGTCATATAATCCTCGAATGTCTCCATGGTAAAGCTGGGTTCGCGCCGCAACGTTAAATTGAGGAGCACAACGACGGTCTTTGAAGCCGAGGGGGAGAACTCCTTGACCATGAGTTCTCCCCCGTGGGCACTCATTTTCCAATGGATACGATTCATGGAATCATTCTGATAGGGCCGGACACCTGCCAGCTGTGAGACGTCATAGTTGGGAGCAAACTTGACACGCTGGCCATCCAGTGGCGACGTCAACGAGATGCGCAGTTTCTCGAGCGGAAGCACAGGTGGGAACACGGTCAGCTGAACGCCGGGTGGAACGCGTTTGCTGACGTTGAACAGGCGCAGAGGGTCTGTTACCGTCAACATGCCTCCTCCTACTTCATAAACACCTCTACGGTTGACATGAAATTGCGTGGTGTACGTCTGTTCATGCGATGACGAGCCGTCAGGAATGACATATTCGGGGAGCAGCGTCTGAAACCGAATTGAGAGAGGCGACCGCCGAGGAATACCCTCAAGAACAACAGTCAGCACATTCTGAGACTTCATCTGGACGACCGAGTGCTGCACGTGTGCCATGACAGCAATACTGTCACTTGCTTTCAGTACAAGCGGAACCATGACTCCCGTATATGTCGTCAGAAATACAGCAAGATAGAAGAGTGGACGTGTGCCGAGGATGGACCACGAAAGCAGTGCAAGGAGCGACATGACAATCGAGCGTCCGGCAACACGAAACAGCCGCTTCATGCCCATCTCGCCACCATGTTTTGCGCTATGAAAGGATTCTCTGACTGCCACATAGCAACTTCATCCCTTTGTCGTCGCAACCGGCCGGCCGACTATGCACATTGTAGGACGCGCGCGCTGATTTGCAATGTTGGAGCGATGTAAGGGGTTTTATGCGCACTTCTGCATGTCGAGCTGGCGGATTCCATTGGCCAGAATTGCTTTTCTGCTAGACTATAGTACTATGCATGTGGAGGTGAGCGACAGATGATACAAGTTGTAATGGATACGACGACAGGCATGACGAAAGCAGAGTTCGAGCAAGCAGGCATTACCATGATTCCGCTTTACATTCGGGATGGAGATAAGCTCTACCGTGAACAGATCGACATTTTTCCTGAGGAATTCTACCGGCGTGAACGACAAGGGGCGATCTTCGAAACTGCTCAGACGAACCCAGCCGACTTGGTCTCCATATTCAAGCCAATCCTTGAGGCAGGAGATGAAATAGTGTGCGTCCTTATCTCAAGCGCCATATCGGGTTCAGTGAATGCAGCTCACGTTGCTGCTCAGACCCTTGGGGCGGAAGACAAGATCACCATTGTCGATTCACTGGAGTCCGGGTATGGAGAAGCATATCTCGGCTTTACGGCGAAAAAGATGGCTGAAGCCGGGGAAAACCGCACGGAGATCGTCCGGGCACTTGGTGACATTCGCAAACGGACGCGAACGTATTTCATCATGGAATCACTGAAATGGCTGTTCCACGGCGGGCGTCTGACGGGAGCACAGTATTTTGTTGGTTCCGTGATCAAGCTGAACCCGATTGTCTGGTTTGACGAAGCAGGACGGATGATATCCTATGACAAAACGCGAACCTTCAAGGTTGCTAAGGATCATATGCGCCAACTTGTTGCAGAGGCCGGGAAACATGGCGTCGAGGCTGCAACGCTTCACTGGCCAGACAACCTGGAAGAGGCACAGGATTTTCACGCCCAAATGGAGGAAATCCTGCAAGTTCCGGTCTCGTATACGAAACTCTCATGTGTGCTGGGTGTGCACACAGGGCCTGATCTTCTTGGACCCTGTATCGTCATGAAGGCATGAGCGAAGCTCTCGTTCAGACGGATCAGAAACGCGTGAGGCAATGTCGTTTTGCAGAGCAGTCAGTCATGTTCCAGGTCCAGTCACAGCCTGGTGATCGGTGGCCATCAAACGCGCCCCGGAAAGGAAGCATATGATCCGAGTCGTGATGGACTCGACCTGCGGCATGACCACCGAAGACTTTGAGAAGGCTGACATTATTATGGCCCCTCTCTACATTCGTCAAGGTGACACTCTATATCGCGACGGGGTGGACATCAAGCCGGCCGAGTTCTACAGGAAGGAACGCGAAGGTGTCATATTTGAGAGCGTACAAACGAATCCTGACGATCTGGTTCGCATCTTTCAACCGATTATCAACGCGGGCGATGAGGTCGTGTGCGTCATGATTTCCGGGGCGATTTCTGGCTCGGTCAATGCAGCTCACGTTGCCGTTCAGACGTTGGGGGCTGAAGATCGGATCTCCATCGTGGATTCACGCCAGAGTGGTTATGGTCAACTCGCGATGGGCAGACTGGCCAAGAAGATGGCCGATGAGGGCAAGGATCGCACTGAGATCGTTGCAGCGCTTACTGACCTGCGCGAGCGCACCTGGGTCTACTTCATCATGGAATCGCTTCACTGGCTCTACAAGGGAGGCCGTCTTACCGGTGCCGAGGCGTTCATCGGGACAATCATCCAGCTCAAGCCCGTCGTCTGGTTTGACGACATCGGCCGCATGGTGACACACGACAAGATCCGCACCATCAAGGCTGGCAAGGAACGGCTGAAAGAGCTTGTTCTGGAAATGGCTTCCTATGGGGTGGAGTCAGCAGGACTGCATTGGGCTGACAACTGGGACGAGGCTAAAGAATTTGGAGACTGGATGGAGTCGGTGCTTCATGTTCCAGTTGAGTACAACAGAGTTTCGTGCGTCATCGGTTGTCACGTGGGACCCACGGTTCTGGGCCCTGTTGTTGTCATGAAGGAGAAGCCGAGGGCAAAGACTCACGCAGGCTGAGGAAAACCCCCAAAAGAACGATAACCCCACCTGTGAGCTGCGTCGGGGTCACTTGCTCATGGAGAATGATCCAGGAGGTCAGCACGCCAAAGACCGGTATCAGGTTGAGAATGTTGACCGCCTGAGTCGACGCCATTCCGGCCACTCCATAATTGTACAGGGAATATCCGCCGACCGAACAGAAGACTGCCAGATAGAATACTGCCCACACGCTCGAAGCGGGAATCGGAAGGGTCGGTCGTTCGAAGACAACGATCAGGGGAAACAGAACTAGGGTCCCGAACAACATCTGAAACATCGCAGTTCTGCTTGCAGAGCTGGTCGCTGCAAGATTCTTGACCAGGATGCTGTAGAAAGCCCAGCAGATACCCGAGAGAACAATGAGGCCGTCTCCGAGCAGGCGCCTTCCCGCGAGAACTCCGACTAGAGATCGTGGGTCGATGATCAGAACCACTCCAGCTACAGAAAAAGCGATGCCAATGAACGCCAGGCGAGAGAACTTCCTGTGGTAGACCAGACCCTCTATCAGGAGGGATAACACCGGAAAGATGCCCATCATGAGTGAGATCTCCGAGGCTGTCGACAGAGCTAGTCCTACATTCTCGAAAATGTGGTTGAGCGTGTACCCCAGTGTGCCACCTAAAGCCATCGTCCAGAACTCCTGACGGCTGAGGTGCAGACTCTCGTGGCGAATCAGTAACCAGACAAAGAGAATGGCAGTTGCGAGAACAAAGCGTATCCATGCAAGCGACAGTGGGGGAATGGAACGCAGAGCGAGCTTGGAGACAGTGAATGAAGTTCCCCAGACAAATGCCGAGGCTACGACGGCTGCTACGCTGCCAAGCCGATTTGTCCGCATCGGCACCTCTTGTGTGTTCCTCTGGCAGTCAGCGCCGCGCGGGGCAAGGCTTGACGAAGCTCGTCATAGATCCCTGATGTTCAACACAGCAGCGAGTCCTGGAAATGGTCCAGGAATTTCATGACCAGCAGAGTATGAGTCACGTACCGCCATTACTGGTCCTTGTCTTGAAGTTTGTAATCGCGGATCTTGTTAAAAAGCGACTTGCGGGAAATCCCAAGAATCTGGGCAGCTTTGGTTTTGTTGCCACCGGATTCACGCAAGGCCTTGCGAATCATATCTATCTCCATCTGCTGAATGGCATCCGACAGTCGAAGTCCACTGCTGCCATTCGTTAAGGTGGGCTGGAGCTGACCAGCAGGTACGGCGGATGGCTGGCATTCGGGAGCAGCAGACTCCTCAGTGCGGCGGGGAATTGGCTGAGATCCTAAATCCACTGTCTCGGGAAGGAGTACGCGTGCCTGTGAGATGATGACTGCACGAGCGATGACGTTTTCCAGTTCTCTCACGTTTCCTGGCCAGTCATAGGCTGCGAGTCGCTCCAACGTTTCGTCTGCAATGTCTGTGACATCGCGCCCATACTTGGCTGCGTACTTCCGCAGAAAGTGGCGGGCCAGCAGGACGGTATCGCCACGCCGCTCACGCAACGGCGGAAGCCGCAATGTGATGACATTCAGCCTGTAGAACAGATCTTCGCGAAACTTGCGCTCAGCAACCAGCTTCGTCAAGTCCTGATTTGTAGCTGCTATGACTCGGGCAGAAGATGTGAGGTGTTCATGTCCGCCGACCCTCTCGAAACCTCCATCCTGGAGAATTCGCAGGAGTTTGGCCTGGAGCGGCAACGACATGTCTCCAATCTCATCGAGGAAGAGTGTGCCGCTGGAGGCCTGTTCGAATTTGCCGATATGAGTCTCAAATGCATCGGTAAACGAGCCCCTTTCATGGCCAAACAGCTCGCTTTCAAGAAGATTTTCGGGGATCGCGGCGCAATTCACGACGACAAACGCCTTGTCCTTCCGATGACTATTGTTGTGAATAGCCTTGGCGACCAGTTCTTTGCCTGTACCAGATTCCCCGAGAATGAGTACCGTTGCATCTGAGCTGGCAACCTTACCGATCTGCTTGTATACTTCCTGCATCAGAGGGCTTTGGCCGACAAGCTCATCGCTATTGATGAAAGGAAGGTCCTCGGGCCGTGTCCGCCCTGACATGGACGACAATTCTCGCAGTTCGAGCGCGCGCTTTACCTTGATTCTGACTTCATCAATATCGAATGGCTTTGTGAGATAGTCGTAGGCACCGGACTTCATTGCGGAAATAGCCACCTCGGACGAACCGAAAGCTGTCAGAAAGATAACGGGAAGATCCGGCTGGAATTCCTTGATTTTGAGAAAGGCATCCATGCCGCTCATCAGAGGCATTTTGACATCCATCAGCACAGTGTCTGGATTCATGGCTCTGACTTTCTCAATGGCTTCCTGGCCATTCTTGGCAACGTTAACCCTATAGCCCTCGTCCTCGAGTGACTCGCGCAGTAATTCTCGTATATTCTCTTCGTCATCCACAACCAGGATGAGCTTGTTTTGGGTTTTCATAGCCAACTAGACAGTCTACCGGTTTCGAGATGAGAGTCAAACAACAGGATTGATGATGCGTTGCATGTTTACCGTAAACGTAGTGCCGACCCCTTCGCTGCTCTCGTAGGTTATGACTCCATTGTGAAAGGAAGCGATTTTCTGGGAGATGGGAAGCCCGAGCCCTGTGCCATGTTCCTTAGTGGTGAAGAATGGAGTGAACATTTTTGGTTTATCCTCATCCCTGATCCCGACGCCGGTATCGCGTACCTCGACGATAACCCGATCGGCCTCCGTTCTGGCACTCACAGTGACCGTTCCCCCACCCTTGTCCTGCATCGATTGAACAGCATTCTGCAGGAGGTTCATGAACATCTGCTCTGTTTGGCGGGCATCCCATGTTACCGTTATGTGTGGCACCTGTAGGTCCAGGACTGCATGGCCGTCCTCGAATTGCTGGCTCATGAGGTCACCAAGCGAAGTGAAGAACTCCGTCAAATCGAAGGCAACCGGCTGAACCGTTGATGGACGTCCAAAGGTGAGCAGATCCTTTACGAGCGACTCGAGACGGTCAGCTTCACTGCGAATGGGAATCACGTACTTTGCCTCCGGGCGTCCTTGGAGCTTCTTTTCCAAAAGACTGGCATATCCCTTGATACTCGTCAGGGGATTGCGCACCTCATGAGCGATGCCGGCTGTAAAGGTGCCAAGCGTCTTGAGTGCCTCAGTCTGTTTCGCTTCTTCGATGCTCCGCTTGAGTGAGAGAGCAAGGTTGGCGACCGCACGCGAAATCTCTCCCAGTTCCCCTCCACCCTGCGGTACGCGCGTGTCCAGGTTGGTCGCCATTCGAACAACGCTTCGACGCAAAGACAGGAGCCGGACCAGGAAAAAGGCCAGAAGAACGATTGTGGCTACAGCGCTCAAGGCAATAGAGATACACGAAGTCTTGAAAGCCTCGAAGCGAACGCGCTCCAGAGGCGCAAGGACCTGAGGCATATCCCTGTCGACGATGAGGTAGCCGAGCGTTTGTGCTCCCGCCTTCAGTGGAAGCGTGACAGTCAGCTTGGACAATGACTTCCGTGACGCGTCACCAAGATAGACCATGCTCGGCGTGAAGAGATTCACCTGGTAGCCAATGCTGACCTTGGGAAAGTTGCTTTTGAAGAGCGTGATGTAATCGCTGTAGGACTTGGACAGAAAGATGCTGAGCAGCGCATTCTGTTTTTCCCGGGACAGCGTGTTGAACTTGTAGCTGCTGTATAGTTCACGGTACATGCGGTTCCAACGTTCAACCGCCTGGGACCCTATTGCCTGGAGTGTCTCGGTCTCTTTGTTGATCAGCTGGTCCTGAAAGTCGACAATGAGACGATTGCTGAGGATGGCCATCGAGATTCCCACGATGAGCACAGCTGTTACAATAATCTGGAACGTCAGCGACTTAAAGACTCGGCCCAAGTCCCCCTCCCGGGTGATGCCATACTAGATGGAAACCCGTTTTAGCAGCTCCACGAGCTCCGGTTTCAGAAGATTGCGTCGCGTGACGGCTTCAAGGGTTTCCTGAAGGACAATATGTCCATTGCGAGTACCCGCGATGACACCGGATCGTCCTTCGCTGAGAGCGATTACGGCAGCTTCACCAGAGGTGCTGGCCAGGATCCGGTCAAACCGTGTCGGGCTTCCTCCACGCTGAACATATCCAAGAACCGTTGCCCTGCACTCCACGGGCAGGTTGGCGTTGATGTACCGAGATAACTCCTCAGCGTGCCCTACCCCTTCTGCCATGACGATGATGTGATGTTTCTTCTGTGCCATGACGTCATCGTGCAAGCGTGTAATAAGTCTGAGAATGCTGAAGGGAAGTTCTGGGGTCAGAACAATATCCGCGCCTGTGGCAAGTGCTGCTTCCAGCGCGATGGACCCATTGTCTCGTCCCATGACTTCAACAACGAAGACGCGGTCGTGCGATTCTGCCGCATCGCGAATGCGATCGATGGCGTCAATGGCAATATTCACAGCAGTGTCGAACCCAATCGTATAGTCGAACCCGTACAAGTCGTTGTCAATAGTTGAAGCAACTCCAACAACAGGAACGCCCAACTGCCCAAGGAGATATCCGCCCGTTTGTGAGCCGTTGCCCCCGATAATCACCATGCCATCCAGCCTGTTCTGCTGAACAACAGATGCGGCCTGCCTCCGGCCTTCCTCAGTACGGAAGAGTTCACTGCGAGCACTCTTGAGAATAGTTCCACCGAGTTCCAGGATTCCTGAGACACTGCGTGCATTGAGCTCCAAACGCGCATTGGAGACAAGCCCATCATAGCCACGTTCAAACCCAATCGCCTCTACTCCCATGGATGCAGCGGTACGTGCGACTGCCCGAATGGCTGCATTCATACCACTCGCATCGCCGCCACTTGTCAGGAGTCCTATACGCTTGATGGTCACTTTGAGAAGACCTTCAGGAGGTCTACCCACTCCTGAGGAACGCTCTTGAGGTTGTTGACAGCGTCGGCCAGCGGAATGGAGTCAATTTCGGTGCCGCGCAACGCGGCCATCCGGCCAAATTCGCCATCATGAATCATCTCGATGGCCTTGACACCAACTCTGGACCCAAGGATCCGATCGAACAACGTCGGACTTCCACCACGCTGGATGTGTCCAATCGTAGCCGAGCGCGTCGAGATTCCTGTTCGCTCCTCAAGAATCCGGGCGATTTGCGGCCCGACGCCTCTATTTTGCAGTAACATGTGGCCGAAATCATCCAATTCCTCGGTGGTCACCTTTGTCACTTCCACTCCTTCGCTGACCACGACAAAAGCATATTTCTTGCGTCTGTACGCTGTCAGGACCTGACTCGTCATAGCATCCCAGTCTAGTGGCACTTCAGGAATAAGCGTATAGTCGGCTCCCGAGCCGATGCCAGTATAAAGGGCGACCCAGCCGGCATGCCTGCCCATCACTTCAAGAACAAGAATGCGCCGATGGGACTGTGCAGTATCCTTCAACCTCCGCGAAGCATCCAAAGCAACACTAACGGCCGAGTCAAAGCCAAACGTGAAGTCTGTCCCCGATACGTCATTGTCCATCGTTTTCGGAACCCCGACAACGTTCACGCCCAGCTCTGCAAGCTTGGCAGCCACGCCGAGCGTGTCATCACCACCGATGGCAACAATAGCATCGAGTCCCAGCATGGCAATATTGTTGATAGTCTGCTGAATGAGTTCAGGACTCTTGAGGGGATTGGTCCGAGATGTTCCAAGAATCGTGCCACCCCGGTCAATGATCTCGTCGACACGCACGAGGTCAAGCGGCTCAGTTTGGCCAAACAGCAAGCCCTTCCAACCCTCTGCAATCCCAACACACTCATCACCAAAATCGAGTGCCCTGAATACCGCCCCGCGTATCGCCGGATTAAGGCCGGGACAATCTCCACCACCCGTAAGAATTCCTATTCTCATAGTAAGTCAACCTCCATTCGTCCATGGTAGAACGCATCCTGCATCGCTTCATTGTAGAATGCCAGCAGGATGAGTCAAGGTTGCAGCGTGGAAGACCCTGGTCTGGTCACCGTCAACTGGCAAGTTCCGTTGGACGGAGAAGAAACTGTCAGCAGTCTGAGGCTCGGAGGCTGTTGAGACGCAAGCACAACAATGCATATACTATAGGGGCCATGTTTGACACAGGTCCATGCTGCGGGAGCACCAAGGCCTGACGGAGAGGTGAACAGTGATGCAGGATGCTTTGACGAGTTTCGGACAGGCGCTCTTGCTTGTGATGTATGGTCGCGACCGTCTGGCATGACCGAATGTAAATGCACCATAGTTGCCAGCAGTCTTGTCCGGTACAATTGTGAATCCCTTGGGGTCAGGCACCTTGGTCTTCACAATTGCAGAGTGGCGTTAAGGGTGGATCATCGTCGACGCATTGGGACCGGGAATGCCTTGTTGAAGGAGGAATACTGATGTGCAGGATGTTCGGGATGGTGGCCGCGACACCGCAATCCATAGCTCCATGGTTGATAGACGGGGAGCCATCGCTGCGCTCTCTGGCGATCGCCGATAAATCAGGCGAGGGCAATCCTGACGGATGGGGTATCGGATGGTACGACACCGAAGACAATGCTCCTCACGTGATCAAGGAACCGGAACCAGCAAACGAATCGCCGCTGTATGAGCAAACCGCCCACGCGGTCAGTGCTCGTGTTGCTCTTGCGCACGTGCGCCGCAGCAGTGGCACACCCCGCTCGCCTGAGAACACACACCCCTTTGTTTCTGGGTCGTGGTTGTTCTGCCACAACGGATCCTGTTCAGGGGAGCACCTGAAGGAGCATCTCCAAGCCGAATTCAGAAAGAGCCTTGCTGGAGACACTGACAGTGAACTCTACTTCGCATTATTGCGTCAGTACCTCACTTCAGGGGGCGATCCTGTTGAAGGTATCAGGGCAGCAGTACGGACAGTGATTGCATTGGGAGATTTCAGTGGACTGAACTTCCTTCTCAGTGACGGGCTACGCATGTACGCCTTCCACTACAGCACTGATCCTGAACGGCACAGCATGTACCTGAAGCACAACGAGGGTAGTGAACTGGTTGCAAGCGAACCGCTTGGATCAGGTTCTTGGGAATGGTTGCCAAACGGGTGGCTTGCCATCCTGACATCAACGGAGTGCACCACCGTTTTCCTCGTCTGAATCAATCGTGCAGGAATCAGTCTGTACCGGGATCCTCCAGTTCCGGGACGCTGAATCTTTGCTTTTTGGCCGTGTTCGTCTACCATGTTGCATGTGATTGAGGTCATACGTGGAGGTACCATAGATGGTACTGTGGAAAAGCGTTGTGCTGGGTATTGTACAGGGGCTGACAGAGTTTCTGCCGGTCAGCAGTTCGGGTCACCTGGTCGTATTTTCGGGCCTTCTCAGAGCCGATGCGACCCTCGCTTTTGATGTAGCCCTGCACTTTGGCAGTCTGATTGCCCTGCTGATTTTCTTCTGGAGGGACGTCGTGGGTCTCTTTCAGGGATTTTTGGCCACGTTTCGCCGGAATCTTACGCATGATGAAGCACACAAGCGCAATTTGTTCTGGCTTATCGTGGCGGCGATCATTCCCTCTGGTATCCTCGGAGTGATCTTGGGCTCGACCATTGAGAAGGCTTTTTCCAGTCCCTATATCGTGGCAGCCATGTTCCTTGTGACAGCACTTCTGCTGTTCCTCCAGCATTACTCTTCAACGAGCAGAACGATTCGCGAGGTTGGGTGGAAGGACGCTTTGACCATTGGTATTGGACAGATGTTCGCACTATTGCCAGGTCTCTCGCGTAGCGGCACGACAATGTCGGTCGGAGTTTACCGGGGACTTAAACAAGAGGATGCTGCCCATTTCAGTTTTCTCATGGCGATTCCGACCATTGCCGGAGCGGCGATTTTCGAACTGAAGGACTTCCTGAAGGCGGGCATGTCCTCCAGCGCGCTGACAGATGTGGGCATCGGTATCGTTGTCAGTGTGTTGACAAGCCTGGTTGCCATTGGATTGCTGCTCAAGGTCGCGCGCAAGGGCAAGATGCAATGGTTTGCTCTCTATTGCCTTGCTGCGGCGGTCTTTACGGTCATAGCTCACTATGTCGGGTTGATCTGATGTTGTCCTGTGAGTGGCATGTGCATTGAATGTATAGTAATCTGTACTTGGCAAAGAGGAGCGTGAGTCATGTTCGAAAAAGCAGTTGACAAGAAAGACATTGGTGCTCTTGCCCTGTCGCTCGGGATCAAGGACGAGGAGATCGATTACTTCGGCAGGTACATGGGAAAAGTCGATTACCACGTTCTGAACCGGCTGCAAGATCGACCGGACGGAAAGTACATCGATGTGACGGCGATTACACCCACGCCCTTCGGCGAAGGCAAGACAGTCACAACCATTGGGCTTGGCATGGCATTGAACAAACTGGGATTCAAGACGGTCAATGCACTGCGTGAGCCATCCATGGGGCCGGTCTTTGGTATCAAGGGTGGGGGCACAGGTGGTGGCAAGTCAGCGCTGTTTCCCATGGAACAAATCAACCTGCATTTCACGGGCGACATCCATGCGGTGGAGACGGCTACCAACCTCCTGGCCGCGGTGGTAGACAATCACATCTTCCAGGGAAATGAGTTGGACATTGATCCTCAAACCATCAGCTGGCGCCGGACCATGGACGTGGAAGATCGCTCAATGCGCAAGCTCACTATCCATCTGACTGAGAAGAAGGACGGGGTCAAGACAGACACAACCTATGAAACTGGCTTCGACATTGCTGCTGCTTCTCCGATCATGGCTATCATGGGCCTGACGACAGGATTTGAGGACCTGCATCAGCGTCTCTCTGAGATCGTGGTGGCCTTCAGCAGGAGTGGAGCTGCCATTACCGTGGCGGATTTGGGTGCGACAGGGGGTCTGGCCGCAGTGCTGAAGGATGCCATCTATCCAAACCTCGTTCAGACGGAGGAAGGTACCCCTTCCTTTGTTCACATTGGGCCGTTTGCCAACATCGCCTTTGGCAACAACTCTGTCCTGTCGGACCGCATAGCGCTGAAACTCGGTGATTATGTGGTGACCGAAAGCGGGTTTGGCGCAGACATGGGATTCGAAAAACTTATGGATATCAAGCTGCGACAGGCTGGTATGAAAGCACCTGATTGCGTCGTCATCGTGGCTACAGTGCGCGCGCTCAAAATGCACGGTGGTGCCTTCACCGTCAAGCCAGGGAAGAAGCTTGACCCTGCTCTTGTGTCGGCTCCGAACATGGCAGCGCTTGAACTTGGTTGCGAGAACCTTCGGGTGCATGTCGAGAATGTGCGCTCATATGGCCTGCCCGTTGTTGTTGCTATCAACAGATTCCCGGACGATTCTGCCGAGGAAGTTGCGATGATTCAATCCAAAGCTCTGCAGTTTGGAGCAATCGCTGCCGTACCGCATACATTCTTTGTGGATGGTAGTGAAGGTGGGCTGGAGCTGGCGCGGGCCGTCCAGGAAGTAGCGTCAACTTCCAGGGTTGAGGCTGTACATTACCCCTATGAACTGACTGACACCATCGAGGAGAAGATGCGCAAGCTTGTCCAGACGATCTATCGTGCCAGCGACATCGACCTGGCACCTTTGGCGGTTGAACGCATCAAGGAGTTTACCACAGCCGGCTACGACAAATGGCCTATCTGCATGGCAAAGACACATCTTTCGATTAGCCATGACCCTGACGTCAAGGGTGCCCCCTCCGGATACATCTTCCCGATCAGGGACATTCGTGCTGCAACTGGGGCACGTTTCCTGTATCCCCTGGGCGGAACCATGCAGACGATGCCGGCACTTCCAAAGGTTCCAGCAATCGTGAACATCGACGTGACAGAGGATGGAGTTATCACCGGCCTTCGCTGATTCCGTGCATGCAACTGGCACATGAATGAGCGCATCAGACTGTGTTCATTGTTTCAGGTATACTGAAGTTGTGTAACAACGTACAACTAAATTAGGAGGCTAAAGTTGAAACAAACATTCCTCAATTTGGGAGCAGCTTTTGTGGGTGAGTCCATGGCGCGCAACCGGTACACCATGTACAACAAGGTGGCACGCACCGAGGGATTTGAGCAGATTGCAGCGATCTTTGCCGAGACGGCAGAGCAAGAGCGGGAACACGCAAGCATACTGTTCCACTTTCTCCAGGACATCAAGGGTGAAAATGGCAACGAACTAAAACTACCAAATGTACAAGTTCCGCTGGCATTTGGAACGACTGCCGAGAACCTTCAAGCTGCAATCGACGGTGAACACTACGAGACGACAACCATGTATCCAGGTTTTGCAGATGTCGCCGAGCAGGAAGGCCATACAGACATCGCAAGACGTCTCCGTGCAATTGCTGTTGCTGAGGCGCATCACGAGGAGCGGTACACCAAGCTTCTCAAGGAAGTCAAAGGACATTCTGTGTTCAAAAAGGATCACAAGATTGTCTGGGTATGCCGTGAATGCGGCTATGTGCACGAAGGGACCGAAGCACCGAACATCTGCCCAGCGTGCCATCATGCGCAGAGTTTCTATCAGGTCAAGGCTGAGGAATACTAGATTCAGAAGAACAGCCATGGGTCTGCTTACGCAGACCCATGGCGCTTCAAGTCAATCGACCGTGTATCTTGACGGCTGTTTCTCGTGCGCGTCGGGTCCACGTCCAAGTGATCAGGGGCAATCTGACGATGACTAACAGGAAGAAGGCAGCAGGATCCAGCAAGACCCAGGAATTGCAGAAGAAGTATCCTAGTCACAAACCAATTCCGCCGAGTACGCGGACCGTTGTCATCACGCTGATCGTGACAGTTGTTTTGTCTCTCCTGATCGTGTTTGTCATGTTCAGGCAGACTCCCGCTGCACCGCAGTCACTGGGCAAGAGAACCGTGATGCTTGAGACGAACATGGGAACCATCACCCTTGAACTGGATGGCGACAAGGCTCCCAGAACGGTCGCGCAGTTTCTTGCAAACGTCACGAGTGGCAACTATGATGGTCTTTCATTTCATCGTGTTATAAAAGGCTTCATGATCCAGGGCGGCGACCCAAACGGCAATGGCACGGGAGGAAATGAGATTCCTTTTGAGGATACAGGCATCAGCCATGTCCGCGGTGTCATCTCCATGGCATCTTCGCAGGCCGGGGTCACCCAGTCTGATATACAATTCTTCATCATGCAGGGGGATGCGACTGCTCTGGACGGCAAATATGCTTCCTTTGGGAAAGTCATCGATGGCATGGACGTCGTCGACAAGATAGCGGATACCCCGGTCGCGGAGAATCCGACAATGCCGGGGGAGACGTCTTCTCCACGTACCAAGATCACCATTATTCAAGCAACTGAAGTCGGAAATCAGGAGTGAAAAGAATGCAAATGAAAAACAGGATGGTCCGTATGGAAACATCGAAGGGCGTCATGACTCTTGAGCTGTATACTGCTCGAGCGCCCCGGACGGTGGAGCAGTTCATGGCGACAGTCAATGCTGGCAAGTATGATGGCCTCAAGTTTCATCGTATCATAAAGGACTTTATGATACAGGGAGGAGATCCTCTCGGTACTGGCACCGGGGGTGGCAGCGTGAAATTTGAGGGCTCAGATGTCAAGCATGTCCCCGGGGTCATCAGTATGGCTGCGCAGCAGGCACATGTTGATCAGTCTGACATGCAGTTCTTCATTATGACCGGCACAGCCGATCAGCTGGATGGGAATTACACGGCATTCGGGCATGTCACTGAAGGCATGGACGTTCTGTCGGCAATTGCCGCAACACCGGTGGGCCCTGCTCCCTGGGGCGAGCGTTCGCGGCCACTTGAGGACGTCTATATCATCAACGTGTCGGAGGTCGGTGGCTAGGAGGTTGTCATGGCCCTTCATATCGTGACGGATTCCACCAGCTCACTGCCGAATGGTTTCGCCGAACGGCATGACCTTCAGGTCGTTTGGCTCAAGGTTTCCGTTAATGGGGTCTTTTTTCGCGAGTTCGTTGAGATATCTCCTGAGACCTTCTATGCGAAGCAGAGGGCTGGCGCGAAGGTCGGGACAACGCAGCCCAGCCCTGAGGAATTCATTAAGATCTATTCGGAACTGCTGGCTGATCCTGAAGATGAGGTACTGAGCTTGCATCTTTCAGCCGCCTTGAGCGGGACGCTGAACAGTGCTTATATCGCGGCTGAACAGACTGACCCCGGACGCGTACATCTCTACGATGTGCGCACAACCGGGCCCGGCTTTGGCTTGATGGTCATGAGTGCTGTCAAGATGGCTGAAAGGGGAGCGAGCGTTCGTGATGTGATTCACATGCTCGATGGGATGCAGTCACGTACACACACCTACTTCCTGGTCGGTACCATGAAGTATCTCATCGAGGGCGGACGCGTCGGAAAGGCAGCGGGAGTTGCAGCCAGTATTCTGCAGATCAAGCCGATTCTCACAGTGCGAGACGGCATCATCGACGTCTATGAGCGTCCCCGGACAATTCGGGCGGCTCATGATCGTTTGTGGGCTATTGTGGACCAGGCGGTCGTACAGGGGATAGAGCACATAGGATTTTACTATACGGGCAACAGACCTGAGGTTGAGGCTATGCAGACCACGTTCACAAAAAGAACGGGGATTCCCTCAGTACTGGGTCAGCTAGGGCCCGACCTTGGGTGCCATACAGGGCCTGACACCGTGGGCATTGTGATTCTGGACTCGTTATCGCGAGCGAATTGACCAGAGGGAAATCGAGAGTGATCCCACACAGCACAACACGCAGAAGAGGCCAGTTGTGAGCATCCGCATTGTGAGTGACTCTACCAGGTATCTTCGCTCGGTGAGGTCAAACTCTCTGGTGTTCCAGTCATGGTCTCTTTTGATGAGGTCTTCTATCGGGAGTTCTCCGGGATATCTGCTGGAGAGTGGTGCTGTGAGCAATATCGTGGTAGGACTGGATGCCGTGCAGTCGTGCATTCACATGTACTTCCTTGATCTAGTTCGAGGTCGGTACGCTGGGCGTCATGATTGTGGAGAACGCGGTTTAGTGCGGTCGGGGGAAATCTCTCCTCGGGACTGTACAAGCATTGACGAAGTCCAGAAGAATACCTGGAGAAGGAGAAACCATGGCAATTCACATTGTTACAGACAGTACGGCCGCTCTGCCTGAAGGGTATGCCGAGCAGCATGGCGTAACTGTCGTCCCACTCAAAGTTTCACTCGACGGCGAGTACTTTCGCGATGGTATCGATATCACGAACGATGAGTTTTACCGTCGTCTTGTCGCTGGGGCCAAGGCTGGCACCACTCAGCCATCACCCGAGGAATTTGCATCTGCCTATCGTGCCATCCTCGACAAGGACCCCGAAGGAGACATCATCTCAATTCACATCAGTTCGCGGATGTCGGGCACGCTTAACTCTGCACTCACCGGGCGTAATCAGGTAGACACAGTCCATGTCCGATTTGTGGATACGTGGAATGCAGCGCTTGGTGTCGGCTTTCCAGTCATGCGGGCAGTGGAGCTGGCTGAAGCAGGAGCACCTCTGTGGCAGGTTATGGCCGAGGTAGAGGCTCTGTGCCTGCGAACGCACACGTACTTCGTTCTTGAGTCGCTGAAGTACCTCGAGAGAGGAGGGCGCATCGCGAAAGCTGCTGCCATCGCTGCCAGCATCTTGAAGATCAAGCCCGTTCTGACCTATATCGAAGGCGTTGTTGACGTGGTCGACCGTCCTCGAACCAAGAAGGTCGCGCTGGAGCATCTATGGGCCATCATCGAGAAGCACGTGCAGAGTGGCGTGGAGTACGTTGGCTTTCAATACGGTGCAAACCGTGGCGAGGTCGAGGAGTTTCAGCGTGCATTCACGGCCAGGTTCAATCTGCCGAGCATACTGACGCAGCTTGGTCCCGTTGTCGGCACGTATTCAGGCCCGGACATGATCGGTGTTGTCATCACAGAGAAGAAGGCATCCTAGACACAGATGGCGACCGCGATGACGTATGCCGCCGCCATGGTGAGCGATTGGTTTGGTGCCAAACACGCCGCCATGTCCCTCTTTGCACGGTCTCCGCGGTCTGACTATGCTGCCTGGTGGGGAGCCGTTGGACTTATGCAACGTGGCAAGGAAGAGGAGGCGCTGGGTCTCCTGATGCGTGTGCATGCCATGCATGCCGACTGGAAGCGTACCAAACGCCTTCTGGCAACGCTGTACCTCCGTCGTGACGCTGGAAAAGCCGTTCAACTCTACAGTCCCCCAACGGGTATCTGGGAAGAGTTGACGCTCGGCGACTTGCTATACTTCTTCCTCCATCACGAGGACGAGGGCATACGGTGGTGGCGCCAGGCATATACAAAGGTCGACTGGAGCACGGCCCGTGAGCTGGACAATCCAGCACGACTCCTGCTAAAGAGGTTGTGCCGTGTCACCGATGATCCAGAACTGCTGGAGCAATTCGTGGAGCTGGACACCGATAACGTCCGCCAGCGCGACATTGTTGACTATGCGAATATTCTTGCCTCCCGCGGCGAACTAGACAAGGCTAGGGAAATGCTCGACCGCGGTTTGTACATCTATCGTGGGGATCCGGAATTAACGGCTTGCTGGGCAAGGCTCGGATTTGGTCAGCTTCCTGCCTACAGAGTGAAGTCATCAGGGACACCTGCTGTCCGGCACAATGTTTACACAGGACTGCTCACAGAGGCAACTGACCTTGCCGCGATCGTTGATAAGGTCCACGAGGAGTATCCAACGGGTATCATTACGATCGCCAGCAGTGTGATGACGATGTGCGAGGGGACACTGCTGTGGATTGACACCTTCAAGCCATCCCGCCTGGCGCGTCTGCTGGGGCCATACACGGGGCACGGAAATGGCGTCTTCGTGCATTGGTACAGTTATCCAAACGAGGCTGCATGGAAGGTACAGGCCTATATTGAGCTTGCCGGAACCTTTCGTGTTGTGCTTGGGACAGCTGCTACACTACTGGGAAGATTGCTGCACCACAAGGGGTGGTTCTACGCTGTCGTCGGGAGTGTGGCCAAGGCGGTTGACAGTGACAAGGTCATGCCATACGATGCCTGCCTTGTACCGGGGCCGCTTGACGTACAGCGAAGTATCGCAGTGCTTGCCGCCAAGGGCGCACGCATCAGCGTCGTCGATGTCAACGACGTGACTGGTGCCGAGGTTGTTGCCTCGACAGAGGGCATCGATGAGGATTGGCTCAGACGGTCGCTGGAAGACAATCCTGCGGGCAACGATGACTCTATGACGCCTATCGTCGTGGTAATGCCACAGTGAGCTGAGTCCCACAGGCGTAGGAAGAAAGGCGGGGGAGTCCTGTCCTTGTCTTATGTTTTGATCTCAACCACGGGTTAATTAGCAGCTGGACTGCTTGGCAGAACGCCTGCGTAGACAGCAAGCTGAGTTGCTTCGGTCGTCGCGCCACTTGTCGCAATAGGAGTCACAACGAGGACGACGAGTGATCCCTTGATGTATCCTTCGGCGACAGACGTATCACCAAAGCCGTTGTTCTGAGCGTCTCCGATAAAGCCCTGCTGTCGAAGCCAGGTATCCACCCACACTGCATCATCGGACGTCGCTGGACTGGCTACGCTGACGACACCTGGCAGAGTGAGCTTGGTTGGAGTGTTCTGACCATTCGCAACGTACCAGTCAAAACTGTTTGGTACGGCTATCGAGAATTTGAGATTGCTGTTGGCCTTCAAATCACTCAGGAGTTGGCGCGCCGGGGCAAGGTCTATTGCTGGAGTCTGCGTACCCGTTTGTTGCTGCCCTCCATGTCCAAGCATATACCATGCGACGCCTGCGGCAACAATCAGAACAGCGAGCAGGACGACCAGTATCCTAATAACGGTCTTCATACAGCAGGACCTCCATAATCTCATCAAGTCAATGATTCATTGTACCACATCCGCCATTGCTTCAACCCCGGAAAAGAGACGTTGTCTCAGGAGTCTTAGCTTGCGCACTTCAGCACGCACAAACCGGTTGAAGTTTTGGCAAGCCGAACTAGCATTACTGTTGCGGGAACTTGTCAAGGATGGAGGCTGGTTCATGCAGATAGAAATGGCGTGGCGCGATGAACGAGTCAACATATTCGCTCTGAGCGGTGTCAGTATGGGGATGCGCCTGGAGCCACAGCTGTTCGTCTGCAAGAAGCGCCCTATCGGGCATCGGGGCCCATTTGTCCTGGATCCTCGCAAGGGTCGACCCCGGTTCCACTTGTCCCAGCTGGGCGCTGCAGCTCAGGAACAGGCCAGTAGAAGCGAGTTTCATCTCTCGTATGTAGCTGAAGTGGATACCTACTTGCATATCCCCGTTGACTACGGAGTCTTCGCCGGCTTGTGCGCCGAGGGCTGGTTTGCACTGTGGAGTCCATCTGCGCCGCTCTCATACTTCGAAGATTTGCAAGATGGTTACCTTGCGATGATGCGCGTCTCACGACTTGACGCGGAGATTCCCGAGGAAGTACTTGAGCATGGGCGAGCTGGTGCAAATTTCATCTATTATCTGGATCCACCTGTGACCGTGCAGAAGCTGTATCCTGTCCTGCGTCCCGATTTCTATGAGCGCCGCAAGAGCGAGCTCATGGCCTTCCTTTCTGACCACAGCTGGCTACTAGGCGAGGAATCTTCGACAGCGTCACGAGAGCTCGAGACCGAAAGCCTGTTCGACGCCTGGGAGGTTCCCAGGATGCCCGCTCGAAGAACATAGGATGTGACCGCATTGTCGCTTTGCGAGTTCACTTCCTTGTACAGATAGACGAGGTGACCGTTACGGTAATGATTGTCGTCTCGTTACGGTAATGATTGTCGTCTGTGCCAAAGGGGCGCTCTCCCAGGAAGTGGCATGACTCACCATCCTACTCTGACGTTCAGCACTGCCACGAACAGACCATTGTCAAGGATCCTGTGTCATTTGCATCTTTTGCGAGAAGGGTGTCACTCTTGCATATTCTGGAATCAAATCTCAGGGAGGTGTGGTATGACGACTGAAGAATTGCAAGGTAAGCATGCACGACTTGTCGATCTGATTCAGGTACAGCCGGGGGCGGTCGTCAGCAAGACGCTCATCGAGCAACCGGCCGGGACGGTTACGCTGTTTGCATTTGACAAAGGACAAAGGCTGAGCGAGCATACGGCACCATTTGACGCTCTGGTCACCGCACTTGAGGGGCGGGTCGATATTGTACTGAACGGCGTTCGGCATCCTCTTGGCGCCGGTGACGCCATTGTCATGCATGCAGGAGCTATCCATGCTGTCGATGCCGTGGAAGCGTGCATCTGGATGCTCATCATGATCCGATCCTGATCAGTGGGTCAAGCTGTGAGTTATCGCACAATGGTGTAGAATAGTCTCGTATAACTATGGCCTATGGGCCAACATCGATGGAGGTGTGTGCATGGACGAAAACGTCGCCAGGTTCCTTGAGGAACGGCTCGGCACAGAGCAGTACACAAAGCTCAGCAAGATCTCAAACGGAAAGCTGTACGATTTTGTTGCCCAGTTCATCAAGTTGCTCGATCCAGCGAGCGTCTTTGTTTGTGACGATTCTCCTGAGGACCTCTCGTATATCAGCGAGAAGGCGATCCGTGATGGCGAAGAGCAGCGTCTGGCGATGAACGGCCACACCCTTCACTTCGATTCTCCCCTGGATCAGGGCCGCGACAAGGAGCACACGAACATTCTGGTCGATCCCGGCGAGGAGATGGGACCCATGATTTCCACGCGTGACCGTACTGAGGGTCTCAAGGACATCGCTGAGGTCATGGACGGGATTATGCGGGGGCGTGAGATGCTGCTGATCTTCGCCACCCTTGGGCCGAATGGCTCGGAGTTTGCCATCCCTGGCGTTCAGCTTACCGACAGCCCATACGTTGCGCATTCGGAGAAGCTGTTGTACCGGCCTGGCTATGAAGAATTCATTCGTCAGGGTGAAAACGCCCGGTTCTTCAAATTCGTCCATTCCGAGGGTGAGCTGACCGAAAACAAGACAAGCAAGAATATCGACAAGCGCCGCATCTACATCGATCTCAAGGATGACATTGTTTACAGTGCCAACACACAGTATGCCGGCAATTCACTGGGCATGAAGAAGATGGCGATGCGTCTTGCCATCCACCGGGGGTCCCAGGAAGGCTGGCTGTGCGAGCACATGCTGGTCATGGGCATCCACGGGCCTCACGGGCGTGTCACCTACTTCACCGGAGCATTTCCCTCGATGTGCGGCAAGACCTCCACTGCCATGCTGGACGGCGAGAGCATCGTCGGAGATGACATCGCTTACCTTCGCAAGATTGATGGAGTGGTACGGGCTGTCAACTGTGAACATGGCATGTTCGGCATCATTCTGGGTGTCAACAGCAAGGACGATCCCATCCAGTGGAAAGCGCTGCATGCGCCCGGCCATCAAGTCATCTTCAGCAACGTGCTCAGAACGGATGACGGTGACGTGTACTGGGAAGGCAAGGATGTGGCAGTACCAGCGCACGGTATCAACTTCAAGGGCGAGTGGACTCCCGACACCGTTGACAAAGATGGCAAACCGGTACCGGCCTCTCACCCGAATGCGCGCTTTACGTTGGGGCTCGAGATGCTCGAGAACTTGGACGCAAATGTCGATAATCCTGATGGTGTCGAAGTGGGCGCCTATGTCTATGGTGGCCGCGATTCAGACACATGGGTGCCGGTAGAGGAGTCCCTCGACTGGGCGCATGGTATTGTCGGGTTTGGGGCGTCAATAGAGTCTGAGACGACCGCAGCGACCATCGGCAAGGCTGGGGTGCGTCAGCACAACCCCATGTCGAACCTGGACTTTCTCTCCATTCCGCTGGGCAAGTATCTGCAGATCAATGTTGACTTTGCAGCGGGGGCAAAACGACTGCCCAGGATTTTTGGCGTCAACTACTTCCTCAAGAGCCGGGACGGCCAGTTCCTGAATGGCAAGAACGACAAGAAGGTCTGGTATAAATGGATGGAACTTCGCTGCAATGGGGATGTCGGAGCCATCAAGACTGCAACAGGCTGGATCCCGAAGTACGAGGATCTTGTGCCGCTGTTCAAGGACATTATCGGCCGCGAGTACCCGGAAGCAGAGTACGAGGCCGAGTTCTCACTCCGCATCCCCGAGAACCTGAGCAAGATCGACCGAGTGATCGAGAGCTGGAAAACGAGCACAAACGACACGCCCCAGGTCCTGTTCACTGAGCTCGAAGCCCAGCGCGCGCGTCTGCTGGAAGCTCAGAAAACCTTTGGTGATGAAGTCAAGCCCTCACAGTGGAACACCATCGGCTAGGAAGTCGGCATACTCTCGGCAGCTAGAGTCTCAGCCCCCTCTTTCGGAGGGGGCTTTCGGTTTAATGCCACCATACGTCCCGCAAACGGCACTACGCTCGCAGAGGATCGAATGCTAATCTTCGATCGTGGCCGCTGACCGTGGTGTCTCTGGCGATTGGAACGTCATGTCCTGGCCCGCCAATAGACTTCCATCCAGTGCCAATCGCACCAAACGGGCATGATACAGCGTTCCCGGCTTGAGTTCAGAGACCAATGCATCGACGTTATAGGCCATGTTTCCAAGAAGGGGACCCTGTTTGTCAGTAGCGTGGTCGTACCTCTCAGATTCGCCGTATTCAAAGAACCAGAGGGTGGGCTCGCCATCAGGCTTGATGGTCCCGTTGAGCACCGCTGACGTTGAGGTGACAGAGGAAGCAGCTAGCGTTGTCGCGAGGTCTGCGGACCCAGTCGATTGAGTCTGGGTCTCCGGAGCCATAGCTGGGAGTGAACTTCTGGTCGTCACTGCAGGTTGCGCTACAACGGCTGTTGTTGCAGGAGTTGCAGGCTTTGGTGTGACTGTGACGATGATCGGTGACTTGACGATATGGTAGTACTTGACGTACGTCCAGCCGCTGAACAACCAGGAAATCGTCGTCCTCAGCCGATCATAGGTGTGAGCATTGAAGAGGGGCTGGCCATTCGATTGCAGGGCGGAGATGAATGTAGCATGACGCAGGCCAAGCCAGTTGCCAAAGATAGCGACATCGCCCGGTCGTAAGGCTGCAGGTGGACGCGCACTGGAGGAAGTTTTCCAGACGGTAGCCTTGAGTGTAGTCGTCAGATAGGCATCGAGACCGGTACATGTCGCGATGCTGCCCCTCTTGTCTGCCGAAGGACTCACGCGAAGATTGAGTCCGCCTGCGATGAGGCACTGAGAAACATAGTTGGCACAGTCATTAGAGCCATAGCTCTGGAATTTGGGATTACGCTTGTTCCACCATTGGTTGGCATACTGGACTGCCTTAAGAGGAGTATACGTTCCTGCGCTGACACCAGGAACAGGAAGAAGAACGACGTTGAATAACACCGCAAGGACAGTTGACCAGATTGCGATAGTTTGCTTGCGGCGCACTACATGGATGTTCAAGCCAGTCATGTGCCAACTCCTTTCTTCCCGAAGTTCTGGTCCAGGACGGCCAGACGTGGGTACGTTTCCCGCCGCCAAACTCATTAGACACCTCCCATTGTACCCTGTCAAGGGCAGAGAGACATCACGCTCCCCCTCCGCCGCTAACGAAGCAGATGGCGAAGCGTATCACCCAGGAGCAGGAGGTTGAAGCCGCTGACGATGACCGCCGTTGTCCAGAGAAGAATACGATCGACCATCGTGTTGGCGTACTTGCCCATAATGCGAGGGTTTGACGTGAGCAGAATCTGGAGAATGATGGTCCACGGTAGCTGAATCGACAAGGCTACTTGGCTATAGATCAGCCCCTTGAATGGGTTGGTGACCAGCAGCGCAATTAGCAGAGCTCCGAGCAGTGTGGCAAGAATGCCCAGGCGCGTGTGATTGTCCGATGCATCATACGGTTCTGCAAACATGCCAGCCACGATGCTGCCCCCAGCCATGCCGGCGGTGACTGAAGATGAGAGCCCCGCCATGAGCAGTGCTCCCCCGAAGATCGTGGCAGCCGCCGGACCAAGCATGGGTTTTAGCATGGCCTGAGCCTGTCCAAGTTCAGTGACAGCTGTTCCGCTGACGAAGAAGGTAGCCGCTGCCAGGATGATCATGGAGCTGTTGATAGCCCAGCCGATGACCATGGAATTCAAGGTGTCCAGGAACTCAAAACGGAGCTGCTTCTCTATCACGTCGGTGCCCATTTTGTTTAGCTGGCGACTTTGAATGATCTCGCTGTGCAGGAACAGGTTATGGGGCATGACGACAGCACCGAGGACGCTCATAACGACTGGAATGGAGCCAAGCGGTATGGCAGGCGTGACCCAGCCAGTTGCCGCTTGTGCCCAGGGGATACGTACGAGCGACAATTCGTACAGGAAAGAAAGCCCAATGAGTGAAACAAACGCAATAATGATTTTCTCGATACGACGGTAGCCGTTGGTGAGAAGGAGCCAGATCACTGCAGCTGAAACCAGAATGGCGCCGATGCGGAGTGGCAGCTTGAACAACAGGTTAAGACCGATGGCGGCCCCCATGATCTCGGCAAGAGCTGTTGCGATCGAAGCTGCAACCGCTGAACCGAGGACAAGACGGGAGAACGAGGGGCGCATGAACTTCGTAGCCGCTTCCGAAATGCACTGTCCTGTAACAATGCCAAGGTGTGCTGCGTTGTGCTGCAGAAGAATCAGCATCAGCGTTGACAGCGTCACCATCCAGAGCAGACGGTAGCCATACACAGAACCGGCTGCAACGTTTGAAGCCCAGTTCCCCGGATCAATGAAACCCACAGTGACAAGAAATCCAGGCCCTATGTACTTGAGCAGTTCCAGCGCCTGAAGGCGCGGATTGTGATCCGTGAATGACTTCTGGACCCGTCTGTTCAGATTCATGTTTCAGTATACGAGAGCTAGCAATGTTACGCAAGCTTCAGCAGTGCTGCTCCGGATTCCTCTTGAAACCGAGATTGAATTACGCCCGACAAGCGATATAATTACATGATCTACAGCAGGACATTCGAGCGAGTACCCCCAGTTGCGGGATGCGTCATGGCCAAAGTGGCTCACCTATCCGGTTGTCTGTTCTCTGAATTGAGTGGAGGTTGGTATGCGTATCAGGATCGAAGTACAAAGTGCCCTCGGCAAGTTTATTCTGCCACAGGGGTACAACCCTTATGTTCAAGGGCTTGTCAATGCGTGTATTCCCGAAGACATCAAGTGGTCGGGCATTGCGACAGGTACGGAAGAAGCACACTTCAAGCTGTTCACGTTTTCTCAGCTTTATGCAAAGTCCGTAGAGCGTATCGACATTGCGCCGCACGAGAAGGACGGCGGAGACGCTCATGTTCACTATCAACTCGTGATGTCTTCACCCGTCTGGTTTTATCTCTCGTCACCAAGCCCGGAGTTTGTTGAGGCGCTGATACCTCGGCTGGAACAAGCGCATGACCTTCACCTTGAACGGAACCTCGTGCAGTCGGTGCATGTCAGCGTCACTCATCCCGTTGCCACACCTGCCCAGGGACTAGTTACCTGGCGCGTTCGCACCATCAGCCCCATTACTGTCTACCAGAGCGAGAGCAAGGACAGCAACTCCGCACACTATTTTGCGCCCAAGGACCCCTTGTTCTCCAAGATCGTTCTGGACAACGCAGTACGGAAGTATTACGCCTGGACGCAGGAAAAGGCACCCAGCGATGGATTCAGCATCAGCTGTCTTGACAAGACCCCGCATCTGGCTGTGATCTCATTTAAGGACACGCCCATACTGGGTTATACAGGACGCTTTCAGTTGACAGGAGATGCCAGACTGCTCTCATTTCTCTACGAATCGGGCCTGGGAGGCAAGAACTCGCATGGATTTGGGATGTTTGACATCGCACCGGAGGGCGAAGATGACGCTCATTGGCGTCGCCGGACAGAGGAAGAAAGTCGTGAGGTGCACAGCAGACCATCCGCATCGATGACTGCAGCCGATCAGGAACGACCCGATCGCCGCGATGGTCCCCATCATGGCGGACGGGAAGAACCCCCTTCCTATAAAGAGCATGGGAACACCACCAGCGAGCACAATCCATCACGGAGCCCAGGATCTGGAGACGACCGCGTGCACACCAGTCATTCTCAGTCTAAGAGTGAACAATCAGGCCACCCACACGGGGACCGTTCCCCTTCTGGCCATCCGCATACTGATCGGCCATATTCAGATCGCTCACGCACGAATCACCCCAATTCGCATACATCCAGAACTGAGGAGCCAAGACTTGATGGTACACGGTCGAGTGGTCGTGGCACGGGACACGCAGGGGCCGACAATCGCGCGTTCCAATCGACCTCGCGCGCAGGTGCCCCTGACCGCAGAGCTCCTCGCAGTAAAGAAGAGCCACATCGCAAATTCGTAAGCCGCTATGCTCCCGACATCAAGCCGGTGAGCCACGAGAAGGCTGCCACGGGTTCTTACAGCATCTGGGATGGCAAAACGAAAGTAGACCTACCACGCTTCGTGAGACCGGATGGGACCGAGAGTACAGGCGCTCCACGACCAAACCAACACCGCCCGGGATCCCGTTCGGGAGCATCTGAACGTTCCTCAACCAGAGATGCTCGTGCCCAGACAGGCAGGCGCGGTGAAAGTCTTGGAGCACCGAGACCCGGAGGAAGTTCCGGTTCCACATACCGCCCGAGTGGCGGCCATGGCGATCCGCGCAACCACGGAGGCAACAAGAGCGGTCCCTACAACCATTAGCCACAGGCACGATCGGATTCGCTGGTAGGGCGCTGCTTAGCGCCTTGCCCTTGCATGCCGTACCCCGCCATTTCTTGTTCGTAGTACGAATGAGGATATACTGTTGACATGTTGAAGCAGGAATGGAGTTGTCTCCTGCTATACGGAGGAAACAGTGGCAAGAACCGCATCAAGAAAAGAGATACTGCAAGGTCCCATCGTCAGGACGATGTTCCGGCTAGCGTGGCCACTCATGATATCGAGCTTGCTCCACTACCTCTACAATATGGCGGATACGTTCTGGGTTGGCCATCTGCCGGTCGCGGAGAATGCCTCGTCGGTGGCTGGACTCCAGATTGCCGGTCCCGTTATCTTCTTCCTCATGGCCTTTGCCTTTGGATTCAATTCGGGAGGACTTGCGCTTGTGTCCCAGTACATGGGTGCTCATCGGAAAGAGGAAGCGAACACCGCTGCAGTAAAGACACTCTCCCTATCGATTGTTTTCGGGCTGCTCATCATGACAGCCGGTGTTATTTTGTCGCCTGCCCTGTTGAGGCTGCTCACGTCTGACGTGGCAGTGGCTCGTGCCGGAACGGTCTACACGCGCATCATCTTCATCGGTATGCCCTTTGAGTTTGTGGCAGTGGCGTACGCTCAGGTCATGGCAGCGTACGGTGATACGGTTACCCCCATGATGATAAATCTGGTGACTGTCCTGGCCAATGTCGTCCTGGACCCGTTCATGATCTTCGGCTGGGGACCGTTCGCCCGCATGACGATTGCTGGTGCTGCGTGGGCCACAGTCGCCTGTCAGGCTGTCGCCGCTGGAATCTCGCTGATCATCCTGTTCAGGGGAAGACACGGTCTTCATGTCAACTGGCGAGACCTTTTGCCTGATTGGAGCTGGTACGCGCGCATCCTCAGGATTGGGCTTCCTGCCTCAATCGGTGCCTCGGGGACGTCCTTCGGGTTTCTGGTTCTCACGGGCATCATCGGCCGTGTCTCGAATGCAACAGTAGCACTCTCGGCCTATGGCATTGGCGATCGCTTCATCAACATCAGCTTCATCGCCATCGACGGTCTGTCTCTGGCCATTTCGACGATGGTCGGGCATGCTCTGGGTGCCGATCTCAGAAGACGCGCCAACCAGGTCGTCTGGACGGGCACGGCCATGATGTTCGGTATTCTCGTTGGTGAAGGGGCTCTTCTGTGGGTGCTCACACCATGGCTATTCAGAGCATTCATCCCGACACAGCCGGCGATCATCAAGGAAGGTATCCTGTTCATGTCTCTGTTCCTGCCGTCCATTCCTTTCTTCGGTATCGTCAGTGGTGTTCAGGCGGCATTCCAGGGAGCCGGGCACAACACGCCCTCCATGATCATGCAACTGGTGCGCCTGTGGGGTCTCCGTGTACCCCTCTCGTGGTTTTTCGGGTTTGCCCTTCACATGGGTTCGCGTGGTATCTGGATTGGTATGCTGGTGAGCAACGTTCTTGCGGCGTTGCTTGCCCTGGTGTTCATGGCCACGATCGATTGGCACCACAAGGTTATCGGAAATACTTCCCTGAGTGAATATGGCGTCAGTGAGTCTGCAGAGACAGCTGTTGTGCCTGCTGAGCCCCAGGTGCAGGAGTAGAAGATGAGCGGCTGGTCCCGAATGCCCACCCACGAGGAAATCCTCCGCGGCCCGGTAGTCACGACGATGTTCCGACTTTCATGGCCGGTGATGGTCAGTTCGCTGCTCAATATGGTGTACAACATGACCGACACATTCTGGGTGGGGCACCTGCCTGCCAATGAAAACGCAGCGGCGGTTGCGGGACTCCAGGTTGCTGGGCCCGTGATGTGGTTTCTTATTGCGTTTGCATTTGGGTTTGGATCCTCGGGCCTCGCTCTCGTCTCGCAGTTCATGGGAGCGCACAATGAGGTCGATGCAGAGAAGGCAGCCGGTCAGACCATGGCTCTTGCCATCCTGCTGGGACTTGCTGTAGCGATCATCGGCGTCGTGCTGTCACCGGTTTTGCTTCCCATTCTGACGCCGGATCGCACCATCTCCGCAAATGCCATCAGTTATACGCGCATCATCTTTTTCGGGATGCCCGCCATCTTTGTGTCGGCACTATATGCGCAGATCATGAATGCCTATGGAGATACGGTGACGCCGATGCTCATCAATGCAGTCACCGTCGGTCTGAATCTCATACTGGACCCGCTGATGATCTTCGGTTGGGGCCCGTTCGCTCGCATGAGTGTGGCCGGTGCTGCTCTCGCGACTGTCTTATGTCAGGTTCTGTCTGCCGGTATCTCGCTTTGGATCCTCGTAACCGGCAGGCGGAAGCTGAGAGTGACGCAGCGTGATCTGCGCCCTGAGGCTGCCTGGGTCAAACGTATTCTCCGCATTGGGCTTCCTGCCTCAATTGGGGCATCTGGTACGTCCTTCGGGTTCATTGTCCTGACCGGAATAGTCGGGCGTGTTCCCAACGCCACCGTAGCACTCTCGGCATATGGCATCGGGGACAGGATGTTCAGCATCACCTCGCTCATCAACGACGGAGCAGGTGTAGGCATTGCCACCATGGTAGGCCAGGCACTGGGTGCCGGCCTGCGGGACCGAGCGGCAGCTGTCGTCCGGCAAGGAACGACTGCAATTGTCGGTCTCATGACAGCTGCAAGCGTCTTTCTCTGGCTGATCACGCCTCTCGTATTCAGGGCATTCATTCCAAGTCACCCGGAGATCATCGCCGAAGGAATCAGTTTCATGTCGATCTTTTTGTGGGCCAACCCATTCTTCGGGCTGATGATGGGTGTCCAGTCGGCCTTTCAGGGATCGGGACACAATGTGCCCAACATGGTTCTTGATCTGGTTAGGCTATGGGGGCTGCGTGTGCCGCTGGCATGGTTCTTTGCCATCTCCTTAAAACTCGGCTCACGTGGTGTCTGGATCGGTATGACGGTCAGCAACATTGTGGCAGGCCTGCTTTCATTGGTACTTCTGTTTGCCGTAGACTGGCGCAAGAGCGTGGTGGGCCATCTGCCTCTGCCCGAGCCTCTGCTGATGGGAGAGGAGGCTGTGTCCTTTGTTGAGAACGTGGAGGCCGACAATCACTGATGCGTCGCCCTGAAGAGGGTCTATCGGCTGACTGGCTGACGGTCTGCGCCGGCACTTGACATGACAGGCCAACGTGCCTAGCATACTGAAGTTGTGGAAATCTCGTGCGCTGGGGGGCGCTCATGTTTTACCTCAGCAATATTCTTGGCATGCGCGTTCTGGACCGGAAACAAGCTGTTGTCGGATCGATAGCAGACCTTGAAGTAGCGATTGGTGAGAAGTTTCCAGCGGTCGTGGCCGTCCTGGTGATGACGCCCCGAGGGCTCACACGCGTGCCTTGGCAGGACGTCCTGGGCCTGGGTGTTACGGAGTGTACCCTGAAGCTCGCGGACAGCGAACTCCAACCCAATTCCAAGCTGGAGAGCACCTCTATGCTGTTGCTGAATCATGTTCTCGACAAGCAGATTGTTGACATCCACGGTGCCAAAGTGGTGCGCGTGAACGACATTGAACTCGCCGAGAGTCATGGTCAACTACGCCTAATAGCAGCAGATGCCGGTCTTCGGAGTTTCATGCGGAGGGCCGGCTTTGGCTGGCTGGTCCGCATTGCTGAGAGGCTGCGCCATCGCAAAGTGTCTGAGAATTCGATTCCATGGAGCTTCGTTGAGCCCCTGGGCAGGGATGTGCACAGTGTTCAGGTGAAAGCCACCTGGCAGGAGCTTTCCAAGCTCCATCCGTCAGACCTTGCGGACATCGTGGATGACCTTGACTTCAACGAAAGAGACGCCTTGTTCAAAGCCCTGAACGATGCAAAGGCTGCTGATACACTGGCTGAGCTGGAGGACGACAGGCTCAAAGTCATGATTCTTGAGCGTCTAGGAGTCGCACGTGCAGCAGATATCCTCGAGGAAATGGACCCAGACGATGCCGCCGATATCCTGCAGGACACCCGAGCCGAGACCCAGGAGGCCATGCTCCAGGAAATGGAGCCAGAGGAACGCGCCGATGTCAAGGAGCTGCTCGCGTATGACGAAGACACGGCTGGCGGACTGATGACGAACGACTACCTGGAAATCCGTCAGGAAATGTCGGCCGAGCAGGTGATCGAGCTGCTGCGTCGAGAGGCGCCTGACACCGAGACTATCTACTACCTGTATGTTACCGACGACGACGGGCATCTCACAGGGATTCTGTCTCTGCGGGCGCTGATTGTGGCACAGCCTGGGACCATCGTTGCTGACCTCATGCAGAAGCGCACTGTCTCCGTATTTGTCGATGATCCGAAGGACAAGGTGGCCGAGATTATTGACAAATACAGCTATCTTGCTTTGCCGGTCGTCGATCACGAGGGGATTCTGCGAGGTATTGTCACGGTCGATGACGTGCTCGACCAGGCGTTGGACTAGCAAAACACATGGCACGGATTTCAGACTGCATCAGGAGTAGATTCCGGCGCTTTGCAGTAACGCTGCCTGTCATCTTCGCTGTCCTCGGACCGGGCATCATCACGGGCAACGTTGACAACGATGCGGGCGGGATCACAACCTACAGCGTCATTGGCGCACGTTTTGGCTACTCGATGTTGTGGATGCTCGTGCTTATCACGTTTACACTGGGCATGATCCAGGAGATGTGTGCCCGGATGGGCGTTGTGACCGGGAAGGGGCTGGCCGACCTTATCCGGGAGCGTTTTGGCGTACGGGTGACACTGGTTGTCATGGTCCTTCTTGTCTTCACCAACCTCGCAAATACGATGGGCGAGTTTGCTGGTGTTGCCGGAGCGAGTTCAATCTTCGGTTTAAGCAAGTTCATCACTATCCCAGCGGTCGCATCCGCCGTCTGGCTCCTGGTCGTCAAGGGATCCTATCGTTCCGTCGAGAAAGTACTCCTGGTCTTCTGTGTAGTATACCTGACCTATGTGATCAGTGCATTCATGGCTCATCCTGACTGGAGTCTCGTTGCCAGGGCCACAGTCGTGCCGAGTTTCCAGATGAATCCGGAGTTCATTTCACTGTTCATCGCCACCATAGGAACCACGATAGCGCCCTGGATGCAATTCTATCAGCAGTCCTCTGTGGCCGAGAAGGCAATCGACCTGGAGAACTATCGGTATGAGGCCCTTGACACGTATATCGGCAGCTTTCTGACCAATTTTGTCTCCTTCTTTATTGTGGTGGCGTGCGCCAGCACGCTCTTTGGCGCGGGCGTTCGAGTGAATACGGCGGCGGAAGCCGCTGGAGCACTGGCGCCTCTGGCTGGGAAGTATGCATCGGTGCTCTTCGCCGTCGGATTGCTCAACGCTTCTATCATGGCTGCCGGCGTCCTGCCTCTTTCGACCGCATATTCAGTTTCTGAGGCCTTTGGCTGGGAGTCTGGGGTGGGAAAGTCATTTCACGAGGCACCGCACTTCTACAGCCTCTATACTGCACTTATTGTGCTTGGAGCTGGCATTGTTCTGTTGATACCAGAGAGTCGCCTGGTCAGCCTTATGCTGTTCTCGCAGGCTGCCAATGGTATCCTGCTCCCACTTATCCTTGTACTGATGCTGAAACTGGTCAACGACCGGTCGCTAATGGGGAACTACGTCAATAGCAGGGGGAAGAACATCGCCGTGTGGGCACAGGCCATCGTTATGATTGCACTGGCGGTGACTCTGACTATCCAGACAGTTTTGCAGATGGTGCACCAATAGGTTCATGATTCCAGTGTCGAGAGAGTAAAATGTATGTACTGTATCGTTCGGTAAGCGAAGGACAGATCCAACATGAACATGCGAAAACGACTTCCAGCATTTGAATCGAAGGACTATCGACTGTGGTTCGCCGGACAGAGTGTCTCTCTCATCGGGACATGGCTGCAGAATACGGGTCAGTCATGGCTTGTGCTGAAACTGACAGCTTCGCCCTTGAAGCTAGGGATACTGACGAGTATCCAGTTTCTGCCTTCGCTTTTTCTTTCACTGTTCATCGGCCCGATCATTGATCGTTTCCCCAAGCGCTCGATCCTGCTGTTTACCCAGACCATGTTTGCCCTGTCCGCTGCTGTACTGGCTGTCGTGGCTTTTGGAGGTCACGCGCAGTACTGGCAGGTGCTCGTCATTGCTGCTTTCACAGGGTTGATTACGGCTGTCGACTCGCCGACAAGGCAGGCTTTTGTCAGCGAGCAGGTGCACGACAAGTCCGCTGTCGCCAATGCACTGGCGCTGAACAGCACGATGTTCAATATGGCTCGCGTTATCGGCCCCGGCATCGCGGGCGTCCTGATTGCTATCGTCGGCATTCCGTGGACGTTCGCATTGAACTCGGTGAGTTTTATTGCTGTCATTATCAGTCTCCTTGTCATGCAAGCAGGAAGGCATCCGGCAAAGAGCGAGATGGAAGACTACCTTGAAGATGTACGTGAAGGAATTCAGTACATCAGGCGGAACCAGGTCATCACCAGTCTCCTTGTGATTGTCGGCGTGATCAGCCTGTTCTTGCTCAACTTCAACATCCTCATTCCCAGTTTTGCCCAGTTGACCTTGGGATTGAAGGCCGACGGATATGGAGGGCTGATGTCAGCCATGGGAGTGGGTGCTCTGGCCGCTGGCGTGCTGATGTCTCTCGGGGGATCGCGTCTGGAACCTACCCCGGCATATATCTATGGGTCGGGGTTCATTCTGTCCCTTGCGATGGTTCTTGTCGGCATGCAGCATAATTTCTATGTGACCGGGATACTGCTCGTCTTCTGCGGATTTGGTATGGCGGCATTGTCGACAATGTGCAACACTGCACTGCAGATGCAATCGCCCGATCACATGCGCGGTCGGGTCATGGCTGCCTACAATCTGGTGTTTGTCGGTTCAACGCCGATTGGAGCGCTGTATGCAGGCAAGATTTCGGATGCACTGGGGGCAAACATGGGATTTCTCGTGAGTGGACTGATCGGACTCGTGTTCCTCGCGACCATGCTGTTCCTGGTGACACCGCGTGCCTTCAAAGGGGTGCGGACATTCGCCGTACCGCACTCCCCGGTGCGGGGTGATGGTCAGGTCGCAGGTGACTGCGTCGTCGAGGTCGATGCTTCGACGAGGGTATCCAGCGACTGACGTACGCGGGAAGCCAGCTCCTGCAGTGTGTATGGCTTCGGAATAAACGCCACGAAGCCCATACTCTCGAAGGGAGTATCGGTGGCATCGTATCCAGACATCAGGATAGCCGCCACTGACGGGTTGATTGTATGGAGCTGCTCCAAGAGCTCTTTGCCGTTCATATGGGGCATCATCATGTCAACAAGGACCAAGTCAATCGAATGCCATGACTCCTTGTAGATGGCAATTGCGTTCAGGGGATTTCCAGTGTCGATAACATGATATCCCAGACCAGAAAGCACTTTGACAGCTACGCTTCGCACCACATCTTCGTCATCGACGATAAGAACGGTTTCTTCACCAGAAGACCGCGGGAGTGACCCTGAGACAGATGTCTGGGGGACTCTTTTCATTGCTTCAGCGCGGGAAGTGGCAGGAAGATATACTGTGAAGCTTGTTCCCTTGCTCGGCTCTGATGCCACAGCAATGGTTCCCTTGTGGTCATGGACAACACGCCAGACGATAGACAGGCCGAGCCCTGTGCCCTCCGGCTTGGTTGTGAAGAACGGTTCGAACAGATGGTCCATAGCTTCGGGTGTCAAGCCGCATCCAGTGTCTGTCACGGTGATCTGTACGTAGCTACCATCAGGCAGAACGGGAATGGCATGGCTTGCGTAGAAGGATTCATCGATGCTCACGTTACAAGCATTGACGGTCAGTGTTCCACCCCTGGGCTTCACAGCGTCGCGCGCATTGATGATGATATTGAGGAAGACCTCTTCGAGCTGCGTTCGATCGCCGAGGACATAGTCCAGATCCGGAGCAATGTTCTGCACCACAACAGTATGTTGGTCAAAACCCGGCATGGCAAGCGCAAGTGCATCCCTCAGGACGCCAGCGACGTCAACATCTGTCGTGGTTGAACCCCCTTTGCGCGAGAAGGAGAGCAGGCGTTGTGTCAGCCTAGCCGCGCGTCTCGCCGCAAACTCAATAGTGTTCAGTCCTTCATAGAGTTCAGTTCCTTCTGGTGCGTCAACCCTCAGCAGAGAAGCATATCCGATGATGCCGCCTATGATATTGTTGAAGTCATGGGCGATTCCTCCCGCGAGCCTGCCGACCGCTTCCATCTTCTGGGATTGCAGCAACTCTCGTTCGAGCTGTTGAGATCGTTCCTCCATGAGTCGACGTTCTGTAACGTCGTGGAAAATACCTTGGAGCACGGCTGGCCCCGCAGAGGGGAGGGACTGCAGGGAGGCTTCGCAGATGACCTGATGGCCATCCTTCCCGACAAGCACCCAGTCGAATCGTTGGACATTGCCGGCAAGGGCACGGTCTTCCATATCCTGCATGGCCTGAGCAGAAGACCGGCCGTCTGGCTGCAAGGCAGGACTGATACTGGCGATCGTTCTTCCTATCAATTCTTCTAATGTCATGCCGAGCGTGCGTGTGGCAGCATGGTTGATCTGAACGATGAGGTGGTTGCTGATGATAAAGGTTGGATCCGGAGCTTCGTCGAACAGCGAATGGTATTGTTCGTATGCTGCTCGGATGGTCTGCTGAGCCTTGAGTTGTTCTCGCAGGTCGCGTGCAATGATCAGTACCTGCTTTTTTGGGGTTTGCAGGGTGGACGTCGTGAGTTCGACGGGAATCAGGGTCCCGTCAGACGTAACGAATTGCCACCCTGGTGAAGCAGTCCTCACGTCTTCCAGACAACGAAGGGTCTTCGGCGTGGTGTCTTTTCCGGAAATCATGAAGGATTCCACCGCAACACCGATCAAATCGGACTCTTGCCGGCCAAGCAGCGTGCAGAGGGCTCCATTGACAGCCTCAACTTCCAGGCTTCCGCCTGCGTCGCTGACAAGCAATGCTGGTTCTGGGACAGCCGCGAACAGCTGCTGATAGTGGGCAGCCCGCTCACGGGCCTCACGGGCTGCACGCTCACGGGAAACGAGCAGGTAGGCAGCCACCAGCAGAATCGCGGCGGCAGCCACCATGGGCACTACCGTTCTCAGCCAGTTCCTGCTGGTGTAGAAGGAAATGGTGGAGCCAAACCATTTTGTCTCAAGCTGTGCCAGCATGCCATTGCTCCGCAACTCTGCCAGAGTCGCATTGAACTGTGGCAGCAGCGGAAGTATCTTTCGCGCCGCAACATACGCTACCGGCTGGCGACCAGCAAGAAATGGCTTCAAGAAACTGCCCTTTTGGAGGACAAGAGTTCCCAGATAGTGTTCATTGACCAAGTACTGCGCATTGATGTAGTCGTGCACCGCAGCATCGGCGCGACCACTGGCGACTGCCGCGATTACTTCGTCGGCCGACACATAGCGCTGGACATCGATCTGGCCGTATCGAGTGTCCAGACCTACGACGAAATCGTCGGATGCTGTCCCTGCCTTGACGGCGACGCGATGACTACCGAGGTCGCGCGGCGAATGAAGCGTGCTATCGGCAGGCGTGATAAGGACCAAGCCGGAGTCCATGTAAGCATCCGTAAAAGCAAAGTGGGAGGCGCGGTCACTTGTCTTGAAGATCGATCCGATCCCCAGGTCGATAGACTCGTTGCGTATGCCCGCCAGTTCGTCCGAAAACGTCATCGTTTCATAGTGGACATTCCAGCCGTTGAGCGAGGCAATAAGGTTAACGAGATCGACATCAAATCCAACCAGCTGACCGTCTTGCACAAAAGCAAATGGTTTGTAGATGTTCGCAGCGACAATGATTTCCGGGCCTGGGGACGGAGCCGGCGCAGCACGAACCGGGGCTGTCGGCAGGATGGTAAACAGCCCCATCAGCAGAGCGACGCAAAGGAGGGCTCGTGCCCCAGCTTCCAACTTTCTTGAATGCCATGGAGCGTGAAACAGAGGGCAAGCTGTGCCTTGTACGATCTCTCTCCCTTCAGTACCGTTTCTCAACATGTAGTCATAGTATAGCGTTCACTGCCGAAGTAAAGTGTGCAGTAAAGGCGTCTCTCATGCTGTCCCAGTGTACCCACTGGAACATGTCATGGGCGTTGACCGTCTAACAAGTGTATACTGACAGGGGAGGTGTCGTGAAATGTTCGATCGGATCCGTGGTATGGCTCGAAAAGCGTTCTGTGTGATGGTTGCGTGTACCCTTCTGTGGGTCCCTGGACCCAACGTGTGGGCCCGCACGACGACCGTTGTTGTTACCACGGGCAGCGCTCGCGCAACCGTAGATGGACGCACTGTGACGATGCTGGTTCCTCCTGTCATTGATCAGTTGTCACAGCACATACTTGTTCCTGTTGGTTTTATCGCGAAGCACACCGGTTTCTCCGTCGTTTCGAAGGCCCCGGCTGTCACCCTGCAATTATCCGGTGGCGAACATACTTCATTGGTCACGGCGGGAAAGTTGGATGTTCTTGTTGATGAGCGAACGATTCAGTTGTCCGTTACGCCAAGAGCATTACTTGGCGAGATACTCGTTGCAGCTTCAGACATACCGCTTCTCTTGCCGGTTTCATACTCCAGAGGGTCGCGTGAGCGCGAATCCGTCTTCACCAGGCTGACGGATGATCCTGTTGTGGATGGACCCGTCGATACCGGAGCGGTCACACTTCAGATGTACCGCCAGCAGGTCTTCACACAGACGGCCGATTTCTATGTTGTCCGCATAGACTTATCGGGGAAAGGAATACGCGTCATGAGTGGTCAGTCGGCAGGCGGCGCGGGAACGGCTCGATACCCGTCCGCGTATGTGGACAGTCTGAAGCCTCTCGCCCTTATGAATGCAACGCCGTTCAACATGACGAGTTATGTCATGAGCGGTTCGGTTCAGGATCAGGGGACGCCCGTCTCATACTCAGGAACGTATATTTCGACCATCGGGATCGATCGCGACAACACACCTTTCTATGTTGAAGGTACGGCTCGTGCGGTTGTGCGCCTGAATTCTGGCAAAGACCTTGCTGTGGCTCGCATCAACCAGGCGGCTGCTGCATCCAGCTCGCCGTCGCTTTCTTTGTACTCAAACTACTATGTGGGCGGCCTGTCGATCCAGTCTTCCGAGGCGCTGGCTGTAGTTGAGGACGGGAAGATCACCCGCATAGTCTCGAGAAGCTACTTCACGCCACGTACACTGTTGGCAGGGCAGGTGGCCTTGTATGCCAGACATCCGACGACAGTGAGTCTGCTCAGAAACGCTGTGGGAGCGGAAGTTCGCTCATTCGTGGGAGATCGTGACTGCACTGGCGCGACATTTATCCAGTGTGGACCGGTTGTCGTGCGCGCAGGGAAACCCTACATCGAT
>JAJFTL010000052.1 GCA_021373025.1 bacterium
GCGACCAATATACGATGACTGCTGGCAAATACGTCCAAGGGTACCTGGAGAATTCGGGTGGGCATAACGTCTATATGACCGTCGTCGACGCCGCCAATACGTCTCAGCTGCTGGGCAGCGAAGTCACATTTGACACCGAGGATACAACAAAGACGTTATGGACGAATACGACTGGTACAACGAAGTACGTGAAGGTCAGATTCGGCGCTAGTTGGCCGTGGGGTACTGTTCACGCAACCGGAGATCTCATCTTCGGGTGGTTCTAACGAGTTAGGTTGAGATGGTATATGCCCCACGGAGCAGCAACTCCGTGGAGCATATCATGGAGGCATGTTATGTTTGCTCACGTGGTTGCAGAAGAACTGAAGCGCCTACTTTCACGCAAGAGGTTCTGGATCCTGGCAGCAGGACTTGCAGCGATTCTCATGTATGTCATCAGCCTCAACACGACGCGCGCCAATCCCTCGTCAGCGCCCGCAGCTTTCATCGACTCTCTCAAAGGGAACCTTCCCTTGGAGCTACCTTTTCTTACTGGGCTTGTTGTTGGGGACTCCTTTGCTATCGACCGCTCTACATCCTGGGCAAACTTCACGCTCACGCGGGGGCTGACACGTCGACGATATATCGTTGCCAAAGGCGTAGGAATGGCAATCACTGACTGTCTGCTTCTGACACTGTCCCTCGCTGTCGCAGCCGTGTTCGCTGCACACCTCAAGGGTCTGGCACTCGTGATCAACCCGGACGAGTTCGGCTACATCAACCCTGTGGATCATGCCTCGTATCTTGCGCATCCATGGCGGTTTGCAGCTCGATTCGTCGGAGTCAACCTGCTGGCAGCCACAGCTTACTCGACGGCTGCCCTGCTGCTGGCTGTATGGGTACCGATCCCGTTTGTCGTCAGCATTGTTCCTGCACTCGTCATCTTCATCGCGATGGTCACGATCCCAAGTTCTGTTCAGCAATGGAATCCGGGCTATGTTCTAGCGCTGGAAAAGGGAACCATGTCCGGCCGGTTTGCGTACTTCCTGATCTGGCTCCTGGTAACCGGCACAGTTGCGGTTATTGCCTATGGGAAGCAGGAAGATGCATAGGAGAACGCGATGAGGGACATGACTGTGATCATGCACCTTGTTCCAGGGAGGTTATGACGATGTTCCACATGATGCGGTATCACTATAAGCAGCTGTTTTCCAGCAAACGATGGGTCTTTGTCGTGGCGATTGACGCATTCCTGGCGTTGGGAATCATCCTGGAACGCATGATATCGAACTCAGACTACACCATGAGATATCATGTGGCTCCCCCCACGGCCAACATCTGGGACGTGCCTGTCGACCTGCTGTGCGGCAACTTCATCACGATTTTCATTCTGGTGATAGCGTTCGTGTTCCTTGTTGGCGATGCTTTTCTGAGGGACGAGCGGACGGGCCGGTTTCCCATGCTGTTCGCCCGCACCAACAATCGGGCGACCTGGTTTGTCTCCCTGATCCCGGTCATATTCGTGGCAGCCGTGGCGTTTGTTACAGCAGCGTTTGCGATCAGCCTGGGCATCGCTCTGCTTGTTCTGCCGGCGGGCACATCATTCAGTCCTTTTCTTACTGGCAATGCGGCCCACGCCAATATACGTCCTTACTCCTTTCCAACCATGCCTCCCTCTCCCCCTCTCTTCTTCCTGGGTGTTATCGGATACCTGGCCCCCGCTCTGTGTTTCCTGGCTTTGCTGTCTGTCGTGATCTCGGTATGGTGGCGTCAGACTGCTGCTGTTTTCATTCCGGTCGCCTGGATCTTTCTGGACATGACACTAAATGGCTGGGTGACCCGCTACTTATCAACGGCGGACAGGTTTTTCTTCTCGACGCAGCTTCAGCTCACAAAGCACTGGGAGTGGGCCGATTTCCCAACCATGTTAGCACTCTACCCCTTCCCTGTTGCAGCATCTGTCATCGCGTTCTGTACCCTCGTTGTCGTGTGGTCGGTCGTTGGATTCATCTCGTTCCGGCAGGCGGACCTGTAAGGCGATGTCTACTCTCATACAAGGAGTCATTCCATGGAACATGTGTGTGAATTAACAGAGATTTGCAAGCAGTATCGATCCCGCAAGACGGTACATGAAGTCCTGCATGATGTCAACATGACCCTGGATGCAGGGGAAGTCTTTGGATTCATTGGTCCCAACGGGGCAGGAAAGACAACCTTGCTCCGTATCATGTGCGGTCTGGCGCACCCCACGAAGGGGAAGGTAATGGTTCTGGGGACCGATCTGACAGCCCGGAATGCCAGGCTGCCCACAGGGATCGGGGTCCTCGTGGAGTATCCCTCGTTTATCCCCGAACTCACCGGCAGACGCAACCTGCAACTGCTTGCCTCCATCCGCGGGGTCATCGGCCTCCCGGAGGTCGATGCCACCATGGAACTCATGGGGCTGGACCCAGCCAACAAGACCCCAGCAGGAAGATACTCTCTGGGGATGCGCCAGCGTCTGGGTCTTGCCCAGGCCATCATGGAGAAACCAAGGCTCCTTCTGCTGGACGAGCCTACCAATGGACTGGACCCTCAGGGTGTCGCAGAACTGCGCAGTCATATCCGGCATCTGGCAGATCAAGGGGTTGCCATCTTCCTGGCAAGTCATCTCCTCAATGAAGTGGAGCAAGTCTGTGACCGCGTGGCCATTGTCAAGGAGGGCCATGTCCTGCGTCAGATGGGCAAAGATGATCCCGTCCCCTACCGTGGGTTCAGTCTGCAGGTCAGTGCTGCCAAGGACTGGTCACTGGTCCAGCAGTGGGCTGCTCAGCGTCAGGCAACCCTTGTGCAAAAGGAAGGGGTGCAAGGAGGGATCGTTAGCACCGACGTCGCCGTCCCTGTCGCCCTTCGTGAATTGGTCTATGCAGGAGTCAGTATTGAATCCATCACCCCGGATCGAGACACTCTGGAGACAACCTTTCTGCAGGCGATCCAGAATGGGGATGGGCAACAGAAACCCGGACGGCGGTAGGCGCCAAGCATGTCAGGAACAACAATGGACTGAGGAGCAAACATGAATCAGAAAAGGCAAGAGCAGACAGACAGATACTATAAGTCGGGAGGATTTTACGTCCCGGACGATTCAGCGCAACGGCGTACGTCCGCACCGCGCAGGCGTGGGCGCAGAAGAGGATGTCTGACGATTGTTCTTGTCCTGATCCTTGCCATCGGATCGCTGATGTGGTACCGGTCGCAGGCGGCTGCACGTGGAGATGTCACGCCGCCGGCGCTCAACACCGCGTTCAGTATTCAACATCCCATTGCCTCTGTTAAGGAACGAGATGCCGAACAGGCGACGTGGGGAGCGATATCGGCGCGAGACCCGGCTGCCATGGAACATGAACTGACCTTGGAGGATGCTTTCTTCCATCGTGCCACGACACAGGCAAGGGAGTGGCAGGCCCTGTTGACGTCAACACCACAGCACTTTGTCCCTCCGCTCCTTGGCACGCTTGTCGTCACGTCGCCGTTTGGTCCGCGCGTTCATCCCATCATCGGCGAGGAGCTCGAGCATCACGGCGTCGACCTGGAGGCGGCGGCTGGAACCCCGGTCATGGCGGCTGCGCGTGGGGTTGTCGTGTGGCATGGCAACAAACTGGGTTACGGCAACTGCATCGTCATGCGTCACGGGACACACCTGTCCACCATCTATGGTCATCTGAGCCACATTGGCGTACGTACCGGCCAGTTGATTGGCGCGGGAGAAGTCATCGGGCTGTCAGGATCCACCGGGTTCAGTACTGGGCCACATTTGCACTTCGAGGTACGCAGGGATGGCGTTCCGGTCGATCCCCTGCCCCTCCTGACACCCAGCGTTTCTGTGACATCATCAGTTCCATGCTACACTAGCAGAGGTGAACTATGGAATCAGTGCAGAGACACACACATATAGGCAAGAAGACAAAGAAGGTCCTCTTTATCGTCATCGCGCTGACTGCCGTACTCTGCGCTATGCTCCTCGTCTGGCGGCCATGGTATGTGCCAACGCCCTTTCCCGTGCCTGACCCGTGGGTACACATCACCTATACGCACGAGGAACTGCAACAAGCCCAGTCCTTGGCAGACAGCGGAAAACGTCCTGATCTCATGGATCCACGGAAGACGCTGACCTCTTTTCTTGCAGCAGACTATTCGGGAAAGGGCCCTGTTGATTTGCGTCCTCAACTCAACTACTTGAGCATCACCCAGGTTCAGTCCATCCAGGATGAGGGGGATGACCCAACCAATGGGGATCGTCTGTTTCTGGTTACGTTTTCGCAGCAGGAAAATGTCGTTGTCTTCCGGTTGCGAAAAGTTCCTGGCACGAAGCAGACGCGGATCTGGTACGTTGTGGGCTATCTGATCACTTCAAGTTCCACGTCACGTGCTTCCTACAGCACGACGTGGCAGGAGCCTGACGGTCCCGGTGGCCAATAGCCTCCGCCAGACTAGGTACCCTGTCCATCTACGACAGCGTATGCTCCCGCGAAATCGCTGACTACAAGTCCTTTTAGCTGTATTGTATTGACAATCTGAACGACGCGTCCTTCGATGGTATTCACGATTGCTGTCAGATCAGGATTGGTCTCTCCCGCGCGCTGCAAGCGTACAGCCACGAGCATGCCTGACGAAGCGACCTGCTGTGATGAAGAGGACGCACGATTGGTGGGCTGGAGACGGTATACCGTCAGGGAAGAGACGGCTACAGCCTGACGGCCACTCTCTCGTATGAGAGGATCGGCCATGGCAATTTGCCGCGCCAGCTCCAGCCGGACGAAGATAGGGATGGACGGTTCCTGCATCTGCGTGTCGCTCGGAACGTTCATCCCAATGACTCCCACCAGAGCCTTTGAGCGAGGGTCAACCAGAATGTACCCATCGGCCCCGCGCACGGACGCGCGGACCAGCCCTGTCGCAGAATCCCACCGCGCATCAGTGACCGCTGCCCTGCGTGCCCCAGGCGTCACCATGGCAATCAGGTTGTCCCACGTCTGACGCAACCGTGACTCTGTCAGATCAGGGCTAGAAGTCTCTTTTTGAGTATCCTGAAGCAGGAGTATGCTGTCGGGTACCTGGGCAGTAGCTTGAATAGCCACTCGCAGTGGTGTCGTTTGAGTCCACCACAGGGCGACCAGCGCCACGGCGAGAGCGGGTCCTAGCATCAGGCGCCACCGCCGCACGTGGCGACGATGGGCCGCTACCCGATCGGCGTATGCAACGAGGCGCTCCTTGCTGGCTTCAGCCCACAATGGGTCAGCCTTCGCTTCCCAGTCCATGTTCTCCAGCAGATGCTCCACTTCTTCCTGAGTCATTGTCTCACCTCCTCTTCATGAGGACAACGCAATTCATCCGGATTTGCTGAAATGCCGGCACGCAACACACGAAAAGCGTGCTGAAGAGCGTTGCTGACCTTCCTGGCACTGCAACCCAACCTCGGGGCGATTTCGCGCGGCATTAATCCCTCACCGTAGCGCAATTCGATACATTCCCGCTCAAAAGGCACCAATCTCTCTGTGGCGGCATGCAATTCTTTGGCATGGCTCTGAGCCTCCGCGACCATGTCATCATAGTCAGAATCCGTGTTATCGTCGGCAACGCGGACTGCCTCGAGATATCGCTCCTCGCTGCGATGATGGCGGAACCATGACATCGCCTCATTGTGAGCAACACGGTAGAGCCATTGGTCGAGGGGTGCTCTGCCGAGCGCAAGCTTTGGCAGGTTATCCACCATCTTGACAAACACCGCTTCGGTAAGCTCCTCGGCCAGGTCCCGATCCACCACTGTGCGAATCAGACTGGAGAAGATGCGGTCACGATACCGTTCATACAGCACGGCTACCGCTCCCGTGTTTCTCAATGCCTCCTTCAGGAGGTCCTGATCGGACCTGTCCGCCACCACATTCACCTCAGCCACACTTGAGAGTATAGCCAGTTTGGGCGTGCCGTCACTCTTGCTCAGACCTTTGTAGCGCGTAGACTAGGAAGTCAGGAGGCCACATGATGGCGACAGAGATGATTAGATTGCACATAGAGGAAACCGGCGAGGACGTCCTGTACCCGCGAGGAGTACGCCTGGACGTGCTGGCAAAGGATTACGCGGCATACCACGCGTCGCGCATCATGGCGGCACGGGTCGACAACGAGATCCGTGAACTGTTCAAGACGCTCAGCCATGATGCCACCATCCACTTCATTGATATGGCGCAGCAAGATGGCGCACTCATCTATCATCGCGGACTGGTATTTATCCTGTATGTTGCGGCACGCGATCTGTTTCCTGACCGCAGGCTACGAGTCCTGCATTCGCTGGGTCATGGTCTCTTCTGCGATTTTCGCGAGATGCGCGCAACAGATGATGAGATCGTTCAGATCAAACAGCGCATGCGTGAGTTGATCAATGAGAACGTGGAGTATCAGAAGAAGGAGTTGTACAAGTGGGATGCTTTGAAACTACTGAATGAGATGGGCATGCACGACAAGGCTGAGCTCCTTCGCTTCCGCAGTAAGTCTACGGTCAATGTCTACTATTTGGGCAACCACCCCAATTACTTCTATGGCTTTATGCCCTGCAGGACTGGTGACACGCCGCTCTTTGACCTTATTCCCTATCGCACGGGCATGGTGCTTGTCTTCCCTGACATCACGAGCCCCAACGCCCTGCCCAACTACGTCCCTCAGACAAAGCTCGCTGACGTCTTCGACGAAGCCGAGGAGTGGGGGCGTATTATTGGAGTCGAGACAGCGGGCGATCTCAATACCGTCGTGGCTCATGGTGGAGCTCGTGAGCTCATCATGGTCAGCGAGATGCTGCATGAGAAGAAGATCGCCCAGCTCGCTGATCAGGTCACTGCCTCCGGCGCTCGCCTGGTCCTCATTGCAGGACCTTCCTCATCCGGCAAGACGACCTTTAGCAAGCGGCTGGCTCTGCAGCTCAGGGTGAACGGCTTTGACCCTCATGCCATCTCGCTGGACGACTATTTCGTCGACCGAGACAAGACCCCTCGGGACGCGGAGGGCAAACCCGACTTCGAGTGCCTGGAATCGCTGAACACTGCCAAATTCAATGAAGACCTCAACCGCATCCTTGGCGGGGAAACGGTTAGACTGCCCAAGTACAACTTTAGGACCGGAACCTCGTCGGACACCGGCGCTACTGTTGTACCAAGTGACCGTACCATCCTTATTGTTGAGGGAATCCACGGATTGAACCCGAAATTGACAGAGCAGATAACAGACAGCGCCAAGTTCCGCATCTATGTTTCGGCACTCACCTTCCTCAACCTGGACGACGACAACCGCATCCCCACAACCGACGTCCGCATCCTGCGCCGCATGGTGCGCGATCACAGCTTCCGCGGATACTCGGCTTTGCAGACCCTTCAGATCTGGCACTCAGTCCGCATGGGCGAGGAGCAGCACGTTTTCCCCTTTCAGGAAAACGCTGATGCCATGTTCAACTCTTCACTGGTGTATGAGCTGGCCTTCCTCAAGAACTATGCCATGCAGCTGCTGCTCCAAATCGACAACACCGTCCCCGAGTACTCTGAGGCCCGCCGGCTGATCCGCTTCCTGGATTACTTTCTTCCAGTGATGGACGTCGACGTCATCCCCAGCACATCCATCATTCGCGAGTTCATCGGCAACAGCTACTTCAACTACTAGCAAGCCTGCAGGAAAACCAGAAAACGGCTGTGCACTAACTAGTGGCCGTGGTGACCGGCTAGTGCTGGCGGAGGACTACCCTCAATCCATGGATCATGGTAGCTTTCATCCATCCCCATGCTCGCTGAGGCAGCACGACGTA
>JAJFTL010000053.1 GCA_021373025.1 bacterium
GCTACTGAGCCGGCAATGTTGACAGCATCGCGTGGAGATCCAAAGGGAGGAGAGTAGGCCAGTTGCAGATTGTCAAGGTCTGTGATAGTGGCTCCAAAGTAGATCGCAGTGGCCAGAACGTCAAGTCGCTTGTCGACGCCTTCCTGTCCTGCCGCCTGCGCACCCAAGACACGGCCATCACGGCCGTACAGCAGTTTCAGGTGAATTGGCGTGGCGTTTGGATAGTACCCGGCATGGTTCAGCGGATGGATAATGATCGAGTCGAACGAAATGTCCCTTTGTCGAAGCTGGTTCGAATTGGCTCCTGTGGAGCCGCACGAGAGGCCGAACAGCTTCATGATGGAACTTCCCTGCGTACCACGGTAATGGGAGCTCCAACCGGCTTCGAGACCGGCAATGTTGGCAGCAGCGATGCGTGCCTGTTGATGCGCCGGACCAGCCAGGGGAATAGCGACAGCCTGTCCCGAGACGGTGTGGGTGACCTCGACTGTGTCACCGACTGCATAGATATCCGGGTTCGAGGTTCGAAGACTCTGATTCACAACGATACCGCCTGAGTGGCCAACTGCCAGACCGGCATCAGCCGCAATGCGCGATGAGGGACGTACACCTGCAGCCAGGATGACCAGATCTGTCTCCAGTGTGCTGCCACTCGCCAGCGTGATTGTCTGACCGTTCGGGATTCGAGGGCTGAAACGTTCAATGGTTTCTCCAAGGCGAACCATCACGCCGTGTGCCTGCAGCTCACTGAGTCCATATTCTGCAATGTCTCCATCAAGGAAGGACAAGATCTGAGGTCTCGCTTCAATGATTGTGACCGTCAATCCCCGCTCAACCAGGACTTCTGCCATGATGCAACCGACATATCCTCCACCCAGGATGACGGCTGAACGAGCACCTTTGCTGATGATCTTAATCACGCTGTCCATATTTGGAACGGACCACATCGGGATGATTTCTGGGGCGTTCACCCCTGGAATCGTCGGCACCACGGGTTCTGCTCCTGTCGCAAGGACCAGTTTGTCATAGCGTTCGACCGTACGGGTCTGGGTCACCGTGTTCTGGACAGTGATACTGTGTGCATCCGGATTGATGCCGACGACCTCACTCTGAAGGCGGACGTCAATGCCATGCTTTGATCGCAGCGACTCTGCTGTCTCGACAAACAGAGCATTTCGGTCCTTGATACTCCCCTCGATGTGATACAAGAGGCCACAGTTCGCGAACGACACGTACTGCCCCCGCTCGAAGATCACAACCTCGGCGTCAGGCCTCAGTCGACGAAGCCTTGTTGCGGCAGTTGCTCCTCCTGCGTTGCCTCCGGCAATCAACACTCTCATCGCGTTAGCTCCTGATCCTCTACTTGTGTGTTTTCCGGGTACGTTCTGTCCCTATGCCAAAGTACCCGGTAATTCCAACAATGAACAGGACTATTGCCGCGAACCATCGGACAAAGATATACTCCTTCATGCTGAGCATGATCATGCACCATCCGACCGATATAATCATCAGAATCAGATTAAGCCTCCGATTTCTGCGCTTGCGCTCTTCCGGTGTTTGGACGTGCTTCTTCTTGGGCTGTCTCATAGTGCTCCTTGGAAACGTATGTCTTGTGGTAACAAGTATACTACGTTGCGGCATTTCGAGAACGACAATCGAATACCCATGCTCCAGGAGCGGGGAGTTGGCTGGTCAGGAGATGAGTCCATCGGCCAGGAGCGTTGCCATCGCTGATGCATAGATACGGGTAGCAACCAGCAGGTCATCCAGTTCGATGTACTCGTCAGGGCTGTGCTCGGTTGCGGGGTGCCCAGGGAACTCAGGCCCAAAGGACACTGCGCCGGGAATCAGGCGTGCGTACGTGCCACCACCAATACTGATACAGCGAGGCTTCTGGTATGTGTGCTCCTGATATGCTCGGCCAAGCGTTGCGATCAATGGAGACGAGCATTCTACATAATGGGGTGGTATATCGTCAAAAATGGTCACAGCAGCGTTCATGGCGGTAATCGAAGGTTCCAGGATGGACATGACGGTCTCACGTGTCGATGTCACCGGGTATCGGAGATCGATGTCCAGAGTCCCTGTACCGTTTTCCCAGTTCAGAACGCCCAGATTGAGCGTCAGGCTTCCAGACACGAGGTCGTGAAGATCTACTCCCAATCCCTGTCCTGTCCAGTCTGTACCCACCGATCGGGCAATAGACTGGAGCATAGGTACACCATCGAGGATCCCGGCTGCATCAAGAACGATAAGAAGCTTGCCGATAGCATTGCGGCCCTTACTCGGCGTTGATGCATGAGCCGATTTTCCCTCGACGGAGACGAGGATGTGGTCCATGTCGTACGTCGTTCTGACCATGAACCCGTCTGCCTCATCGCATCCGTTCAGGGCACGAATGATTGCGTCTCTGTGCTCGGGTGGTGGGACGATGACGGCTTCTGCATGTGCGGAAACCATGTTGCTGCGAACTCCACCGCGAGCAGACCTGAGTATCCCTTCTGTCTTCTGTGAACTGCTGAGCCGCAGGGCAAGAATCCCCTTCTCACTGTTCACGATCGGGAAGTCACCGTCGGGACTGAAGCCAGAGGTGGGTAGCTGATGATGCCGCAAGTAGGTCTTCATGTCCATCCAGTCACTTTCCTCGTCTGTACCAAACAGGAGAACGATGGCGTTTTTGGGTTCGATGCTGGATGCCTCTAGCGCGGCGCGTGCCGCCGCAAGTGCATAAATCGTGGCGATAGCCGGTCCTTTGTCGTCGACGGCTCCACGTCCGTACAGGCGTCCATCCTGGATGGTCGCAGCAAAGGGGGGCATGGTCCAGCCCAGTCCTGCAGGAACGACGTCAAGGTGAGTCAGGACGGCGTAGTCGGTACCCGTTCTGCTACCATACCGTGCACGCCCGACCACATGCTCAACGTTCTCGCCGGGAAAGCCCATCCAGTTGACGATGCCAAGCGTATACCGCAAGGCTCGTTCGACATTGTTTCCAAAAGGAGCATGCGGTCTTGCATTGCTAGGATCCTTGACAGACGGAATGGCAATCACACCAGCAATTGCCATCATCATGTCACTCTCGTGGTCCTGCAGGAAGCGATCGATGATTTCTCTCAACAGTCTCTCCAATGATGGCGTAACGAGCATGAAACACACGTTTTGCAGCAGCGAACCGGCGTACTATCACTGCAACCGGGTCGTTGTCAGATCATCAGGCGTTCTGCACGTCGGTGTTCCAGGACACCGGAGGGGCGTCCCGCTGTGCATTAAGAATGGCTATTGCGCAGACATTGACAATGTCTTCGGCGCTGCACCCTCGTGACAGATCGTTCGCCGGCTTGGCCAGACCCTGGGCAATGGGGCCCACAGCTTCTGCATTTGCCAGACGCTGAACGAGTTTGTACCCGATATTGCCAGCGTTCAGCTCAGGGAAGATGAAACAGTTGGCCTTTCCTGCAACGACACTCCAGGGGGCCTTCTGTCGGGCAACCTCTGGAACGAAGGCTGCGTCAAACTGCAGTTCCCCGTCGATAGCCAGGTCGGGGCGCTTGGTCCGCACGAGCGCTGTGGCCTGAACGACCTTGTCGACCATGGGATGTGATGCTGAGCCCTTGGTACTGAAGCTCAGCATGGCAACCTCCGGATCGAGGCCTGTAAGTTTCCTGAATGTTGAGGCCGTCGCGATGGCGATGTCCGCAAGCTGCTCAACACTTGGCTCCGGGATAACTGCGCAATCGCCGAAGCCCAGTAGCTTCCCATCAGGCATGACCATGAGAAACATCGAGGAAACGGTCTTGATGCCGGGTGCGGTACCCACGATCTGCAGTGCTGGACGCAACATGTCCCCCGTAGAATGGACAGCACCTGTTACGAGAGCGTCGACATCTCCCTTGGCCAGCATGCATGTCGCATAGTATATGGGGTCAAGTGCCATCTGAGCAGCCTGATCTGCCGTCACTCCTTTGGCCTTCCGTTTCTCGAGGATCAGCGCTGCATAGTCAGCCAGCTTCGGCGATGTTTTCACATCGACGACGTCGATACCGTCGAGAGAGACGCCATATGCATCCGCATGTGAACGGATCGAAGCGCTGTCTCCGACCAGGACAACCTTGGCCATGCCGAGGCTGGTCATGATGGCAGCTGCCTGCTGATTGCGCTCCTCGTCGCCTTCTGGCAGCACAACGGTCTTGTGAAGCTTTGTTGCCTTGCTGCGAATTGATTCCA
>JAJFTL010000056.1 GCA_021373025.1 bacterium
TTCAAGCGCAGCAATCATAGGCGGACACCCAGCTTTGTCAAGCGCACCCGCATTGCCATGCCTTTGCTGCTACCTCACCACCAATACAACGATTTCCGGTTTTTCGTGCACATGGATTGTGAAGCCACATTGGCTATCGCCAAGGGGAGTATGGTGCTGACGGGGGATTCCGTCCAGTGCGCCCACCCGGGAGACAGATCGATGCCGGCTGCCTGCCACAGATGCCTCTATCCAGACGTTTGATGGCTAGTCGAGCATTCCCCCGTTCGAGAAGTACTTGGGGAAGTTCTCGACGAGCCGTTTCAGCTCCTCGGGGGTCTTCATGGGATCAGGTTTGATCAGGCAGAAGAGAACATTGGTCTCCTTCACGACTGCTATGTGCCGCAGCCGCTTCGGATCCATTGATGCCTCGACAAGCCTCTTGAGCCGGTCAATGTCTCCTTCCTGCTTGTAGAGGGAGTAGAAGCCCTTTGCATCTTCAAACTCGGTTCTTCCCTTTGTGAGCTCTTTTCTCTCTGTGATGTTGGGCCCGAAAAGGTAGTAGAAGTTCCGGATGATGTGCGCATCCGCACGCACCTTGAAGGTGGGCCTGAGGACGATGAACAGACGGTCGCCCCTCTTGACCGGATAGGAGATTGGCAGCCAGAAGATGCTCTGTCGCGACAGGCATGTCAGCGTCAGCTCGACTTTCTTGATGGACTTCTCATCCACGTCATAGCCGACCTTGAAGCCGGAGTATCCGCCAATCCACGTATAGAGCTGGTCACGGATCGTGAGGACGCTCTCGAAGCCGTGAACATAGTGCTTGATCAGGGCGATATTCAGTCTGCGGCCCTGGTAGAACTGCAGCGTAGCAACTCCAGCAAGAACGACGAGCACCATAACCCAATCGCCACTTATTCCGCTCATTGTGTCTCCTTTTCAGACCAGATACTTGGAATATACGGTAAACAGCGCTTCAATCCCCCTCGGGGAGTTCCTCAGCAGTGGAATGTCCTTGACCGCGATGCCCGGAATCTCGGCCTTCATGCGTGCGACAACCCTTTCCTGCTCTTCCATCTTGCCCTTGATCTCGTCAGGCGGGTTCGCCATCGCGAAGAACTTGTTCAGGTAGATTGCGTGCACCCGTATCCTGAACTTGCCCAGTGATTCGATGATCCTCTTCGTTTCAAGCAGGGCGAGGTCTTCCGCCATCGTGACGATGCTGACATAGGACTGGTCAGACGAGAACATGTCCTTCAGGGTCTTCAGTTCTTCACGGTAGGCTACAAGTTCCTGCATAATCGGGTCTTCCTTCTCATCTGAGGAAAGCACGACTGTCTCCCCGTCAACCTGCGCCTCCAACCTCCCCTGGACATTCTCGACCATGCCCCGTGTCGCAAGGATCCTCTTGCGCATCTTGACCAGCTGCTCGGTCCACAGCAGCGATACACGCGGCATCGCGAGCACGCGGATCGTCATGCCCGTCGGCGGCGTATCAAAGACTACGGCATCGTACTGCGCCAGGGCGACAAACTTCTTGATGGCCTCCATGGTCGCGTACTCCTCGATGCCCGGCGAATCCTTCAGGATGTCAAAGTACCCATCGATGTTCATCGCCGACATGTAGCTGTACGTATGCTTCATCTTGACCGACAGCTCGTCGAGATACGCACGGATCATGTCATCGATGTTCACCTCGACGGCATCAAGGTTATCCGCCACGTGCGTTATCCTGTCTCCCAGGTCCGCGGCGAATGCGTCGCCAAGGTTGTGTGCCGGGTCGATGGAGGCGACCAGCGTCTTCATGCCGCTGCGTGCGAGGCCGACGCTCCAGGCGGCAGAAGCGGTCGTCTTGCCGACGCCACCCTTGCCAAGGAAGAAATACGTTTTCAACAATTGCTCCTAGTCGATGTCGAACGTTCCCAGCGTCTGGGAAAACACGTCGTCGAGCCCGGCACTTCTCTTGTTCATCACGGAAATCTCGCGCGACATGTGTGGAAGGATCCTGAGCAGGACGCCGGTTGGCGGCGACGGGAGACCCGAAAAGGCCCCCATCGTTAACAGCGCAAATACACTCTCTTCCTCATCAAGCTGCTTACGGATGAGGGAGGTAGCATCCTCCCTCATCCCCTTGTCAAACGATCTGAAGCCTCTTTTCAAAGAATCGAGGAGTCGCCCCATTCTTCAGTCGGTACCTACGCCTTATTCTGCTTTCCCTCGTTCCAGCTCTTGAAGAAGTTGTACATGAGCCAGATATCAAGAACAAGCATCAGGATAACGAATCCGCCCAGAATCACCCTCAGAGCCGCGGCGGTAACCGGCACGATGACGAACAGGAACCAGACCAGGGCTACGAAGACTGTGGTCCAGAGAACAAACGTGGGGATAAGGACTGCTGCAAGCATCCCACCACCCACCTTCTGCACCTTCTTGACCCAGGTTGCGGCAGTCAGCATTGCGATGGAAGCAAGCAGCTGGTTGGCACCTGCGAATCCTGCCCAGAGCGCTGTATAGGCGTTCCCACCCTTGGCGATGAGGAACCACCCAAGACATGCTGCAAAAATCGAGGCGACCCATCTGTCCGCAAGAACAGCGTGGAGTCCCTTGGAGACTTTCTTGATGGGCTCGACCAGCTCCTGGAACGCATAGCGTGCAAGACGGTTGGTCGTGTCAAGCGTCGTGAGGACAAATGCCGAGGCCCAGAGACCACCAAGCGTCGTTCCAAGTTTCACGGGGACCTTGATGACGTTAAGCATCTGTCCGAAGGACTTCGTGAAGATGCCCAGGGCTCCGCCGATGCCGATGTCCGTCGAGTTGATGACCTCGGCACCGACCTGACCGAAGTACGCGGCATCTGTCTGCATCTTGGCCAGATCAAACCCGGCTGCTGTGATCTTGTCTGCAACTCCCTGGAACACCGTGAATCCGAATGCTCCGATGGAGGTGATGACGATGGTGGAGAGCATGCCCTCCATGAACATGGCACCATAGCCGACAAACAGCCCGCTCAACTCGTTGTCAAGCTGCTTGGAGGTTGTACCGGACCCCACGATGGAGTGGAATCCAGACAAGGCACCACAGGCGATGACCAGTGGAACGGTAGGCCAGAACGGGGACGGCTGCCCCGAAATGACCCTGGCAGCGAAGCTGGTGTACGCCGGCCAGTTGAAGCCGCGGAACGCAAACACCGCGGCGGTGGTAGCAATGATGATGCCGCCCCAGAGGATATACGAGTTCAGGTAATCCCGTGGCTGCAGCAGGAACCAGACAGGAAGGGCCGCGGCAAGGATGATGTAGATCACCTGGAACATGTAGAGGAGCTGGATGTTGGGGCACTTGATGAATGGCCACACGAACCCGACGACGATCGCACCGATCGTGAGGACTACGCCGATCACTGAGGAGAGCCAGAACGGCAGCTTCGTCTTGTAGAGCAGCTGTCCTTCGACCACCGCTGCGACCATGAACAGCACAGAGGCAGTCAGGATCTCGGGGCTCTTCGAGGCAAGGGCTCCGTACGTGCCCATGAATGCCGCGACGATCAGGATCATCGTGAAGTAGATGTACACCTCGAAGATGTACTTCGACGACTTCCCCATCAGCTCACCCGAGACGTACTGGATGGACTTGCCGTCGTACCGGACCGACGCCATCAACGACAGATAGTCGTGGATGCTGCCGATGAAGAGGTTGCCGAACCACACCCAGAGGAGCGCGGGCAACCATCCCCATACAACTGCGATGGCTGGCCCTACGATGGGGCCTGCCCCCGCGATCGAGGCAAAGTGATGACCAAACAGGACAAACTTGTTGGCTGGCACGTAGTCGCAGTTATCGCGACATGTGTAGGCTGGTGTTGGCCTGGCACCATCGGCCCTGACGACATTTCTTTCCAACGCCTTGCCGTACGTGAAGTAGAAAAAAATATAGAACGCTGCGGCAAACAGAACAATTAAAGCGGTCATCCTTTAACACCTCCCTCTAATCCAAGTTTTTGCCCGTTGCGACTCCTCTACTCTTCTGTGTTCGTTTGCAACATATACCATCCTCTTTTTTTTACAATATCCTCACACATCCGTCAAGATTGTCCACGGATCTGACCTGTCCGCACCCACTCGCCGAACACGCTGCAGACGCTGCGGCATCGATCAGCAGGCCCTCGCACAATAAGAAAGGGCACGCTGACGCGTGCCCTTCGAACCATGCCAAATGCTGCCGTTGACAATACCGCCACACCAACCGCATGCGGTGGGAGCCCCCGACGTGTATTCGACTATTTCCTGCCGTTGACCATAAGTCCTGCTCCCTTGCACGATTGGAATCCGAACTGTACCGTGACGTGCGTGATGTCGTATTTCTCGCGCAGCACCTGTTCAATCTGTTCACGCAGTGGTCCGGTGCCTCGGGCCGAGACGTCCGAGAGGGTGTCGGTGTTGACAGTCTCTACAACGAGGACTACCTGCCTCGTACCAAGAACGGGATTCGGGAGGTCGAGGCTGGAGGCCTGGCTGCACAGGCCTATGCGTTCTGGCCAGCCGGGCCGATGCGCCGTCACTCATATCCTGTCAGCTCCACGTAAGCGAAGCC
>JAJFTL010000063.1 GCA_021373025.1 bacterium
CACGGTGATGGCCCACACTGCAAGGCGAACCGGCCACAGCCCACGGTTGGTCAGGCGATGTGTCACCATCACACCCGTTCCGGTCGGGTCCAGTGATACCCCCAGTTCCTTCTGGATACCTGTCGCCGCTTCGACCTCAGGCTTCAAGAGAATACTGCGCTCGCCCTTCTCAAAGGGCACCGGTGCGCCGTCCGGCTGGTACGTCCTCGGATTGGCTTCCGGGGCATGCCACAGGCGATGACCGCCGAAGGTGTGCCACGTGTCTCCGCCAGTGATCCCATCCTCATCATGCACCTCACAGAGCATATTCTCTCCGTTCACAAACCCATAGCGCACGATTCGCGGGCCGACATCCGTCGTCACCACCAGATCCACGGTCCCGTTGCTCAGCCGCATGCAATTGGGCCAACCGCGAAACTCGACCTGTTCAATCATCGTCTCCTCCTCTTCCTTCAGGGTATCCGCACGTCCTGCTCCTCGTCCCCATCGCACGGTCATCTTGCAGTGCGCTTCCAGCCCATAGTGTAGGCCTGCCCGGCAGGGGCGCAAGGACTTCAATCGCCAGTTGGCGTGGGGTCGTCTGTCATCACTTGGATACGTCATCAGATGCTTGTCTGAGACGTTAGTGAAGATACCGTGAACAATGTGTGTCAGACAATCCGCCTGGACTTCGTTCTGTGGGTAGAGGCATCGTGCTTGTTTCGCGAGCAGGCACATGGAGGCAGACACCGGGGGTGAGAGCGGCGGGAAGCTGAGACACGGTTCAGGTTTGTGGAGAGCCATCTATTCTGTTGACACAAAGGAGGCCACATGAAGAAACTTGTGGCAATCTTGTTAGTACTGATGTTCGTCACGTTTCTCGGTGTCGGGCGGGTACGGAGCGCAGTTGGAGAGGACTTCTGCCAGGTTCCTCTGAGCGTCTTCTCACGGTACCCTGCGCGCAGCTTCTCTGTTCCTGTCATGGTAATCAACAAGGGCACTTCAGGCATGCATATCCAGAAGATCGAGGTCGTTCCCCAGGACGGAAGCCATGTTCTGGAGGAGACCCTGAGCGAGACGCTTCCACCCTCTTCTTTGCAGGGACTGACAGACGAGGAGATACGAAGCCGGATCGGCATTATCCAGCCCGACGAAAAGAGTATGGCCACGGCGCAAGCGTTGATCGCCAAGGCGGCAACGATGGGGCTGAGCGACGAACGAACGAGGACGGTCGAGACAGCATGGCTGTTTCTGAAGACAACGACAGCGACGACGGAAAGGGTAGCAGCAGACAAGCTCCTGTTGCAGGCGCGGACCTTCTCCATCACCATTCCCTCGGACAAACTCAATACGAAGATTGAGCCATCCGATGTGATTCCTGTGCGCCTCAACATTACGATTCAGAGTTCGGATGGTTACGTCTCTACGATCTCTCAGACTACGAACCTATTCTACCTGACGTCCCTTCCGTCCCAGTGGGGTTGGTATCCGGGCGACGGGCACCTCCACACGACGTGGAGCGATGGTGGATGGCCCATAGGGGCGAATGTAAGCACGGCAAACGACCGAGGACTGAAATGGACCATCAGTACTGATCATGCAGGAGACTTTGCGCACTCGCCCCTGCAACCGCGTCTCGAGGCCAGCGAGTCGACGAACTACGGCGCCTATTGTACCAGCGCCCAAACTACCTACGGCATCACCGTGTGCCCGGGGGAGGAACTGGCAACATTGGAGGAACCCGGGGGCAGCCATCTGTTGGCCTACAAGAACTCAACCTATGCTGCAAGCTATGATGTATCGAAACAGGTCCTGATCAACAGGGCGAACAGCGCCGCTGGTTTCGGCATTATCGCGCATCCCTACAACTTCTCTTTCAACTGGAGTGACTGGTCCAATGGTTCCTACACCGGGTTCAGAGGCATCGAACTGATCAGCTGCGGCAGTATCGTCAATGCCGCCCAGCTCGGAGATTGGGATACCTACCTGGGGGTACACTTGTCTGCCACCATGCAGGACCCTAACCATCGGTTCTGTGTCGGTCTCGCCGGCAGTGACTATCATGGCCAAATCTATTTGCCCGACTACTTAGGCACGAACATGACTTACATCTACACTGGTTCCTCGAGTCCTCCAGGGAGCTACAGACCATCCGTGTACACTGCCTTGGAAAATGGACGAGCATCCGCGTCATCGGACGGGTCACTGCTGGTCCACAAGATCACGACTGGGGGTGTCTATCTGCCGGGCTACTACATGCAGAAGTCGGCAGCTGGCTACATCAATGTCAATGTCTATGCGTCGTCTGCCGTGTCCATTCGACCCAGCGGCTATGCGTCGTAACCATCACCACGGCGACAGGAACAACGAGCCAACCATTCATCTATGGTCAGACCACCATAAACATGGACTATAGTATCTACGTAGCTGCCGACACATACGTCCCGTTCCAGGTGAGACAAGAGATAGTAAGGAGGTTGCTGTGAGCGGACTCTACGAAAATCCCCCACATCTCATACCAGATCAGACCACCAGAGATCGGCATGCCACCTCCATGACGAGGAGGAACTGGCGTCAGGTGGTTATCATCTATACGCTCCTTGTGTGTTCCCCACTGTTCTTTGCCTACGGCAACTTCCGTGCCCATGGAGGGGATGCCTTCTCCGCCGTTGTCCGGTCTGTGCAAGGAGAGTCCGGTAGAGGCTGGTCGGCGTTGTCCTGCACCGTGTGGGAGGAGACCGTCAGGTCATCCAAGAGCAGCACATATGCTGAACTGAACCTGCTCCTGGTATATGGGGAGATGCCTGGTGAACGGCTATATCCGCCGCCCAATCCACCTAGTTACTACCATCGCTACAGGACAACCGTGCAACAGTCCTGCTCTACATTGTATGTGGATGTGGACACCCATCTGACGGAGCCGGACTTTGATCGCCTGTATCCCAAACTAGTGGAACACATCGTGAATCAGTTCACAACTCCACCTCGTGTTGCTCTGGGTGAGGCTCTCCGAACACGGATGGAGCTACTGCCGTACGTGGTTCACAACGTCGTCTTGTCGTTCTTGGATTTCTTGTCGATAAGAGATGCCTGCATCCTTGCAACGGTCCTTGGAGCTCCTGGGCTACCGATTCTGGCGTTGCTGGTCCTGGTTCCTTTCTGGCTTGCCCTTCCTGTTTTCTGGCTGTGGGTCGTCCTGAGCATCGTGTACGTCGTGCTGCCACCGAGAGCATGGGGACGGATGAGGGCCATGGTGGGTCGATCCAGACACCGGGCCTGAACAGCGTTCCCGCCGGAGGCAGAGAAGACCTCCGGCGGGAACTGGTGTATTGTCAAATTCCTGTCATTCCCGTGTGCGAGGGAATAACAGAGCGGTGCAGCTCTACCCGATGACAGCCTTTTCAGTCAACAGTTCGCCACGTGCAAAGCGGCGGAAGTTGTAGTGGTCGATGTCGATGCTGGGCTTGCCGTCTGCAATGTACTCAGCCAGCAGTCTGCCGACAATTGGTCCCATCATGAACCCATGACCGGAGTAACCGTTGGCCTGGAAGAAGCCCGGAACTTCGTCGACCGGACCTAGCACCGGGTGTGCATCAGGCGACATGACATAATAGCCCGCCCACTGCCTCATCAGCTTTACGCCGGCCAGACGTGGCACGATCTCTGTGGCCTCTTTGGCAAACTTTGTGAGGAACTCGAACGTGGAGTCAACGTCGGTGGCATTCTGATCACCTGTGTCAGTTCCACCAACGACGTTCCCCCTGTGCGTCTGCAAATAGTACAGCGCACCCTTGACCAGCATGGGACCCAGAAACTGCTCCAAGGGTTCTGTGGCCATGATCTGGTGCTTGTCGAGACGATAGGGCAGATCGACGTTCAGCATGGCGGCGATGCCTCTTGCCTCGGGACCGGCAGCGTTGACAACGTTCTTGGTTTCGATGTTGCCCTGAGTTGTATGCACAGTGAACGTGTGCGCCGCAGTGGTCTCGATCTCGAACACCCGCGTGGAAGTCATGATGTCCACGCCCTGTCGCCGCGCGGCCCGCGCATATCCGGTCACGGTGTCGAAGGGAAAGGCCATCCCGTCCTTGTCATACCACTGACCTGCCAGGAATGAATCGGTGTTCAGCGACGGGCAGATCTCTTTTGCCTCCTGTCGATCGATGATGCGACTCATGACACCATACCTGTTCTGGAAGGCCACATTCTGCCTGGCCTTGTCCACCAGTTCGGGCGTGTCCCAGAGGAACAGGTACCCGCATGCCTTGAAGTGAACATCATATTCCAGTTCTTCGGACAGATGCTCCCAAATTGCCTCTGACTCGCGGAGCAGCACAATCTGGTCGGCACTTGTAAACTGTGCACGTATTCCGGAGCCACAGCGCCCGGTCGAGCCGCTGCCAAGATACGATTCCTCAAGCACAGCCACGTCTCTGTAGCCTCTTTTGGCGAGTTCATAGGCAATGGCGAGTCCTGACACTCCTCCGCCGATGATCACACAGTCATAGCTACTTCTCATCGTCGGCCTCCTTGCCCTTTGCAAAAAAACCCAGTGGAACAGGGTCCACGGGTGGACGTGTCGTAGGTGCCATGATCTGACCCAGGGACTGACCTGTCTCTCGGGAGAGGATCTGTGCAGCAAGCAGAATGCACGTCTTGCCCTGGCAGGGTCCCAGGCCGAATTTGACATAACGCTTCAGCGATTCCATATCGGTGTACCCCTCGTGGATGGCATCGATGATCTCTTGCGTCGGGATATCTTCACACCTGCAGACAATCGTCTTCTCGTCCTCGTCGTTCATGTCATCACCCCATTCTGACGTTGCGCACCTGCTCGCAGAGAGCAGGGTCATCAAACTCGACCGATATGAGAGAGGACCTGCTGACGTTGTCAGCCGGCAGCACGAACTTCACCTTGGCGCTGCCAAGCGAGGCACCGTCGCGGCCCAGCAACGTGACCGTGTCTCCTCTGACGGGCAGCGGCAGGTACTCGTAGGGAACAATGACCGAAGGCTTTGCCTTCGACTTGTCCTGGATGAAGATGGCCAACCCAGGACACACCTTGAGGCAGCTCATGCACCCAGTGCACTTCGCAAAGTCGACATGCGGGATGCCGTTGATGCCATCCATGGAGATTGCGTCAAACTTGCAGGCACTCACGCATGGATTGCAGGGGATCTCCTGGATACACTCGATGACAGCAACGGGTCCCTTTTTCTCGCGCTCCTCAGTCGGCAGAAAACCGTTCTCACGCAGATATGCAACATCAATAATCCCAGTTTCAAAGTGGCTCATTCTAGCACCTCGACACATTTGAGTCCGATGCAGATCTTGGCGCCGAACGGTCCGGCGCGGAGGTCGTCCAGATTGCGCCTGGTCTCCTTCTGCTCTTCCATGGGCACATCCGTGTGCGAAAGGTCGTACGCGGCCTGAAGTCCGGCTATTTTTCCTTCCATCATGGCTGTGGAAGCCTCTTCAACACCTGAAGCATCTCCCGCAGCAAAGATGTCAGGATTGCTGGTGCGCATCGCCCAGTTGCGCTTCGCAACCCATCCGCCCAGCTCCGCCGAAAACACGAGATCCAGCTTCGCCTGCTCTAGCAACTCCGTGGACGGCTTAAGGCCAGCTGACAGGCAGATCGTGTCGCATTCGATACGCTGCTCCGTGCCGGGGATTGGCTGCCACTGCTCGTCGACTTCGGCAATGATAGCCGCTTCGACATGGTCCGTACCAACCGACTCGAGCACAGTGTGACGCGTGAGAATATGGACACCGTTCCGTGCAATCTTGCTGGCGTGGACAAGGTAGCCGCCGACACGTGGGGCTCCCTCGATGACGCCTACGACCTCGATGCCAGCCTGCATGAGCTGATAGCTGACGATGAGCCCGACATTGCCCGCGCCCACCATGAGCACCTTGTTCCCGGGCTTGATGCCATAGACATTCATAAGCGTCTGCGCGGCTCCCGCCCCGAAAACGCCGGGTATGTCGTTGTTCTTGAACAGCAGCATCTTCTCGGCCGCACCTGTTGCAACGATGACCTTGCGCGGGTGAAACAGCACTGCATGGTCCTGGCTGGCAGCGCAGACCGAGCCCTGAAACCATCCAAATGCCGTGAAGCCGCTGTAAACGTCGATGTTTGGCTCAGCCTGGACTTCCGCGATCAGCTTCTTCGCGATGGTGATGCCACGCGTGCCGGCATTCTCCCTTGCCGACCCGAAGAACTTGTGCGTCTGTTTGACAAGCTGGCCGCCCAGCTGAGGGTTTTGATCCACCAGGATAACGTGTGCGCCGGCTTTGGCCGCCCAGAGCGATGCTTCCAGTCCAGCGGGGCCACCACCAATGACCAGAATCTCGGCATCATTCTCCTTCACGCGCTTCATCGCCGCCTGCACATCGGGGAACCGTCCATCGCCGTGCTGTGTCTCGACGTCCATCCCGTCCCGTACCTGCAGCACGCATGTACGCGTGTTGGGAATGCCGTCGACACGCATCATGCAGGACGAGCATTTGCCGATGGCACAGAACATGCCCCTCGGACGATAGAAGCGGGAGGAGGTACTGTACTGCTTGACTCCGGCAGCGTAGAGAGCCATTGCTACTGTTTCCTGGGGATAGGCGGTGACGGGTTTGCCGTCATACGTGACATGCACCGGGTTTCCCCGGTCCCACGCAAGAATCGGATGCGTGGTGATACGGCTGTCTTCCACTTTTTCACCTCTCCACTACAGAATGCTTGCTTGCCATTGCAGTATAGAATTCATTTGCCTTTTTGCCAAAGTTCGTGAAAAAGTGCACACGCCCACAAGAAGTGGCTTGCCTTCAGAGATTACTGCAGAGCACACCTCCTCAAGTTTCCCGCATACAGTTGCCAGAATAGGAGCCTCTTGTATTTTTTTGCAGTGTCTCCAATATACGTATGAACTATCATGGTTCCAGGGAACAGCAGAGAAAAGAAAATCGGTACACGAATATGGCCTCAGATGGTCTTCTGAAAAAGTTTCGGCAGTAGTTGCAAGCGCACCATATCTGCTCGTGAATCAGGAGGTAGAGGAATGAGAAGAACTGTACTGCTCGTGCTCGTTTGTATGCTTGCCGCAGTGCTTGCCTTGTCCGGATGTGCCAAGAACACTGGTGACACCGGCGACATCCAAATCGCACTGCAGGCACCCATCACTGGTGATTATGCGTACGAAGGTCAAATGGCGAAACAATCGGTCGAAGTAGCTGCTGAATTGATCAATAATGCTGGTGGTGTCCTGGGGCGTAAGATTGCAATCACCGTCGTCGATGACGGCTCGAACCCCAAGGATAGTGCAATTGCTGCTCAGAAGGCCGTGTCAATGAAGGTTGCTGCGGTCATCGGGAGCTACGGCTCGTCGGTTACGGAGCCGGCAGAAGACATTTACGAGAAGAACAAGATGGTTAGCGTGGGCTACGGCTGCACGGCCGTGCGGCTTACTGTGGACAAGAAACCTAATTATTTCTTCAGGACCTGTGGCCGCGATGACGCGCAGGGCCTGTTCTTTGCGAAGTACGCCGTCGAAACGATGGGCGCCAAACGCATTGCCATCATGCATGACAACAGCACCTTCGCCAAGGGCGTCGCGGAGGAGACAAAAAAGGCTCTCCAATCGTACGTCGATGCGGGAACGTGCGAAATTGTCTACTACGACGCAATTACGCCTGGCGAAAAGGATTTTTCAGCTGCCGTTACCAAACTTCGCAATACCAATCCTGACGTCTGGTATTATACTGGCTACTACACCGAGGCGGGTCTGCTCGTTCGGCAGGCACGTGACGCTGGCCTGATGTGCCCATTTGTTGGTGGCAATGCCGCCATCAACGACGATTTCATCAAAATCGCTGGTATCACAGTCGCAAAGGGATGTCTGATGACACAGGAGCCACTGATCAGTGATGTCACGACCCCTATTGCGGAGCAGTTCCGCACGCTCTACAAAGCGAAGTTCGGTGACCTCCCCTCCAGCCCGTGGCCCGTGTATGCTGCTGACGGCCTGTATGCCATCGTCGGTGCGATCAAGAATGCGAATTCCACTGACTCCACTGCAATCGCAGATGCCATGCACACCAACATGACGGGGGTGGAGGGCGTCACAGGCCCCATCAAGTTCACATCGATTGGCGACCGGGAAGACGTTCCTTACAAGATGTACGAAGTTACAGCCGAGGGCAAGTACATCGTCCATCAGCCATAGTTCCACATCCTGTTTGAAGCGAGGTCACCATGGCAACGTTTGTAGAGCAGTCAATAAATGGCCTGACCATCGGTTCGTTCTACGCACTGGTGGCATTGGGCTATTCGATGGTGTATGGTGTTATGAAATTGATCAACTTTGCCCATGGTGACCTCTTTGCTCTTGGTTCGTACCTGGGCTACACGCTGCTGATCGCTGGTTCGTCGTGGGTGACGATGCACTTCGGGCTCTGGGGAGGGATGACTATAGCGATGTTGTTTGCCTTCGTGGGTGTCGGCCTCGCCGGTCTCCTGATGGAACGCGTAGCATATCGTCCCGTGTATCCCACAGGTAGGCTTCCACTGGTCGTCTCTGCGCTCGGCATGTCCATCTTCCTGGAGAATGGCATCATGGCCATCTGGGGCTCCCGCCCTCAGGCCTACCCCGCGGCTGTCGTCCCTTCCACACGCTTCTCCATCCTGGGATTACCCGTGACCAGCTTGCAGATTGTCATTCTCCTGTTGTCATTCACGCTCATGCTCGTCATCTGGTTTATCGTTGAGAAGACAACGTTTGGCGCAGCCATACGTGCTACTGCCCTTGACCGCAGCACAGCGACCCTCATGGGCATCGACGTCCGTGTCGTCATCTTTTTCATCTTTGCTCTCGGTCCCGCTCTTGGCGGCATCGCCGGTGTCATGAACGGCATGTATTACCGTGCCATCAGCTTCAACATGGGATGGGCGTATGGCTTGAAAGCTTTCACCGCGACGATCCTGGGTGGAATCGGCAATATCCCGGGAGCCATGATCGGAGGAATTCTGCTGGGACTCATGGAATCGCTCTTCGCCGGCTATGTAAGCGGCGCGTGGAAAGACGTCTTCGTCTTTGTCATCCTCATCGCTGTGCTCATCTGGCGACCGACAGGTCTTCTGGGCGAGAAGACTGCCGAGAAGGTTTGAGGGTCTTGCCATGGGAATTACAGACTCCATTCTCAAACACGCTGGCTCGGGCAGACCATCTGGAAAGCATCCTGCCACGTTCTGGTCCAGGAATCGTGGGTGGCTGCTGCTGGCCATCACGGGAGCTCTCTTTGCGGTCTACCCGTTTGTGCCCTTCATCTCCGACTATTGGATAGACGTCGCCTTCTTCGTAGGCATCTATGCGCTCCTTGGCCTCAGCCTCAACATCGTCTTGGGTGAGGTGGGGCTGTTTGACCTTGGGCATACCGCGTTCTATGCTATCGGGGCCTACGTCACGGCCATTCTGAACACGACATTGCATGTGCCCATCGTCGTGTTGTTGCCGTTGAGTGCAGTGGTTGCCGGAGGATTTGCCTATCTGGTGATGTCGCCCGTCATCCACCTGAAAGGCGATTACCTGTGCATTGTGACCATTGGCATCGGCGAAATCGTGCGCCTGACCATGATCAACAATCCCTTCAACCTGACGGGGGGCCCCAATGGTATCAACGGCATTGGCAGCCCCAATCTTTTTGGACTGGCTGTCAACTCATCGACGCAATTCTACTTCTACACGTGGATCATCATTGCCGTCGTCGTGTTTGGCCTGGTACGTCTCCAGCGTTCGCGTGTCGGCAGAGCCTGGAACTATATCCGTGAGGACGAGACAGCGGCCGAGGCGAGTGGTGTCGACGTGCGCTCCTACAAGCTGTTGGCCTTCGTGCTGGGGGCTGCTCTTGCTGGTGCAGCCGGGAATATCTATGCATCCAAACAGATGTCGATCTCGCCTGGCAGCTTTACGTTCATGGAATCGTCCCTGCTCTTCTGCATCGTCCTGCTAGGCGGCCTTGGTTCTATCCCGGGCAGTATCCTGGGGGCAGCCATCGTCGTGGTATTCCCTGAGGTCTTTCGTCAGTTCGCCAGCTACCGTTTGCTGTTCTTCGGCTTGGCATTGATAGTGATGATGATCTTCCGTCCCGGAGGGATCTGGCCGCGCAAGCGAGAAGGTGCCGGGCTGGCTGGATTGGGTATTCAGGGACTTCCCAGGAATGAGGACGATCTGATTCTGATGGGCAAGCCCGATGCTTCTATTCTCAAGCCAGCCACCACAGATACTGTCAGAGGCGTCCGGCTTCCTCCCATGACGGTGACAATGGATGAAGGGATGCTTCTTCAGACACACGGTGTCACTCTGAAGTTCGGTGGCCTGACCGCGGTGAACAACTTTGACCTCAATGTGCGTGCGGGCAAGATCACGTCGCTCATTGGACCCAATGGTGCAGGCAAAACGACGCTGTTCAACATGATTACGGGCATCTACAAGCCCACGTCCGGGCAAATCGACTTTATGGGACGAGACATCACGACCCTCAAACCACATACGATCATTAGCTATGGTATCGCCCGCACCTTCCAGAACATTCGACTGTTCCCCTCATTGACCTGCATCGAGAACATTATGTCCGGCCCACACTGTCACGCGCGATCAGGAACGTGGGCTGCCGTCATGCACACGGTCACTGAGGTTCGTGAGGAACGTGAAATCGTGGCGACGGCTGCGTACCGGCTCAACCAGGTGGGCTTGTGGCCATATCGCGACGAGCTGGCCCGGAACCTGCCCTATGGCAAGCAGCGCTATCTGGAAATTGCGCGTGCACTTGCAACGGCTCCCCACCTCTTGATTCTGGACGAACCGTCCTCTGGATTGAACGACAAGGAAAGTGAGGACCTGATGGTCCTGCTGCAATCCCTGGTAAAAGAGGGATTCACCTTGTTGCTCATCGAGCATGATATGCAGGTTGTCATGGGTATTTCGGACTGGATTGCGGTCATGGATATGGGACAGAAGATCGCTGAAGGCCTGCCACGGGATGTCTACAACAACCAACGCGTCATCGAAGCCTATCTGGGCAAGGAGGATGACTGACATGGCGACACTATTGGCCACGAAGAATCTGGTCGTCAACTATGGGGCTGTCCAGGCTCTCAAGGGGATCGACATCGAGCTGGGGGAGCATGACATTGTGACCGTGCTTGGCGCCAATGGCGCAGGCAAGACGACACTGCTCAAGTCTATCTCCCGTATTCAGACCATCAAAAGCGGTTCCATCGAATTCAAAGGCAAGGATCTCGCCACGGTACCCGCCTTTCAACTGGCAGCTCTGGGTGTCTCCCACGTTCCGGAAGGGAGGCGCATTTTCGCCACGCTGACAACTGAAGAGAATTTGAATCTGGGCGCCTACGGCGTCCGAAACTTGCCTGCAGGCAAGGAACTCCAGAAGACCAAGGAATGGATCTTCAGTCTCTTCCCCATCCTCAAGGAACGTCGCAAGCAGCTAGCTGGCACATTGTCCGGTGGTGAGCAGCAGATGCTGGCCATCGGGCGCGGGCTGATTTCTAAACCAAGCGTTCTGCTGCTTGATGAGCCGTCGCTCGGACTCGCCCCCATTATTGTCCAGGAGATTTTCCGTGTCATCCGGCAGATCCATGAGGAGGAGGGCGTCTCCATTCTCCTTGTCGAGCAAAACGCCCGAAAGGCGCTGTCTGTCGCCCGCTATGGCTATATCCTGGAACTCGGAAAGGTCGCCATAGAGGGCGAGGCCTGCAATCTCAAGGATGACGAACGCGTCCGCGCTGCCTACCTGGGAGGTTCCAAAGTCAGCTGCTGACTTGAATGGAACGCTAATCGACATACCATGGTAGCCGATTCATGGTCAATCAGGAGGTGGTTCATGAAGTCTATTGAGGAGATGCGACAAGCACACAAGATCCTGGCAACATACACGTTTGTGCCGGGACATGTGTACGCAGGCTATACTGATCGGCGACTGTACGTTAATTTGACGACGAATGTCATCGAGGAACGCATTATCGAACCCATGGTCAAGGAGAAGTTCACCGGTGGCCGCGGCTATGGTATGTATTATCTCTGGCAGGCAGTCAAGCCCGGCACACACTGGAACGACCCCGAGAACGAACTCATCTTGACGGCTGGCCCACTGACAGGGCTCACACAATATCCCGGTAGCGGCAAGACCCATTCTGTCACGATCTCGCCCGAGACGGGTATTCCCGTTGATAACAATGGCGGTGGTTTTTTCGCTCCATTCATGAAGTTCTCCGGATTCGACTGTATCGAGATCCAGGGCAAGGCCGCCCAGGACGTCATCCTCGTGGTCGATGGGAACAAGGGCGTGGTGACTATCGAAACGGCACCTGAAGAGCCCACCAACAGCTACGATCTGCCGGAAATCCTTCATGCCATGTATGCCGATGGTGACGACGACCGGAAGAACGTTAGTGTTGCCACATCGGGTGAAGGTGCCGAGCACTCGCTGTTGGGCCTGATCAACCTCAGCTACTGGGATGCGAAGCGAAAGCATACTCGCATCAAGCAGCTTGCTCGCGGTGGCCCCGGCACCGTGTTCAGAGACAAGGGTCTCAAGGCCATCGTCATGCATTTCAGCGGGACGACACCAAACCTCAACTGCCCGGCCGACATGGAGCCCATCAAGCTCGCCGGCGGACGTATGAACAAGGAGATCCTCACGCTCGACCACACGCACAGCCGCATGCGCGAGATCGGCACGGGCAACACTGTGGAGATTCTCGACAAGTGCGACGTCCTACCGGTCATGAACTACAAGTTCGGTTCGGACCCGCGTACCGAGAAGATCAAGAGCGATGTTTGGCTAGGTCTGATCTCGCAGGGGATGCCGGACGGCTGCTGGCTGGGGTGCACCATGTCCTGCGCCCATGGCGTCGACAACTTCGAACTGTGGACCGGTCCGCTGAAGGGTCAGAAAGTCCTGGTCGATGGACCTGAATATGAGACCATCGGTGGTCTCGGGGCAAATACGGGCAGTTTCGATCCACACTTCGTGCTGGAAGCCAACTTCTACTGCGACTACTACGGCCTCGACCTCGTCTCCGTGGCGACACTGCTGGCCTTCCTGATGGAATGCTATGAGAACAACATCATCACCAAGGAGATCACCGGCGGTCTTGAACTCCGCTTTGGCAGCGACATGGACGCGTTGGAGCTGATCCACCAGATCGGTCAAGGGCGAGGATTCGGCAAGATCGCGGGCCTTGGCATCCACCGTCTGAAAAAACTGTTCATCGACGAGTATCATGCCGACGCCCGATTCATCAACGATATTGGCATGGAAGTCAAAGGGATGGAAGTATCCGAATACAACTGCAAGGATTCCCTGGCTCAGCAGGGCGGGTATGCGATGGCTTCAAAGGGACCACAGCATGACGAAGCGTGGCTCATCTTCATGGACCAGGTCAAGGGCCAATTGCCAACGTTCGCTGACAAGGCCGAGGCCCTGTTCTTTTTCCCGCTGTTCCGTACCTGGTTTTCGTTGATGGGGCTGTGCAAGCTGCCATGGAATGACTCGGAGCCCCGGGACAACCGGGACAAGTACACTGGGCTGGAAGCCGCCAAGATTCCCGAGCATATCGAAAACTACCTGCTGCTCTACAAGGGCGTGACCGGCAAGGACCTGGACCTCGATGGACTGCTTGCTCAGAGCAAGCGTGTCTATGATTTCCAGCGGCTGTTCAACCTGCGCATGGGCCAGGGTACGCGCAAGGATGACTGGATGCCCTACCGGGGCATGGGTCCTGTCACTGAAGAGGAGTACCTCTCACGCCAGGAACGCTATGAGAAGCAGCTGACCGATGTTGCCAAGCTGGATATCCTGGACATGAGCCTGCAGCAGAAAATGGCAGCCACCCGCGAATACCGCGAGGCGCAGTATCGTCAGTTGCAAGACGCTGTCTATGCACGCCGCGGCTGGGACGAAGATGGAGTTCCAACACTTGAAACGGTGAAGGCAGATGGTATCGATTTCCCTGAGATCGTTGAGCTGATCGCAAAGCATGCACACAAGAACTAGGTGAGAGGCAACAACATTCCAGGAACACACGACACCCGACTCAGCCGAGTCGGGTGTTTCGTTTGAAGTGGCTATCAACTCCCCTGAACACGATTTTGTCGATCATATCCAGCTTGTCGATACCACGAACATCGCTATCCATCATAGGAACTGGCAGAAGTGCAGTATCTGGAAAGCGTCGCCGCATGTCCTCCAGGTATCCCAGCTGCATCTGGCGCCGCTTCTGAAAGAACGGTGTGGTGGCCTGCTCCTCGGCGATCAGCAGGTTCGCCACGACCAGCTGCGTTGCCACGCCAATTGCCGCTAATTCCTGAGATGCCCGGTACGCCTCAAGGATCGGCGTACTCTCAGGGTACATGACGAAGCTGAAGGTGGTCAGGGCTGGATCCCGCATGGCGGCGATCACATGGTCAAACCGGGCTTCCTGCCGGAGGTCTCCCTCAGATAAGCCATCGGAGGCACCTGCCTTGAGCCTGATTTGTTCACCCCAATCCAGAGGCAGTTCGAGCAGTCTCAACGTGTGCCCCGTCGGGGCTGTGTCGAAGACAGTAACATCGAACCCACCCATGTCCGAGAGATCGACGAACCGCTGGAAGGCGGCCATCTCCTCGGTACAGGGAGATGCCAGCTCCTCTGCCATCGTCTGGATCGTGTCCTCGCCAAATTTCGACCGGGCATCATCCAGGATCTTCTTCTTGTACTCCTCGGTCGCCTGCTTCTGGTCGATCTTGGCTGCAGACAACCCGGGCACGCCGTCGACAGGCGCGACCTGCTCCGTTACGATGCTCCCAAGCACGCTGCCGGTGTGTGCGGCTGGATCTGTTGTGACCAGCAGGGTCCGATACCCAAGTCTGGCAGCGTGGACAGCTGTCAGGCAGGCGAGGGTCGTCTTGCCGACACCACCCTTGCCCGCGAAGAACACCTGTCTCGTACCGTTCGCGCCGGGACGCAGCAGACTCTCGACGTCAGTCATTGCGGCTTCCCTCAGGGAACAGCAGCGGAGCCACGCTGCGGAACATCGTCACTCCCTTGATCTCACTGTCGAGCAGTTCCATCGTCTGGACGGGTATACCCGCGTACAACTGCCTCGCCTGTTCCAGATATGCCTCCTGCATCTCACGCCGCTTACGGAAGAAGGGATTCACTGTCTCGGCTTCGGGGATCAGCTCGTTCACAATGATGCTCGAGGTCGAGATACCCAGAGCTGCCAGCTCAGCGATCGAGCGGGATGTCTCCTCAAGCGACGTCTGCTCGGGCTGCATCACGAAGATGAACTGCGTCCTGCTCGCCTCACGCAGCCGAGCTACCGCGTCATCGTACTTCTGCTTGCTGTCCTGGATCAGGGCGACCGGACCCATGCAGGTCTGACCGCTGCCTTCGGCGCTCTCCTTGATGTGCTTGCTCCATTCGACCGGCAGCTGCAGAAGTCGGAGGGTATGTCCCGTGGGGGCCGTGTCGAACACGATGACGTCCCAGTTGTCGTCCTCCATGAAGTCGGTGAACTTGTCGAAGGCAGCCATCTCCTCGGTACATGGGCCGCTCAGCTGCTCTTCGACGACCTTCAGCATCTCCTCGTCAAAGAGTCCGCGCATGGGAGCCAGTGATCGTTCCTTGTATTCGCGAGTGGCTTCGTCCGCGTCGATCTCCATAGCCCACAGGTTAGGGACACCTGTGATGGGTGTGACATGATGCCCGATAGGCTGCTCGAACACGTCTGCCAGGTTGGACGCTGGATCTGTCGTGACAATCAGCGTCTTCCTGCCGCTGTCGGCGTAGTGAACGGCCGCCATGCACGCCATCGACGTCTTGCCCACGCCACCCTTGCCGGAGAAGAAAACGTACTCAGGATTCATGTGTTCCTTCGTCGAGCGCGGCTTTCATCTCCTCGTAGGACGGGTAGCTCTTCGTCTTGACGACCTTGCCGTCAACGACCGTAATGGGCAGGATCTTCTTGCCGTTACCCGTCACGAGTTTGTAGACGTCGGCATTGTCGCGAAACTTGAACGGCCGCTGATTGATGGCATACCGCTCCACCGTGAGAGCGGAGTCCTCCGACTGGAGCCGTTTCAAATCCTCGTTCAGACGCACAAGGTGCTCGTCAACGGAAGGACCGCACAGACCCGTCGTGCAGCACATGGCTGGTTCATACAACTCTATTTTCATGGTAACCTCCCGAGAAAAGAATGGCGTATGTCTCGCACTGATCCACGTACGAGGTTAGGTTTTCCCGGGCACCGTACGAGGGCGCCGCGTTGCAACCGTCTTCTTGGAATTGGCACGGCACAGGAATATCGGCGTGTCCGTCAGCCGGGTCCGATCTTCTGGAAAAGAAGCGCAGGCCTGTTCCGCGAGTCTCGACACGAAGAGGCGAGTTTCGGGGGGCAGATCCTTTCGAACCGAATACACAGTCCAGTAACTCTGCTTTGATGCCGATAACAGTCCAGCGTCGACGAGGACCCTCACATGGTCCGACACGGTCGCCTGAGACAGGCCGAGAGCGGCCATCAGCTCGCAAACACACAATGCACGTACCCCAAGCATGCCAATGATACGCGCACGTGTCTCATCACCCAGCGCTCTTGCAATGGCAATCATGTCTTCTTTTTCAGTATCATTCGTCTGCATCGCCATTCGCCAATTATATCGTTTAATTCCGATTTAGAATAGCCTGATTCCCAGGCATGTCAACGACATGTCTTCTTGTTTTCTCAACGACCACGCGAACGGTTTCACCAGCCTTGACAACGCACGTTTGCTTTCTATTCTATATCGGTAATGAGCGATATAGTTGATGCTGGATACCAAATATCTCTCATGTTGGGAGGAAGGGATGGAAAAGAAAAAGACAGGATTAGGCATCTTCCAGAAGTATCTCAGTTTGTGGGTTGCGCTGTGCATGGTCGGCGGTGTTCTTCTCGGCCGGCTGTTTCCCGGTGTCGTAGGGACCCTGGGTCGGATGAATGTCTACAACATCTCGCTGCCCGTTGCTGTACTCATCTGGCTAATGATCTATCCCATGATGCTGCAGATCGACTTTGGCAGCATCGTTCGTGTAGGCAAGAATCCAAAGGGGCTCATCATCACACTCATTGTCAACTGGGCTATCAAGCCGTTCACGATGTTTGCCTTGGCACTCCTGTTCTTCAAGGGTGTCTATGGCGGTATGCTGACTTCCGACCAGATTCAGCAGTATATAGCCGGCGCGGTTCTTCTTGGCGCTGCTCCGTGCACGGCCATGGTCTTTGTCTGGAGTTACCTCGCGGGAGGCGATGCCGCACATACCCTGGTGCAGGTTGCGATCAATGATCTTGTCATCCTCGTCCTCTTCATTCCTATCGTTGCCCTGCTGCTTGGAGTGAGTGGCATCACCGTCCCCTATGCGACGCTGTTCCTGTCTGTTGTCCTGTTTGTTGTCATCCCGCTCGTCGCAGGAGCTCTGACGAGGCGTGGACTCATCCGTTCGCGCGGCCGGGAATGGTATGAGAATGTCTTCCTCCCCAAGTGGAAGCCCGTCACAACCATTGCCTTGCTGGCGACACTTCTTCTCATCTTTTCATTTCAGGGAGAGACGATCACTCGCAACTGGGTCAATATTCTCCTGATTGCTGTTCCCCTTATCCTGCAGACCTACCTTATTTTCGGGATTGGGTATGGCATATGTAAGATGGTGAAGATCCCGTATCGTATTGCCGCACCTGCCGCCATCATAGGTGCCAGCAACTTCTTTGAACTGGCGGTCGCCGTCGCGATCTCGTTGTGGGGTGCCAATTCTGGAGCTGCACTTGCAACGACGGTAGGGGTCCTGACCGAGGTACCTGTCATGCTGACGCTCGTTTCCATCGCCCAGAAGACCAGGCACTGGTTCCCTGATCCCCGTACCAGCGACGAATGTCGTGAGAACGTTTCTTGCTCATCTGAGTTTACAACGGCATAGTTTTTCACCAGGCAGCTGTTGGAAGCTGGAAAGGTGACCCGCATGGACGACCAGAGTTCTCAATGATGCGCTGGGGATATGTACTGAAGCAGGCTCCTGCCTTCGTTCCGAACCATTTGTACGAGGAACGGGCCAGACGGATACGGACACCGCGTCCTCTGCTGCCACCCACCTTCTTGCCACGGGACCACCAGATCCATGGTACCAACAGTGCGAA
>JAJFTL010000001.1 GCA_021373025.1 bacterium
GACTTCTTGCAATGGGAGCCGTCGACAATATACTAATCGTACAATGGAATCTAGCGAGCGCTACCTTTCTCTGTATCTGAAGTATCGGCCCGTGACGTTTGATGGAATCATCGGGCAGGAAACGATTGTCCGTATTCTCAAGGGATCGATCGACAGCGGCAGAATCTCCCATGCATATTTGTTTGCAGGGCCCAAGGGAACGGGAAAGACGTCAGTGGCCCGTATTCTGGCCAAGGCGCTGAACTGCGAAAATGGGCCTTCGAGCCAACCTTGCATGCATTGTGAACACTGCAGAGCCATCACTGCAGGTACGGATGTCGATGTCATCGAGATTGATGCAGCCAGCAATCGAGGAATTGAGGAGATCAGAGACCTGCGTGAATCGACCAGATTTGTTCCTGCTCATAGTCGAAAGAAAATCTTCATCATCGATGAAGCACACATGCTCACTGTGCAGGCGTTTAACGCACTTCTCAAGACACTTGAGGAACCTCCGGGCTACGTGATCTTCATTCTTGCGACGACCGAGCCACAGAAGCTTCCCGAGACGATTCTTTCACGATGCCAGAGGTTTGACTTCAAACGGATCTCCGAGGCTGCCATGTTTGACTATCTGCAGAAGATCCGGAATATCGAGGCTCCCAACATTACGGATGATGCGCTTCACCAGATTGTCAGCATGAGCAGTGGCTCACTGAGGGGGGCCATCGCTCTGGTGGACCAGTTTTCTGTCTTCGGAGACGATCCGGTATCTGGAGCTGCAGTGCTGGACTTGCTGGGGTTGCCGACTGGAGAGAACATATCGCTCCTTGTAGACGCCTTGCTGTCTCGGGATGCGAAGGCAGTCAGCTTGGTGTTGGACCAGCTGAACCGAGCTGGAATAGAGCCGGGGGACCTTTTGGAAAGAACGATTGCACTTATCAGCGGCTACATTCTTCACATGGTGACAGCAGCGAATACAAGTTCTGAGGCCGCTCCGACAGAGCGGTTCAAGAAGTTCTCCGCGGCATCACTCGTGCAGCTGGCTAGCATGCTGGCGAGGATCCAGCAGCAGACAGCTTACTTGTCAGACCCATATCCCCTTGTTCAAGCTTTTCTGCTGGCCATGGCTCTTGGCTTTCCAGTGCAGAGCGAGTATGCTCACGAAGAAGTAGCTCACAATGTGCAGTTCAGAGGCAGCCAGGGAGTGGGCACGCCGATTCCTGTGCAGGAAGAACCTGGTGTGGGCGTGCCGACAGGGTTGGGGTCGGATAGCGCTCTGGATGCTGCACGAGCCGTGAAGTCGGGGGATGACGATGCCGCACGGCAGTGGACACGTTTCAAGTCTATCGTGGCAGAGTCAAGCAAGCCCATCGGGATTATGCTGGAGGCTCTGGATGTTCGTGAGGTAGGGGTCGACCAAGGTGTCCTGCGAATTGTGCTGGGCCCGAAAACGAAATTGTTCCGTACGATGCTCGAGCAAAAGCAGGATGACGTGCTTGTTCCATCTGCCCGCACTGTCTATGGTGTCGAGCGGGTACAGCTGGTAGAGGAAGGTTCGTCTGAGCCTGGTGGTCAGGACGCTCCGGCGGAGGCACCTGCGGACGACAAGCTCGAACTCCTCAAGAAGACATTCGACGCGACGGAGTCCTTGTTTGACTCCTAGAGTTTCAAGGGAGGTCTATCATGTATAACGTCAACAGTCTCATGAAGCAGGCTCAGAAGATGCAGGAAGATGCTGCACGAGCTGAACAGGAACTGCTTGATCTACGAATCTCGGCCACTTCCGGTGGTGGTGCGGTTACCGCGATCGTCAATGGCAAGAAGGATCTTATTGGCATCAGCATACAGGAGGGCTTCGAGCTGAGCGACACCGAGATGGCAGCGGATCTTGTCGTTGCTGCCGTGCGGGAAGCCCAGTCACAGGCCGATCAACAGGCCAATGAAATCATGAAGAAGATCACTGCTGGTATGCCCCATATTCCCGGTCTGGGCTGATCAGTGTTTCTTCCCCGGCGCTTCATTGAACTCTCGGCGAAACTCGGCAGCTTGCCCGGCATAGGACCGAAGGCTGCGGACAGGCTGGTATTCTACCTGCTGGATCAATCCGAGGAGGATATCCGGGCCTTGGCTGATGCTCTTGTGGCTGCCAAGCGAGAGATACACTTTTGCACGCGGTGCGGCAACTTTGCACAGGGGAATTTATGTGAAATCTGCCAAGACTTGTCTCGCGATGGAGGACTGCTGTGCGTCGTCGAAGAGATACGCGATCTCGCGGCAATCGAGAAGACCGGGGTGTACAGGGGTCTGTACCATGTTCTGCACGGTAGGATTGACCCCATCGCTCGAGTTGGACCCGAGGAACTTGGGCTTAACCGCCTAGCGAACCGGATTCGCACCGACGGTGTTCACGAGGTCATTATTGCGACGAATCCAAATTTCAACGGCGACATTACCGCGATGTACATTGCAAAGTTGCTGTCTGAACTGAACGTGCGTGTTACCAGAATTGCCACGGGCATTCCAAAGGGAAGCGAATTGGAATTTGCCGATGTTTTTACGCTGACCCAGGCGCTTGAAAAGAGGACTGACGTGCAAGGCTGAACCTTGTTGACGTTCATTGCTTGTTTCGTCCTGCTTCGGTGTACAATATCGGCAGATGGCATAAGGGGCGACGGCCCAGCACTTGTATCATAACGTGGTTCGCTCAGCGCAATTGAGGCATTGCCTCAGTTGGTATGCGGTGTGTCATAGTTTGACAATGGACCGTCTTGGCTTTATACTTCGAAATTGATTGACGTTCATCCTTATTTTAGAGGGGCTAACATGGTGGATATAAATGAACACGTTGGAACAGAAACAACAGGTGAAATGGATGGCCTGTTTGAGGTGAAGAGCCTTCTTGAGAAAATTGAACAGCCGATGACTTCGGCTGAGCCGGCTGCACAGATTCCTTCTGAGCCAGTGGTGGAACAAAAGGCTCCAGAAGCAGCAATGCCTGAAGAGAAGGCAGCCGTCTCATCCGAAGCTGTTGAGGTAGAGGAGGACGAAATCAAGCCGTCCGAATTGGAGGCGGCTCTCGTCGGCGACTTGTCACCCAAAGCTGGGTACGCGCCTCGTTTGCTCCGACGCGGGGATGTCATTGACGTCTCGGTGGTCAAGCTCGAGCGAGACGGCGTTATGGTGAACGCCGGGGGCAAGGGAGACTACTATATTCCACTAAATCGTTTAACCACGCGCAGTGATGCCGTTGTTGATGAAATCGCCCACATTGGCGAAACCATGAAGGTAGCTGTCATCAAAGAAGAAGATGAGCAGGGAACGGCTGTCCTCTCTAAACTGAAGGCAGATCAGGAAGAGGTCTGGACAGACGTTGAGAAGTATTTTAATGAGCAGACGATCGTCACTGCAAGAGTTACGAAGGCTATCAAGGGCGGCCTGCTTGTCGACATCGGTGTACCGTGCTTTCTTCCACAATCGCAGGTTGCCAGCGATTATCGCAATAACCTGGCTTCACTGGTCGGCCAGGAGATTCCTGTCAAGATTACAGAGTTTGACAAGAAGCTCCGCCGCATCATCGCTTCTCATCGGGCGGCTATGCAGGTGATTCGGCAGCAGCAGAAGAAGGAGTTCTTTGCCAATATTCAGCCGGGTGACATCTATGAGGGTACAGTCAATGGGCTTGCCGAGTTTGGTGCCTTCGTGGATATTGGCTATGGAGTCGAAGGACTGGTGCATCTCTCGGAGTTGACATATGGGAGGCGTCGTCCGGTCGAGGAGATTGTTCAGAAGAAAGACAAAGTCAAGGTCAAAGTGCTGAAGGTCGACCAGGAGACTGGTAAGGTCTCGTTGAGCATTAAGCAGACAAAGCCGCATCCGTGGGAAACCATTGTTGAAGATTATCCTGCAGGAAAGGTCCTGGAAGGCACGGTCATCCGTATTCTGACCTTCGGTGCGATTATTGAGCTTTCGGAGGGAGTCACCGGACTCCTCCACATTTCTCAGATCTCCGATGACAAGATTCGCAAGGTGGAAGACGTTCTTAAGGTGGGTGACGTCGTCAAGGTCCGTGTGCTTGAAGTGCTGAAGGACGAACGGAAGATCAAGCTGAGCATGAGGGGCGTTGACGGCAACGAGAACCTGCAGGAACGTGATTCGGAGGAGAAGATGCCGACACAGGAGAAAGCCAGCCCTGAGGCGGCAGTAGAACAAGAGAGCCCTGCCGCTGAGCCCACACCAATTGAGTCGGAAGTTGATGCAGGTGCCAGCGTCGAACTCGGAGTTGACTCTGGTGAGGCTGCTGAGCCCACCGCTGACTACTTAGGAGCATCTGGTGATGAATCGGTATCTGCAGAAGAGTCCTCCTTCAACGAAGAGGTACAGGGGCCAGCCGAGATTTAGCTGTCAGGACAGGACCAACGGTTGTTGCTAGAGAGGGGTATTTTCTGAGTGGCCTATGATGATGGGGTTGCAGCACCGCGAGAAGAGGACGGTCAACTGCGCCCCATCTTTTTGTTGTGACGTCTAGTAAACGAACCCGTGTTGCCATTTTGGAACGTCGGCAGCGGAGAATTGATCCGTCGCTGTCCATTGTCGTAGACAGCTGGAGGATGTGGCGAGCGGGTGGCCACAGCGGGAGGATGGTAAGATGAAGGCATTTCTGTTTCCTGGTCAGGGTTCTCAGTACATAGGCATGGGTGGCAACGTTGCTGATCAGAACATCACGCGTCGATTGTTTGAGCGTGCGAGCGATGTTCTTGGGTTCAATCTCTGGAGTCTTGTACAGGATGGGGACGAGACGACGTTGACTCGCACCGAGAATACGCAGCCGGCCCTGTTCGTTACGGAGATGGCTTGGGTGGAGGTGCTGACAGCAAGGGACGTCCTCTGCGATGCCGCTGCGGGCCACAGTCTTGGCGAGTTCAGTGCATTGTGTTCAGCCGGGGTCTTTACCTTTGAGGATGGCGTCCGGCTGGTCCGTCATCGTGGTGAAATCATGGCGCGAGCGACCTTGAGTTCGCCGGGTACCATGGCGGCTATCGTGGGGTTGGGCGACACCGACCTCGAAACCATACTTGCAGAGGGGCGCACGGCAGGGATTGTTGAAATTGCGAACTACAATGCTCCCGACCAGACCGTTGTGTCCGGGGAAATAGCTGCGGTTGATCGTGCCATTGCGGCGGTGAGGACATTAGGGAGAGGACGGGCGATCAAGCTTCGCGTGGGCGCCCCATTTCACTCATCGATTATGGCGCACGGCGCGGCTGAGTTTGCACAACTGCTTGCGGAGATCCCGTTATCGGCGCCTCGCTTACCTGTTGTGAACAATGTTGCTGCCGGTGTTGAAGATGACCCGGAGGCAATTAGACAGAACCTGGTTGCTCAGTTCAGTCATCCGGTTCAGTGGGTGCGGACGATGAGTGTCCTCGGCCAAATGGGGGCCAGCGAATATCTGGAGGTGGGTCCGAAAAATGTCCTGGCGACACTCGCTCGAAAGATGGTTCAGAGCGCAAAGGTCGGAGCTGTCGAGGAACAAACGTGGGACTGAATCTGGACGGCCGGACAGCGCTGGTTACAGGCGGGTCCCGAGGAATTGGCCGAGGGATTGCGCTTGAGCTTGCACGCAGAGGAGCCAACGTTGTCTTAGATTTCCATCAGAATCGAGCGGCCGCTGACGCTGTGGTCACGTTGGTGAGAGCCATGGGTCGTTCATGCGAAGCAGTCCAGGCCGACGTTGGAGACAGCAGGGAGGCTGATGATCTCATTGCGCGCAGCACACAGATAACAGGCTCACTTGATATCGTGGTGAGCAACGCCGGTGTGACGCGCGATGCCCTTCTGGCCCGGATGACTGATGAAAAGTGGAATGAGGTGCTTCGTATCAATCTCACGGGAGCATTCAATGTCGTTCGGGCGGCTTCGCGGCAGATGATCCGACAAAAGTCAGGACGCATCGTGCTGATCTCATCAGTGGTTGGATTGAGCGGCAACGCAGGGCAGGCTAATTATGCGGCCAGCAAGGCCGGGGTTATCGCACTGGCGAAGACGGCGGCAAAGGAACTGGGATCTCGGGGAGTAACTGTCAATGTGGTTGCTCCTGGATTTGTGGAGACGGACATGACAAGTTCACTTGACAAGGAGGTCATATCCTCGTATCTTGCCCACATTCCACTACGGCGTGCCGGAACACCGAATGACGTCGCCGGAGCTGTAGCGTTTCTTGCAGGTGAGGATGCTTCGTATATTACTGGCCAGGTGCTCGTGGTCGATGGCGGACTGTCTCTCTAGAGCATCTGGCACTACTTAAATTGGGAGGAATGAAATGACCAAAGAAGAAATTCGAGCAAAGGTTGTTGAGATTTCCAAGGAAAAGCTTGGAGTGGACGAATCGCGTATTACGGATGACGCCCAGTACGTCAAGGACCTTGGGGCAGATTCTCTGGCGTTGGTTGATATCACGATGGCTCTTGAGGATGCATTTGGAACGTCGATTCCGGATGAGGATATTGAGAAGATAGCCTCTGTCGGTCAGACTGTCGACTATGTGATGGCTCATATTGCCTGACGGGGCAGAGGGTACAGCCGCCGTGGAGCGCATGCGTGTAGTCGTAACCGGGCTAGGTGTTATCTGTCCCATTGGGAACAACGTACCGGCTTTCGAAGCAGCCCTGGCTGCTGGCGTGTCGGGCGTGGGTCCAATCACGAGATTCGATACTGGCGAGATTAGTTGTCGCATAGCAGGTGAAGTCAAGGATTTTGAGCCGGAGAACTATTTCGAGAAGCGCGACATTGCTCGTACGGATCGTGTCCAGCAGCTTGCTCTTGCAGCTGCACAGGAAGCAATCGCGGATTCAGGGCTGAACCTGGAAACCGAGGACAGAGAGAGAATTGCTGTTTACGTCACAAGCGGCATTGGTGGCATAGCATCTCTGGAAGCCGAGGAGCTTGTTGTGGCAGCCAAAGGTCCATCTCGTATTTCGCCGTTTCTTATTCCCAAGATGCTGGTAGATTCGATTCCAAGTACGATAGCCCAGCGCTTCAAGCTGTACGGCGGTACGAACTCGGTCGTCAGTGCGTGCGCTAGCGGCACCCAGATGTTGGGAGAGGCGTTTGAAGGAATTCGAAGAGGAGACGCGGACGCTATCGTGGCGGGAGCCTCCGATGCAGCAATAACCATGATAGGTGTTGGCGCATTTGCCAACATGCGCGCTCTCTCTACCCGTAACGATGATCCGAGTCATGCTTCCAGACCTTTTGACAAAGAGCGTGATGGCTTTGTCATGGGAGAAGGTGCAGGAATCCTGATTCTCGAACGGCTGGACCATGCGCTTGCGAGAGGCGCCCATATTTATGGGGAGATTCTGTCACAGGCTGTGACATCAGATGCTTATCACATGACAGCGCCGGATCCTGAGGCGAAGCAGATCGTGCGCGCTATGCGTGTGGCTATTGAACGTGCGGGACTTACTCCAGTTGACATCGACTATGTCAATGCGCATGGGACATCGACGCCGGCTAACGACAGGACGGAGTCTTATGCACTGAAGACACTTTTCGGAGAACAGGCCATGCAGATTCCCGTTAGCTCCACGAAATCCATGATCGGCCATCTGCTGGGTGCCGCTGGAGCAGTGGAGACAATTGCCAGCATGCTGACTATCAAGAACAAGCTCATCTATCCGACCATTAATTATACGATGCCCGACCCCGACTGTTTACTGGACTATGTGCCAAATGTCGCTCGTTCGTGTGAAGTTGGGCACATTCTCAAGAACTCTTTTGGATTTGGCGGTCACAACGTATGTCTTGTTCTGGGACGATATTCTGACTAGACGGCAACAATTGCGCGACGAAGAGAAAGCCCCGCCAGGAGACTGGCGGGGCTTTCTGACTTTGTGGGGACCTATAACTCTATTGTTCGACGGTAATTGCTGCTACAGGGCATGATTCTGCAGCTTCATTGCAGCAGCCGGCCGCCGCACAATCGGCACCTGAGATCACTTCGGCCTTGCCGGTGTCGTCATTGAGTCTGAACACAGCGTCGCAAAGAGCCACACAAGCGCCACAACCGATGCAGGCTTCCTCATCGATCACTACCTTCATGGATTCCTCCTTTTTGCATAGATAGAACGATTCCATTCTAGTGATTCACTGACTGCCGTCAATCACATGACTTCAAGCGACCGTTTTGATGAGATTCAAGATAAAAGCGATTGCCTCCTGGGCTGGGACGAGGCTCTTGTTTGCCTTGTCGACGCGCAGCGAAACTTCAAAGCTGCCTGTCTTCAGGAAAGAGTTGCCAATGACAACATGGATGGGGAAGCCCATAAGATCGGCATCGTTGAATTTTACTCCTGCTGACTCTCCACGATCATCCAATATCACATCGACTCCAGACCTCTGAAGCCCTTCATGCAGATCTAGAGCAGCGCGCCAAACGGCATCATCTCCCCTGTTGAGAGGGATGATGGCTACCTGGTAGGGTGCCACCGACATCGGCCAGACAATTCCTTTCTCGTCATGGTGCTGTTCGATGATGGCTGCAAGTGTGCGCCCTATGCCAATGCCATAACACCCCATGAAGTACGGTTTTTCACTGCCATCTTCATCGACATAGTTCGCGTGGAGAGGAACGGCGTATTTTGTGCCCAGCTTAAAGGTATGGCCGACCTCAATCCCCGTAGCGGTGTGCAGTGGGTGTCCACATACGGGACAAAGGTCTCCGGCTCGGACTGTCCTTATATCTGCTACGATGTCTGATACAAAGTCTCGCCCATAGAAGACATTCCTGACATGGAAGCCATCTGCTCCAGCTCCGGCAATGTAAGCGATATCGTTGCGGACGATCTCGTCCACGACGATCGGGACAGTGACGTTCTGCGGACCGACCGAACCCGGGTGCACGCCGAGGATATTGAGCACTTCCTCGTCAGTGGCCATACGCCCCTCCCGAGCCTTGACAGCCTTGAGAAGTTTGGCTTCGTTGATGTCGTCGTCTCCGCGAAGGACAAGAAGCCATGGCTTGTCATCAGCGATGTACAGGATGGACTTCAGAATAGTGCCAGGATCGGTGCCGAAGAATCGTGCAACGTCGCTGATTGAGTGGACGCCTGGAGTCGGAACGCCCTCCACCTCTGGCAGGGCACCTATGCTCTTCTCGGGATCTCTTGCGGGACGGGCTTTCGAGAGTTCGAGATTGGCTGCGTACCCACAATGCTCACAGGCTGCGTATGCACATTCGCCATTGTCTGCCTGTACGGTAAACTCGTGTGACGACGACCCGCCGATAGCCCCTGAATCTGCCTGAATGGGACGGAAGGTCAGGCCAACTCGGCTAAAGATATTGGTGTATGCCTCGAACATAAGAGCATAGCTGGACTCCACAGCGGTCTCGTCTCGATCGAAACTGTAGGCATCCATCATTGTGAACTCGCGGCTGCGGATCAACCCATACCGCGGACGGATTTCATCCCGGTACTTGTTCGTGATGTGATACAGATTGAACGGCAACTCCTTGTATGAGTGACGCTCACTGCCGACAACTGTCGTGACAAGTTCCTCATGGGTGGGCCCAAGGCAGAACTGGCGTCCTTTCCGGTCAGTGAGTTTGAACATCTCATCACCGTACAGTTCCCATCTGCCGGTGGCCTGCCAGGGTTCGGCCGGCATCAGCAAGGGCATCAGGATTTCCTGGGCGCCGTGGCCGTCCATCTCCTGCCGGACGATCTCCTCGATGCGCTGTTTCACACGTAAACCAAGGTTGAGATACGTGTAGATGCCAGAAGCCGATTTTCGAAGCAACCCGGCGCGCAACATAAGCTGGCCGCTTACAGTGTCAGCGTCTTGGGGAACTTCACGTAGACGCGGGGCAAAGATTTTGCTCAGATACAAGGTTTCCTCCGAATGTTACAGACAAGCTCCTACATTATAGATGTCATGCCCGTTTTGCAAGTGAGCTGATTGCGGCTACTATGAGAAGGAAGCGATTGGACCTCCGACGGAGAACGGTTCCATGGAACAGTCTGCTACCAGGCCGTGAGGCTGTCATGTTGGCATCGGAGCGTCTGAGATCGGTTTCATACCTTGTTTGCGGGGGGAAATCGTGTACTTGGTCATTGCAGGAAACATAGGAGCAGGAAAAACTTCGCTTGCCCAGATGATCTCGCGTGAACTTGGGTTCTCTGTTTATTTCGAGGCCTTCGGTGAGAATCCCTTTCTTCCGAGCTACTACCAGGACATGAAACGGTGGGCATTCGCAACGCAGATAAGCTTTCTAGCCCTTCGGTACGAACAGATTCTCAATCACGTGCTGATGAGTGAAATTCCTGCTATTCTCGATCGCTCTATCTACGAGGATCGTGAGATCTTTGCGAAGGCATTGGTGCGTCAGGGTCTGCTGTCAGTCGACGAGTGGAATACCTATGACAAACTCTATCAGCTGATGGTGCGAAGGCTGCCGAACCCCAATCTGCTGGTCTATCTTCGTCGAGACGTTCCGACGCTGCTTGCGAATATTCGAAAGCGCAATCGAAGCATCGAAAACATCAGCGGTGATTATCTGGAAGGGTTGAACAAGCAGTATGAGGAGTTCTATGCGGAATGGCACTATCCGAAGGTTGTTTTCGAGGAAGATATCTTCGACCATGCAGCCGATGTCATGGCCCTTGTCAAGAGCGAACTCTGATAAGAAGCTGTTGTTTATTTCACAAATGCTTGAAATGTCCTTGTGTTGGCGTAGAATGAATTATGGTGTTTTGGAGTCCCATAACGGGACGGCTTCTCGGTAATTGAGAGAGCTGACACCACATGTCACGGAGGCTATTATGGCAGTCGAGAAGAAGAACTGGTTCCAGGTAGCTCAAGACAGGATTCAAATCGCTGGCACAAAGCTGGGGCAGAATCCCGAGATCACGGAGATACTCCGTAACCCGCAGAGAACGCTTATCGTTTCGATCCCTGTTCGCATGGACGATGGTACAACGAAGGTTTTTCAGGGATTCCGATGCCAGCACAATGATGCCGTTGGACCCACCAAGGGCGGCATCCGCTTCCATCAAGATGAGACTCTCGAAGACGTTGAAGCTCTTGCGACCCTCATGACGCTCAAATGTGCGGTCGTCGGTCTTCCCTATGGCGGCGGCAAGGGCGGCATTGTTGTCGATCCGACAAAGCTGTCTTCCGGCGAGCTCGAGCGTCTTTCCCGCGGATATGTCCGGGCTCTGGGGACGTTCATCGGCCCAGACCGCGATGTGCCTGCTCCTGATGTCAACACGACCGGTCAGATCATGGCATGGATGGTCGATGAGTATAGTAAGATGGTCGGGCACAATGCGCCTGCCTTGATGACGGGCAAACCGCTCATTCTCGGTGGTTCGCTCGGAAGAACGGCTGCGACCGGGCTGGGCGGGGTCTATTGCTTGCGGATAGCAGCCAAGAAGCTTGGAATGAGCCTGAAGGGGGCTACAGTTGCCATTGAGGGTTTTGGGAATGTTGGCTACTATGCTGCCAAAATCCTTCATGAAGAGGACGGCGCCAAGGTCGTCGCCATCACAATGGTCAACGGTGGCGTTTATGATCCCAAGGGTATTGATCCCGTGGATCTCAAAGCCTACGAGAATAAGAATGGGACGGTCAAGGGCTACAAGGGCCTCGACAATATTTCGAATGAACAGCTTCGTGCTCTCGATGTTGATGTCTACATTCCCGCGGCCCTTCAGAACGCTGTCTACAAGGACAATGCGAAGGACGTCAAGGCAAAGATCATCGTCGAGCTGGCGAATGGTGGGGTCAATCCCGATGCCGATGAGACGCTCGAGAAGAACGGCACATTTGTGATCCCTGATATCTTGGGCAACGCAGGTGGAGTTACTGTATCTTACTTCGAGTGGGTACAGAACAACTACGGTTATTACTGGTCTGAGCAGGAAGTAAACGAAAAGCTTGACCGCGTCATGTCCGAGGCGTTCGAACGCGTCTACAACATGTATACCAAACACAAGGCCGATAAGGTCACCATGAGAATGGCTGCCGACATGGTAGCGGTTGACCGAGTGGGTGAAGCCATCAAGACTCGTGGTTGGGTAGCTTGATAGTCTGAACTTCAATCAAGAGGGTGTGTTATCTGGCGCACCCTCTGTTTTCCGTTCATGTATTCGCGATAACGGAGGCATCCTTGTCGTTCAAAATCCTTGTTATCAATCCGGGTTCTACAAGCACCAAGCTGTCAATTTTCGAGGATAGAACTTCTTGCGTCAGTGAAACTATTTCGCATGATGCTGCTACAATCGCCCAGTTTTCCTCGCTTATGGACCAATTGCCAATGAGATTGGCAATTGTTAAGGACTTCGTCGCCAGGCACGGGAGAGAGCTGACTGAGTTTTCTGCTTTCGCCTGCAGGGGTGGCCTGTTGCAGCCGGTTCCCTCGGGTACATATTGTGTCAATGAAGCTATGATTCATGATCTTCAGGAGCCAGCTCTAGGTGCCCATGCCTCTAATCTGGCCGCCTGCATTGGATTCGAACTGTCCAGAGAATCGGGCATCCCCTCGTACATTGTCGATCCTGTCGTTGTCGATGAACTGGCTCCGCTGGCGCGCCTCTCCGGCCTGAACGGGATCGAGCGTGTCAGCATCTTTCATGCCTTGAACCAGAAGGCTATTGCCAGGCAGGCTGCTGTTGACCTTGGCAGGGCGTATGAAGAAATGAATCTCATTGTGGTGCACCTTGGTGGCGGAATCTCGGTTGGGGCACATCATCTGGGACGTGTGATCGATGTCAACAATACACTGAATGGGGACGGCCCCTTTGCACCTGAGCGGGCAGGCAGTCTTCCAGCTTGCGGGCTGGTCAAATTGTGTTTCTCTGGGAAGTACTCGGAGGCAGAGATGATGAAGCTTCTCGCCGGAAAAGGGGGTCTCGTCAGTCATTTGGGAACGAATGATGCTCGGACAGTGGAGAAGATGATGAGCGAAGGCGATGAGCATGCTCGCCTCGTGTACACTGCAATGGCATACACGGTCGCAAAGACGATCGGTGAAATGGCCACTGTCCTTGAGGGAAAGGTCGATGCCATTGTCCTCACTGGAGGGATTGCTCATTCGGCATTTCTCGTGGGTGAGATAACCAGGCGCGTGCAGTTCATTGCTCCTGTCAAGGTGTATCCTGGCGAGGACGAAATGAAGGCGCTTGCCTTGGGAGTGCTTAGAGTGCTGGATGGCTCTGCACCTGCTGTGACATATCCTCCCGCGGCTGCCCCATGACTCCTGCGTAAATATGCGGATGACCTTGCCTACACGCGAACTTGCTGAGTTGCTGAATCGACCTCAGGAAGGGCAATCGATTCTGTTTGCTGGCCCGTCTGGTTCAGGCAAGACGGAGGTTGCTCTCAACCTCGCCCTTTCCCTGATCCGCACGACAGGATCATCGGTGACGCTGTGCGATCTCGATGTTGTTAAACCATACTTCCGACTGCGTGACATGCTCCCGCTGCTTACCGAGGAAGAAGCGGCGAGGCTTGAAATCATTGAGCCGGAGCGTCGTCTCTTACACGCTGACGTTCCGACCTTCCCCCACAATCTGCATGCACTGCTTTCTTCACTCGACACTGTCAAGATCATCGATGTTGGGGGAGACGCGATTGGTGCCGGGGCTATTGCCCAGTTTCGCGAAACGATCATTAACGGTGACTATCACTTGTATGTCGTTATCAACACGCTGCGCCCAGGCATGGAAACGCCGGATAAACTGAAGCGTATGCTTATGGCCATCCGTTCTGCAGTGCGTCTTGAGATCACTGGACTCGTGGCCAACACAAATCTGCAGGCGGAGACGACTGTCGAGGATGTACAGCATGGTTACGATGCCGTCAAGGCGCTTGGCGACAGTGAGGGTTTGCCTGTTGTTGCGGTTCTTATATCGCGGGAATACGCTGATTCGGTAGTGAATCGACTGACGCCAGACGCGACCAGGCTTCTGTCGGTGATCCGAACGTTCAATCGCATTATGGATACCATTGGGTCGCAAACTGAATTCTGAAGCAATTGGGAGGTCAATCGTGGAAAGAGTGTCGATTGATGAGCAAAGATGCAAGAGCT
>JAJFTL010000031.1 GCA_021373025.1 bacterium
CCTTCGATGTCAAAGCTAAGCCCGGCATGTTTATGACGATCGATGATGGCCGGCACATATGGAAGATCGTCCTCACGCGAGAGAACGCCGATGCGCCATGGATCATGACCGATTGGGGTCCTGTCCTCGATGAGTGAATAGATTAGTTCCTGGGGTCAAGCGTTACCGTTTGTGTTGTGGTGACTTTGGTATCATCAGCCAGACACTTTTCGTGTGTGCTTCCTGAGGCACGTGTGTTCTGGATACTCTTCGGATCGATGGTTGGGTAGGCTTGCCTGCTCCTCGAACATCCTGTAGTGGTACCACTTCCCCCGATGTTGCCGCTTGACCCCGGAGACACTGTTCGTTGAGACGAGAGTAAACCCCGCCGCAGTCGCGGCGGGGCCGGGAGTGCAACATCCTCCCGGAAACGGGACCATCCTGCGAATGGGACGGCTAGAAGACAGCTTCTCCGGAGTCTGTGTGGAAGAGGTGCGTGCGAGCGACATTCACGACCAGTTTGACCGCATCGCCCTCGGCGTACTCATACGCACTGCTGGCCCGTATGACGACAGGAGAACCGGCCAGCGTCGTATGGATGAAGGTTTCGCTGCCCATCATCTCAACGAACGAGAGCGTCGCATCAAACTTCGCTGCGAGCTCTGGCATGTTGGACTGCCCATTCACCAGCAGGTCCTCAGGACGAACACCCCACATATAGCCACCGGGAGCAACAGACTTGGCAGCCATCTGCTGAGCGGGGGACAATTGTACATGCTGCCCCTCGATTTCCAGCGTCGGCTCGGAAGCCAAGGCCAGGGTAACGGGAATGAAGTTGGATGGCGGAGTGCCGACGAAGCCGGCAACAAACTTGTTGGTCGGATTGTCATAGACTTGGCGCGGCTTGCCGATCTGACGCAAAAAGCCATTTTCCATGACGGCGACTCGCGACCCCAAGGTCATCGCCTCGACCTGATCATGTGTTACATAAATGGTCGTGACGCCGAGTGTCTGGTGAAGCTTGATCAGCTCTTCGCGTGTCTGAACCCGCAATTTGGCGTCCAAGTTGGACAGTGGCTCGTCCATGAGGAACACCTTGGGTTTGCGAACAATGGCGCGGGCGAGAGCTACACGCTGGCGCTGTCCACCGGACAATTCCTTGGGGACACGCTTGAGGTAGTCTTGCAGCCCCAGCATTTGTGCTACATCGGCAATGCGGTCTTCGATCTCCTTCGCGGGGATATTGTGGAGCCTGAGTCCAAACGAGATATTGTCGCGCACGGTCATGTGGGGATACAGAGCATAATTCTGAAATACCATAGCGATATCGCGGGCAGCTGGAGGGACATCGTTGACAATGTCATCGCCGATAATGACGTTGCCTTCATCAGCCAGTTCAAGACCCGCAATCATGCGCAACGTCGTCGTCTTGCCACAGCCCGAAGGTCCCAGCAGGACGAGGAACTCCTTATCCTCTGCTTCCAATGATATGTGGTTGACCGCAGTAACCTTGCCGAAACGCTTTGTCACGTTTTGCAGAATCACTTTCGCCATTAGCTTCCTCCCGTTGCGGATTTGCCCGGGTGCCAAGGAGATACGTAGTGCACTTCGAGGACCAGACCCTAACATCCGGATCAGTCTATTCAACCTTTCATAGTTTGCAACGGACTGGCTTGACTCTCACGCGCAATAATCTAGTGTTACTACGTAGACGGCTTGCAAGCACTGCTGTCGGTCAGGATACCCATCATGTCAACAAGGACCGGTTGCACCACATCCGGATCTGCATTGCGTCGGCTAGCCTCAGTCCGGTGTACACGACCAGGTACTCCATGACCGGCACTGACGCCAATACACTAAACATCATTAGGAGCGACCGTCCGTAGCCATACCAGCCCATCAGTGTCGCGAAGTTCTCAAAAACGGCGTTCCAGGTTAGCGAAACCATTCCCTTCGTGTTATAGTAACATAGTAGGGTAAAGTCTTCGACTGCAAGCTCTATGGATGCGGAACGCAGAGGGTTGTGGCAACGGGTTGCCAAGGCGAGACCATGAACAACAAAGATACACAGTCATCGAAGACGGGGTCGATTCCTGGCAACGTCATGGGCTGGTGGGCACTTCTCTGGACAGCACTCCTGGTACTGTGCCTGCTCCTCACATCCTGTAGCGCATCACCAGGTGAGAAAACGACGGAAGCCGTGGGATTCTTCGGTGGCAACATCGATCAGGGAGGGCTCATGGGTGGTGACAACAACGGCAACGTCTACTACCGGAGCGAAGCAGACCATTGGTACCTGTACAAGGCGAAGCTCGACGGTAGCGCGAAGCAGAAGCTGATCGACGACGTACCGTGCGACATCAACGTGCTGAATGGCTGGGTCTACTATGCCAACTACAGGGATGGTTTCTCCATTTATCGGATCAGACCTGACGGCACCGGTCATACGCGGCTGAGAACCGGATACTGCTCGAACCTGTACGTTGTCGGCCGCTCCATCTACTACGACATCCGCGATGAGGCCAATATGTCGCATATCCATCGTATGGATGTCGATGGCAGCAACGACGAACTTCTCGTGTCAGAGGCACGACTGGCATACTACTACGGAGACTCCCTGTACTATATCAACGACAAGCTCTATCTGTGCAAATATGATCTGGCAACAGGGGCACGGACACAACTCAACGACAAGTACTCACACTACGTTACCGTCAATCGGGACGGTGTGTACTGCTGGAACCCTGACGAGAATACGTTCGTTCGCACGAACTACGAAGGTGGAGATGCCAAGGCGATCCTTTCTGGCGGCGACTACTTCAACGTCAGCGACAAGTACGTCTACTACATGAAGTATGGCGGGAACTACGACTTTTACCGTTTGTCACTGGATACCGGTGAGAATGTTCAATTGAGCTCCTTCATGGCCGCATCCTTCGACGCAGGCGGCAGGATCATCGAGAACCCTGACCCCGCCACGTCCGAGGAGAGCAACCTGTTTCACGAAGGGGGCTCGTTCACCTACGTGATCGAAGGCCGCGTGTTCATCCGGGCAACCCTTCGCCAGTCCCTGCTGCAGACTGGCAGGCTCGATTGTCTCGTCCGTCTTGATGGCTCAGCGAATATGGAACTATGGGACTAGCGCATGACGTGCCCGCCGTCCTGGAATTCTGACCGGCTCGGTGGACATCCTGAAAGCGAGGAGGAGCGATACATGATCAAGGAAAAGAGGTTCCTACCATGTCCGGTTCTCTTCGTACCGCGTCACCACCGACTTCCTGAGCGGTGTCGAGGCCTGGAACGTCAGCCCGTCGACGCAAGCGCATGACATCTATGAGAGCCTCACGACGGACCCCAACGCTCCACCGTCAAACGCCCTGTGTGACACAGCCGAAACACAGATGAACCAGCTCATCACCATGTTCGACAAGTTCTCGTGGACCAAAGACGATCAGATCGATGAGACCCTGCAGCACAATCTGCAGCTCATTCAGCAGAACTGTGGCAAGAACCCCTCCGTGACCCCTACACCGATGCCCGCGCCAGGAGACGAGCATTGATGGCGACAATAACGGTGGACAGCGACATGAGGACTGCGCCCAGCGCAGGACTCATGACAAATCCGACACCCGCCAGCACGCCTGCTGCCAGGGGAATGGCGATAACGTTGTAACCGGTCGCCCAGGCGAGGTTTTGCAGCATCTTGCGGTACGTCACCCGTGACAATCGCACGACCGCGACGACATCACGCGGATCGTCCCGGACCAGAACAACGTCGGCCGTTTCGATAGCAACGTCGGTACCGGCACCGATGGCAATGCCGACATCGGCCTGCGCAAGCGCCGGGGCGTCATTAACACCGTCACCGACCATGCCTACTACGAGGCCTCTCTCCTGCACGTCCTGAATCCTGGCCGCCTTATCATGCGGCAGGACTTCAGCGAAGAAATCATCGAGCCCCAGGTCCCTGGCCACCCATTGTGCCGCTGCACGTGAGTCACCGGTCAGCATGATGCATTTGATCCCCATCGCATGCAGCGCTGTTATGGCCTCACGGGATTCGGGCCGAATCGTATCGGCCAGGGCTATGGCCCCAAGGACGGCTCCGTCAATCAGGACATAGACGACCGTCTTTGCCTGTGATACCAGGGTATCGACGTCAGGAGATGACGGAACAAGATGATGGTCCATGACGTATCCCGGTCCAACAACCATAACCTTGTGTCCATCAACGGTAGCCTGAGCGCCGATTCCTGGAAGCGCCAGGAAGTCGGAGATCTGTGGCAGCGTGATGGAGCGCTCCTGCGCACTGTGGAGGATACCCAGTGCGATTGGATGCTCTGACTGCGCCTCGACAGCGCCGGCCAGTCTCAGGATCTCCTCGGGTGTACCGGCTTCATCGAGAGAAACAATGTCGGTAACACCAAACGACCCCATCGTCAGGGTCCCGGTCTTGTCAAAAACGACTGCCTGCAGATTGCGCGCCTGTTCGAACGCCATCCGGTTTCGAAGCAGCAGGCCGTTCTGCGCCAGCAGGCTGGTCGACACAGACACGACCAGCGGAATGGCAAGTCCCAGCGCATGCGGACACGTCGTCACCATGACCGTTACCATACGTTCCAGGGCAAATGCAAGACCTTTGCCCAGCAGGAGCCAAACAACCAGCGTCAGTGTGCCTGCGCTGAGCGCAATGATCGTCAGCCAGAAGGCTGCCCGGTCAGCCAGAGCCTGTGTTTTGGACTTCGATTCCTGGGCCTGGCGAACCATGTCAATGACCTGCGCAAGGTAGGTATCATTGCCGACCTTCTCGATCACGACGGTCAGCGCCCCATCGCCGTTAATGGCACCGCCGATGACAGCATCGCCTGCCTTCTTGTCCACAGGGCGTGATTCGCCGGTCAACATTGCCTCGTTCACACTCGACACACCGTCCATGACGCGCCCATCGACGGGAATTTTCTCACCGGGCTTGATCAGAACCCGATCGCCCACCTTGAGATGCGCGACCGGGTGATCCATCACCATGCCATCAGCCGTGATCACGTGTGCATCCGATGGCATAAGCCGTGCCAGACTCTCCAGCGCACGGGAGGCGCCCATCACAGACTTCATCTCCAGCCAGTGGCCCAGGAGCATAATGTCGATCAACGTCGCCAGTTCCCAGTAGAAGACCATACCCTGGAGGCCCAGTGAGACCGCGGCACTGTAGACGAATGCCACTGTGATCGCCACGGCAACGAGGGTCATCATGCCGGGCGTTTTTGCCCTGAGCTCCTCAACCATCCCCTTCAGGAAGGGCATGCCACCATAGACATAAACAAAGGTGGATAACGCGACCAGGAACCATGTCGAACCTGCAAACTGCAGCTTCGTCCCCAGGCGCAGCAGCATCTGTACCGGCTCTGACAGGAGGAGGATCGGAACAGTCAGCGCGAGGCAGACCCAGAACCGACGCTGAAAATCCTCAATCATATGAGCGTGATGGTCATGCCCCTGATGTGCTCCGTGGCCTGCATGGTCCATGGTCATGGGCATGCCGTGGTCGTGCTCCCCATCCCTCATGGCATGCATGTCATCGGTCATCTCATGATGCATGTGCTCGAGATCTTCCATGTGCAGCCTCCTTTGGGTCAACTATCAATGTTCAGTCTACACAAAAGACGCCTGAACGCCATGACTCGTTCTGCGCAGCGCGGATTGTGTGAACTATGGTGAACGCAACCCTTTGACATGAGCAAGACTTGTCTATACTGAGAGATATTAGTTTGCTGGCTAATCATCGGTCAGCAATGAAAAAGGTGGGGTATAGTGATTTATGAGTGAAGCCAACCAGCAAGAGAAAACAACAAGCAACTCCGCAGGTGACCTGGAACTGTTGTTTCGTGCAGTCGTCAAAATGCACAAGCGTTGCCTGAACAAGGAAATGGACCGCCGAGGCCTCAGCAAGGTAGGACAGCCATGGATCCTCTTCATGCTGCGGGATCACAAGACGGCTGCCGGATGTGACCAGAAGGGGTTTTCGGAGGCTCTGGGCGTCAGCCCTGCGACCATCGCCGTCTCCATCAAGCGTATGGAGCGTGCAGGACTTGTCTCCAAAGAAGCGGATCCGTGTGATCTCCGGCGTAACCACCTCACTATCACTGACAAGGGGTTACATCTCGTCGATGACTGTATCCGAGCTTTTGAGTACGTCGATGCAGGCACCTTCAAGGGGTTCTCGGAAGAAGAACGAAGACAGATGGAAAAGGGCTATCGTCATATGATGGAGAATCTTGTGGCTATGGGTGCACACGTGCCGACCTTTATGAAGCAGGAGGAGAAAAAGTGATCAAAAAGTTGTGGGGGTATCTGGGAAAATACAAGAGGATGCTCATCCTTTCGCCGCTCTGTGTCGCGGTTGATGTGACCTGTGAGCTGTCGATGCCGTTCTTGATGGGTAAGATTGTTGATACAGGAATACCGAGCTTGAATCTGCAGTACATTACCCACATCGGTATCTTGATGATCAGCCTTTCACTGGTTGCCATGGCTTTTGGTTCACTCAACCACAGACTGGCAGCAGTCACAAGCCAGGGATTTGGCGCAAATCTGCGCCAGGCACTGTTTGACAAGGTTCAGTCATTTTCATTCTCAAACATTGACACATTCAGCACGGCGTCTCTTGTGACCCGTCTCACAAACGATGTAACCCAGCTTCAGAACACCCTGCTTATGAGCATGCGTATGTTGACTCGTGCTCCACTCATGCTGATATGTGCGCTGATCTTTGCCATCGCCATCAACGCCAAGCTTGCGGTTATCCTGGTCATTGCCATTCCCGTCCTTGTCGCAGGGATTGCGCTTATTACCAGGCAGGCCGAACAACTTTTCCAGACAGTACAGGCAAAGATCGATGCTGTGAATGGTACTGTCGAGGAAAACCTGATCGGCATCCGTGTCGTCAAAGCCTTTACCCGTGAACGTCATGAGAAGACGAAGTTCAAGAAATCCAATGATGATCTGACCAAAATAGCCATCAAGGCAGGAAACCTTATCGTCACCATCATGCCGATGATGATGCTCGTGCTCAATACAGCCACCATTATCGTTATCTGGCGTGGAGGCCATATGGTGGGAAACCATCAGATGGGCACCGGCCAACTGATCGGTTTCATTAGTTACATGATGCAGATCCTGACGAGTGTCCTTATGGTTTCCATGATCCTTATGATGATCGCTCGTGCACAGGCGAGCGCTGACCGTATCATGGAGGTACTCGACACGATTCCGGACATCGCCGACAAGACACCTGTTCTGGTGCCTCAGGCGGCATACGATCCTCTTGTCAATGCAGAACTTCCTGCACAGGAACCAACCGTCCACCGTGGCGCCATTGAATTCCGCCATGTTGATTTCAAGTACACGGCGACCGGCAAGGGCGAAAACGTCCTGTCAGATATCAGTCTCGCCATCCGCCCGGGTGAATTCATTGCAATCGTCGGCGGGACGGGATCTGGCAAATCAACGATGGTGAGCCTGATTCCACGCCTGTACGATGTCACTGGCGGGCAGGTCCTTGTCGACGCCGTCGACGTCCGCGACTACAAGCTTGCGACCCTGCGCAGTGCGATCGGCGTCGTCCTTCAGAACAATGTCCTGTTCTCAGGCACAATCCGCCAGAACCTGATGTGGGGCAACGCCGCAGCAACGCAGGAAGAAATTGAAGAGGCAGCGAAAAATGCCCAGGCTCACGACTTTATCATCAGTTTCCCCGATGGTTATGATACCGAGATCGGGCAAGGTGGCGTCAACGTCTCGGGCGGGCAAAAGCAGCGCTTATGTATTGCACGCGCTCTGCTCAAGAAACCCCGCATCCTGATCATGGATGACAGTACCAGCGCTGTTGATACGGCGACCGAGGCAAAGATCCGCGTATCGTTCCGCGAGAATCTCAACGATACAACGATCCTGATCATTGCTCAGCGCATCAGTTCAGTCCAGGAAACCGACAGGATCATCGTCCTCGATGATGGTCGAATCGTAGGGATCGGGACCCATGCTGAGCTGCTCGCAAACAATCCTGCCTATCAGGCAATCTGCGCATCGCAGATGGGAGGAGCGGTCAACTAATGGCTGAACAACAACATCGTCCGATCATTCCCATGCGCGGAGGCGGACGTAGCATGGCGTTTCAGAAACCAAAAAACGTCGGCGCAACAGCACGTCGCATCCTGGCGTACTTCGGCAGCAGCAAATATGCATTCATTGCCGTCTGTATCATGCTTATCGTTAGTACAGGCAGTGCACTGACCGCTTCATACTTCCTGAAACCGCTGGTCAACAATTATATCTTGCCTGGCAACTTCAAGGGGCTGGCAAGGGCTCTTGTCTTCCTTGCCGCTATTTACCTGGTCGGCGTGATCGCTTCGTATTTTCAGGGCCGCATCATGGTCATGATCGGGCAGAGAACCGCCAATCTGATGCGCAGGAATCTTTTTGAAAAGATGCAGGACCTTCCACTCAGATTCTTTGATACACATACGCACGGTGAATTGATGAGTCGTTTTACCAATGATATCGATAATGTCGAACTGGCGATCGAGCACAGTGTCATCAGCCTGATTTCGAGTGTCCTGATATTTGTCGGGACACTCGTCATGATGTTGATACTGAGCCCCATCCTGTTTGCGATCACCGCGGCCATTCTGGCATTCATGATTCTCTTAAGCACTGTTCTGACCAGAAAGAGTACAGTCTACTTCAGGGCTCAGCAGAGTGACCTGGGTGACCTTGACGGCTTCGTCGAAGAAATGGTAAACGGCCTGAGGGTCATTAAGGTGTTTGGGCATGAACAGGTGGCCAGCAGTGAATTCTCTGGCCTGAACGAAAAACTTCGTTCATCCGCGACCACTGCGACCTTCCTGTCCGGTGTCGTGATGGCGATCATGGGAAACCTTGGCCGTATCTGTTATGCAACAGCTGCAATTGTCGGTGGTATTCTTGCCGTTGCCGGACGTCTTGACACCGGATCACTGGTCGCGTTCCTTCAGTACTCTTACCAGATTGCTCAACCTATCAATCAGGTCACAAACCAGTTGAGCGTCATACTCGCAGCTCTCGCTGGGGCAGAACGCATCTTTGAAGTCATGGATCAGGAACCTGAGGTCGATAATGGAACGGTCACCCTCGTGAACATTACGCATACAGAAGACGGCGCTATCGTCGAAGCTTCAGAGGATACCAAAACCAACGAATGGGCTTGGAGTATCCCGGGAGATCATGCGCATACCCTTGTTCCTCTCAAGGGGGATGTGCGCTTTGACCACGTCACCTTCTCGTATGATGGCGTGACTCCTGTTCTCAAAGATATCTCACTGTACGCAAAGCCTGGTCAGACAATCGCCTTTGTCGGTTCAACCGGAGCCGGCAAGACGACCATCACAAACCTGATCAACCGCTTCTACGACGTACAGGAAGGGACTATCACCTACGATGGGATCGATGTCAAGACGATCCATAAGAAAGATCTTCGCCGTTCCCTTGGCATGGTACTGCAGGACACACATCTGTTCACCGGCACTGTCATGGACAACATCCGGTATGGGCGGTTACATGCCACAGATGATGAGTGTAGACTGGCCGCGCAGCGTGCCAGCGCTGACTCGTTCATTCGCCGTTTGCCGCAGGGGTACGATACTGTCATCACAGGCGATGGTGGTAACCTGTCACAGGGACAGCGGCAGCTGCTTGCGATTGCACGTGCCTACGTCGCTGACCCGCCAGTCTTGATTCTCGACGAGGCGACCAGCTCCATTGACACACGTACCGAGCACCTGATCGAACAGGGAATGGATGCCCTCATGGAAGGCAGAACGGTATTTGTTATCGCGCATCGTCTTTCCACTGTCCGCGACGCCAAGGCCATCATCGTCCTGGAACATGGTGAGATCATTGAACGCGGTAACCATGACAGTCTGCTTGCTGAAAGAGGCCGGTATTACCAGTTGTACACCGGTCAATTGGCACTTGAGTAAGCCTGAGCACCATGCTCAATGGAATCACCAATGCATCGGGAGAGGGAACATGAGCGATCGGGTGTACATTGCAGCACGGTAGAAGAGGGCTAAACTAACTAGTTCAACGCAACGCACTGGAACTATGACGGATATTGGAGATGGTGGAGGCAGTATGTCGCTTAACTTGACCTTTTATGGTGCAGTGAATGAAATAGGCGGGAGCAAGACGCTCCTACAGCATGACGGCACAAGTATTCTGTTTGACTTTGGCAAGGACTTCTTTGGTGGAACAGATCACTTCAGTGATCGCCTGAAGCCCGCAACATACTTGCCTATCCGCGACTATATCCGTTTTGGCAATCTTCCACCGATGGCCGGTCTCTATCCAGCAGCTCAGGTGCGGTTCCTTCAGCAGGAATTCGGCACACGACTTTCGGAGGGACAGGTAGATGGCATTTTGATCAGCCATGGTCACATCGACCATTTTGGGTTCCTTCCTCTTGTGGATGTGAGTGTCCCCCTGTACATGAGCGCTGAAACCCTTGAGGTCCTTCGCTTTTTTGATGAGACAGGCGAGTTCGATCTTCACATGGATCAGCGCCCCGTGACAGTGCTCGAGGACAATCAGGTCGTGCGCGTTGGAGGTTGCGACGTCCTGCCGATTGGTACCGATCATGACATCCTGGGAATTCTTGGCTTCATCGTGCGTTGTGGTGACACGTCAGTGGTGTACACGGGGGACTTCCGACTGCACGGCAGACATCCGGAACGGGTGCGTGCCTTCTTCGATCTTGTGCATCAGGAGAAACAGCATGCCAGGACGATCCTTCTGACAGAAGGGACACGTCTGGGGTTTGGCAGCATTGATGAGCCGAGAGAAAATGAGATTCAGGAGCTGGCGGCCAGGACAGTCAAAGGTGCTTCCGGCCTTGTGCTGACAAACTATTACATCCTCGATACGGAGCGTCTCAAGACCTTGTTGCGCGTTGCTCAGGAGACGGGGCGAACAATGGTTCTCCAGCCACAGCACATGCTGTTGGCTCGCAAGCTTGCTCGTTTTGACAGTGAGCTCGAGGAACTCATGACACATGCCGAAGTCTACCTTGCCAGGCGCGGAACGGGAAAGTATCTGGCAGCAGACTATCGACTTTTTGAGCAAGAGTATCTGGTCACGGCCCTGCGTGCAGCAGATATTGCTGCAGATCCAGCCAAATACCTGCTGCAGCTGGACTTCCAGGATCTCGTGGAACTCGTGGAGATCAACCCTGCACCTCACACGGTTTTCATCCAGTCGGGCGGCGAGCCACTGGGACAATACGATCCCAACTTCAATGTACAGATGAAATGGATCAGGGAATTCAGAATGGACTTCTACCGCATTGCCACCCCAGGTCATGCAAATGAGCTGGACATCAGAGACATGATCATGCAGGCTGATCCGGATATCCTGGTTCCGATGCATACTAAGAATCCAGAAGCACTGGACGGATACATCAAGCGCACGGTCGCATTGAAGAAAGGCTTGGCCTATGAGTTTTAGGAGGCTGACATGAGTTCAACCAGGAAGGCCCGACGTACACGCATCCTGCTTACCAATGATGACGGGGTCTTTGCCAATGGCATCAACGCGATTGGCGGAGCGCTGTCAGCAACGTACGATGTGACCGTAGTCGCTCCGGAGGGCAATCAAAGTGGTTCCAGCCACTCTCTGACGCTGGGTGATATCCTGCCAATCCGCGAGGTGGCTCTCCCATGTGGTTTGAATGGATTCTCTCTGCGAGGCACGCCTACCGACTGCGTTCTTGTAGCCCTGTTCGACGTGATGAAGGACAGTCCTCCTGACATCGTGGTCAGCGGATGCAATCATGGACCCAACGTCGGCGTAGATGTGTTGTATAGTGGAACAGTCAGTGCAGCTCTCGAAGGGCTTCGCCAGGGGTATCCCTCTATTGCGCTCAGCCTAGACATGCAGCATGGTGTTCAGCCGCACCATTTTGAGACGGCAGCGGCAGTTCTTATGGAAATCCTTGCCGAACCGACATTCTATGGCGATCTGGTCAAGGCTCCAGCCATTCTCAACGTCAATGTTCCCAACGTGCCATTGAGTAACATTAGAGGGATTATGATCACCAAGCAGGGGTTCAGGTCGTATGAGAACTTCGTCGAAAAGCAGTTCAGCCCACGGGGTCGCGCCTACTACTGGATTGCCGGAAATTCGGGTCCGCATGATGCTCAGCCGGGCAGCGACGGCTATGCCCTGATCAACAACTATGTCTCTGTAACCCCCATCAATCTCGATCTGACCTGTGACGAATTGCTGAAGCCGCTCGAGGTCCGCAAGCACTTGGTGAACGACCGACTTGCTCTGGTCACTGGAGAGCATGGAACCTTTGGCAGATCGGTAGCTGCCACAGTAAGCGCAAAGCGAAGTGTGAAGCCGACAGCAACAGCTCTTGCGCCAGACGCTTCATCAAAGGCTCATCGCGGGGATTCAGTCGTTGAATCTTCTCACAGTCACGTGATGCCTGCAGGCGAGGATGCAAGGAGCGGGAAGGCCAGAAAGAAGCCCAAACGCTGACAAACCGTCTCAGCAGAGCATACATTCTCGCTGAAGAACAGGTGGGGTCAAGGCTCTTGACAAGAACAGCGACCCCACTATAGTTTTTGCGAACTTCATTTTGCTTTATGGGAGAAGATTGCGTGAACACAGAGACAAGAATGGCTCTTTCGTACGAAGACTACGAGTCTGTCGACGAACCACCCCCAGGCCGAACGTGGCACTGGTGGCGGGTATACGCAGTTTCCCTATCCTTTAGTAACAGCCTTTCAGCACTGATTCTCCTCACCGGCAAGCCCCAGCGTGTTGCGCTGGCCACGCTTCTCGGCGATGGTCGGGCTGGGCAGTTATGAGTAAGAACGTACTCATCACCCATCCAACAATGAGGAGAATGTATTATGCGCATAGGCATTGCCTACAATCTGTCTTCTGAAGTAGCCGCTGCAGAAGGAATTCCATCCGACAGGGCGGACGAGTTCGATTCCCTGGAGACAGTTCAGGATATCGAGCATGGGATTATCGCCGCGGGCCACGAACCGGTGCGGCTGGGATTTGGACTGAATGCTATCGCTCGCCTCCGTGGGCAGCCGGTCGACTTGGTTTTCAACATCGCCGAGGGGCTGTACGGCCGGGCTCGTGAGTCGCAGATGCCAGCGATTCTCGATATGATGAAGATCCCCTATACGTTCTCTGATACGCAGACGCTGTCGCTTGCATTGGACAAAGCGATGACCAAGCAAATCTTGATGCAGAATGGGATCAACACGCCAGCGTTCTGGTCCGTAGACAATCCGGTCCAGGTTGAGGCTCTGATCCAGAGCGGAGCGCTGAAGTATCCCCTGTTTGTGAAGCCATCCTGCGAGGGATCCAGCATGGGCATCAACAGCAATTCCCGCGTCACGTGCGAGGAAGATCTCCGCAACCAGGTGAATCTGCTCATGGCTGCATATCCCGGTTCCAGCATTCTCATCGAGGAGTTTCTGCCCGGACGTGAAGTAACGGTTGGCGTCATTGGCAACCGCGAACCTGAAGTGCTGGGCATGATGTCATTCAAGCTGCTGAGTGGGACCGACAGAGACTTTTTCTACACGCCCGAGATCAAGCACCATTGGGAGAAGTACCTCATTCCAGAGTGTCCTGCCAACCTTAGTGCCGATGAGTATCAGAAGGTCCTCGACCTGGCCATCAGAGTCTTCAAAACGCTGCGATGCCGCGACTGTGCTCGTATTGATATGCGGTTTGATGCAAGTGGCGAGCCATCGTTCATGGAAATCAACCCACTGGCAGGTTTGACCAGGGGCAAGAGCGATATCCCTGTCATGGCAGAGTTGATGGGGCTTTCGTATGAAGATCTCATTGGACGCATCATTCAAGTCGCCCTCGAACGTATCGATGCAGAGCGGTTTGAGACGACGATGGTCACAGAGGCCCAGCGCGAGACAGCCTGAACACCTTACTGTTTCCTCCGATAGCTATGGACGTCAGCGTTAGCCGGCGTCCATAGCCTTGGTTACAACACCATGGCTGACGGCAGCAAAGCGTCTCTCTTGCATGATACAGGAGGCGACTACACTCAACGTATCAGGACGCCGACGCTGCAATGCAGCCTGCCTGACAGGAGCGTAAATGCTGTGAACAGTTTTCCTCGCGTGGTGGTTGACCTCGATTGTCTGACCGACAACGCTGTCAAGGTCCGGTCGCTTTGTCAGGAGCACAGATTGAGTGTCGTGGCTGTCACCAAGGGAGTAACATCGGATGCCGAGATCGTCCAGGCCTTCATGCGTGGAGGTATTCACAGCATCGGGGACTCCCGAGTCCATGACTTTCTCAGTTTGCGACAAGAGGAATTTGGCGTCCTGGAGCTGACACTGCTACGACAGGCTCCCCGGTCGCAGATGCATCTGGTTCCTCACATTACGGACCGTGCTTTCATGTCCGAGCTGACGGCCATGAAAGCACTAGGGGAAGCTGCCTTGGCCAAAGGCACGGTCTGTGACGTCCTCGTCGTGGTTGAAATGGGAGATCGTCGTGACGGCGTTCCATTATCCGATTTGACCTCCTTCATCGATGCAGCTTCCCAGATTGATGGTGTTGAGATCACGGGACTTGCCGCGAACCTGGGGTGTATTACCGGAATTCTCCCGACCATTGAGAACCAGGAGCGGTTTGGCTCGGTAGCGGCCCGCGTCCGGCGTGAGACAGGACTGGCTCTCCCAATCATCTCTACCGGCGGCACGGTAGCGCTGGACCTGATCGAGCGTGGCGTACTGTCTCCGATAATTACCGAACTGCGGACAGGAGAGGCCCTGTTGTTGGGCGTCAGTACGACCGATTCGCGTGTGATCCCCTGGCTGCGTCAGGACGCATTTGTGCTTGAAGCTGAAGTCATTGAAGTGCGAGATAAGCCGAGTGCGCCCGATGGTCCGGTGGGACTGGATGCAGAGGGCCGGCGGCCCCAGATTGTAGATCATGGCATTCGCAGGCGTGCGGTAGTAGCATTGGGCTATACAGATACAGAGCCTGCGGCCTTGGTCCCTCTGGACGCCGGTGTAACGATTGTCGGCAGTTCCAGCGACCACATGGTTCTGGACGTGACAGATGCCGAGAGGGAGTTCACCGAAGGGGATGTTGTGGCCTTTCGCATGAGGTATGCTGCGTTACTGCACTCCATGCTGTCGCCATATGTTGCACGTGGGTATGCTCGGACAGTGGACGCAGCAGTAGAAACGCTCACGCGCGCTGGCCGGCTGACAGAGGGACGCCAGACGTGTCCTGATGACCGTACAGGCACATAAGGGGGATTGAATGGAGGAGTGGAGTTGGGGTGCGCTGGTGGAATTGCCAGCCTCTCAGGCGCTGCCGGAACCTGATACCACAGATGTTTCCGAGAGTTGCCCATGCTCGTGCCTTCGCACTATGGTGTGCGTAGTAGATGCAGGGACGATCAGGCGAGCAGTGCTGCAAGCTCAGGTAGCCCTCGGCGCCATATCTGGCAAGGTCGTGCTGTCTGTCTATCGCAGGGCCGCGAATGAGAACCGGCTGGAGCTAGTGGCAACAGGGCACGATCCCGGTAATGCTCTCGATTGCATCAGCCTGGAAGTTCCCTCTTCTTCAATGCTGGAGGCAGTGTTGGCAGATGGCAAGATTCGCTGGGTCACCGTAGAGAAGGGTGACGTATCCTTGGTCGGCATCGCAGCTCTTCATGACCACGGTGAAATCAGCGGGCTGCTCGTTGCTGAGTTCCTGCGAGGTGAGGCAGCCATTGGCAAGCCATCTGCACTTTGCCTGCAATGCATGGCATCGGTTCTGAGTGTCGTTACGATCAGGGTGGCAGTCGATGAAGCTCAAGATGACTTGCTGCTACTCTCCCGATACCGCATTGTGGCCGAGCTGTCAGCGCAGGTGGCCCATGACCTCAACAACATGATGCAGGGGGTCCTTGGTAATGCCGAGATTGCAAAGCTGGAAGTACCTGAAGCTGGCTCAATCAATGAGTGCCTGACTGCCATTGAGGAGGCCGCCACGCGGGCATCGGTGCTTGCCCGCAAGCTACTGAGTTTTGCACGCGACACTGCCAAAGGCAGGGAGACGTGCAATGCCGTCAAGGCAGCGTCCGATGCCATAGATCTCGCAGGAACACTCTATCTCAAAGACGTCGACGTGATAAGAAATCTTCCTGCAAAGCCGATACCTGTGCGCATGACCGATAACGAACTAGAGAATGTGCTGCTATTGCTCATCAAGTCCAGTGTCCTTCAGCTTAAGCCGGTGACCGGTGCCGAGTTGAACCTCGAGGATCATCCGGAAAAAATCCATGTCGCCATCCAGCTGGCGATACATGGCATCAGCCAGGCTATCAGCAGTGAAGACCGTATTGAGGCGGCCTCGCTCACCTCGGCAGCACGGGCAGTAGCAGCCAGACGGCAAGCTTCATGCGAAATGATGTCCAAGCCCGGACACATCACCATTTCACTTGTTGTCGAAAAGGACGCAACACAAGAGCCTGGATCCGACATCAAATCCATTCGGCCAGCGGAACAGCCAAGCCTCAAGGGTGTACGCGTGCTGGTCATCGGCAAGCCATCAGCGGTACCCATGTTGCTTGGTGCAGCAGGATGTCTGACAGAAACTGCCTTGACCTGGGAAGAGGGTGCACGCCACGTCGCGGAGTTCGCGCCGCGCGTCATAGTGGCCGCTGTCAGCAACAAAGCCGATCTCGATGCGGCGGTGGAGGGCCGTCGGCGTCTGCATCTACCGGTCATCATCATAAGCCAGGGCGGCGTTTCTCTTCCTGCAGAGAAAGTGTCACTGATCGACGGCGTGCTGGGGTCGCCTCTTGACCTGGGCGACCTGCGGTCCGCTCTGGCGCGCGTCCTCGGTTAATCTGCTGAACTTGTCACATTGTGAATCCCCTTAGTACCAGGTACTAAGGGGATTCACAATTGATGAAAGAGAACGTGTCAAATGAGTTCGAGCGCTTTGAGGCCGTCCTGATACTTGGATGAGCTGCGACGCGGAACGACCGCGAAGAATGCCTCAAACACTCGCGTCAACTCCTGAAGTCCCTCGACCGAACCTGCTTTTTGCTCGATCTCCAGTTCAGTTGTCTCCGCTTTACGGCCCGGTCTGCGGGGAGAACTGAAGACGACACTGTCGCACGCAATCTCATATGCGCGTTCACCCTCATGAATGATGTAGTGGAGTGTGCGCTTGTCCACGCATCGCAGCGCCGGCGAAAGGGTCAGGCCTTTGAGCAAGGCCGCTGTCGAAGGCATCAGACGGATGACGTCGTCGGTATTGGGCAACGATGTCTCAGAAAACCCATGCGCCTCCACCTCGTCCTCGGGACGCACTTGCACAAGACCGTCCGGCGATGCCGACGGACCCTTGAGGGAGAAGAAAACTCTGCCCTGCACACGGCGCAGGCGCAGAGCATAATGATTGTAGAAAAGGGTCAGTGCGGGCGTGTCGAGATAAGTCGTCAGAATGTCGACGGTTCCGGCATGCTCAAGCGCGAAGTTCCCAATATGGTCCATGGCGTTCAGGCGGCGAAACAGCGCCTGGTCCAAGACCTGATATTTGACCTCGCGCTCGATGCTCACCCTATCCTATCAGAAGTTCTGCCATGGCGTACGCGTAGATGCGCGTCGCCTTGAAGAGGTCACTAATTTCGATATATTCGTCGGGACCATGCTCAGTCATGGGACGACCAGGGAACAATGGACCAAATGCAACGCCTCCCGGAATGGCGCGAGCATAGGTACCACCACCGATCGTCATGCAGCGCGCCTCGGCACCAGTGTATTCGGCATAGGCCTTTTTGAGTGTTTCTACGAGCGGAGTCGATGGATCGACGTAATGAGGGACTTGGTCTGACATGACGTTGAAATCGACTTTGGTCCCAAGCAGTTTGTTAATGAACTGGTCGGTGACCTGCTTGCTGGTGACCTTGATAGGATACCGGATGTTGATGATGGCGGTACTGTCATCATGGTCCACATGCAAAGTGCCAAGGTTGAGGGTGAGGACGCCAGAGATCTCATCTGCGAAATCGACGCCCAATCGGTGGCCTGACCACTCAGTCCCGATTTCGCGTGCAAGAAACTGCAGAGACTCATCGTCCTCAAGACAGTGCACTGCATCCAACACCTGCAACAGCTTCCCGATGGCATTGAGGCCCTTCTCGGGAGTCGACGCATGGGCAGAAACGCCTTCCACCTCGACCTTCACCTCGTCGTTTGTCAGCGTAACCGACACTGAAAACTCTTCTTTGGGCAATCGCTCGATCAGTCCCTGCAGACGCTGCAGTTTGTCATGGTCACTGACAAGGACGGCCTCAGCATGCTGTGGAACAACATTCGAACGTGTCCCGCCTTCGGCACGGCGCAGAATTCCGCCCCGTGTGCCATGGCCCACCAGCTGCAGGTTGAGAATTCCCTTTTCGCCGTTCACGATAGGGAATTCGGCATCCGGGCTGAAACCGGCTTCGGGCACACCATATTTTTTGAAGTAGTAGTCAACGTCGCCCCATCCGGACTCCTCATCTGTACCAAAGAGCAACATGATGGCGTTTTTTGGCTCGATGTGCTTGGCTATCAGTGCGGCACGCGCGGCAGCCAGCGCGAAGATGGAGGCAATGGCGGGTCCCTTGTCGTCCGTGGCACCTCGACCGTACAACCTGCCATCCTTGACGGTCCCAGCAAAGGGAGGCACGCTCCAGCCCGTTCCTTCTGGCACAACGTCGACATGCGTCAGGACGGCATATTGTGTCCCGTCGCCGCCCCAGCGAACGCGACCGACGTAGTTCTCCATGTTTTCGGCCGTGAACTGGTGTTCTGCAGCCGTTTTCAACACATAGGCAAGGGCGCGGTCGACTTCCTTGCCAAATGGCGCACGTGAACTGGCCGTCGAAGGATCCTTCACCGACGGGATGCCAAGTGCACCAGCTAGTGCCATCATCATCTCGTTCTCATGCTCACTAAGATAATTGTCGATAGCCTTCTTCATGTAGTTCCCCCTTTACCTGAATATCAGGAGTCCGAGTCCACCGGCTGCAAGCAGCACCAGGAACAGATTCAACTTCTTTCCATATTTCAGTATAAGCAAAAGGATGCCGAATGATGCGATGTATCCCCACCACGCGGGGATTCCGCCCTTTGCAATGGAGTACACTGCGTAGGTGAGCAGGGCCAGCACGACGGGTTGCAGGCCGTCAAGAAATGCTGACACCCAGCGGTTTGTGCGGAACGTGTGCGCGACCGTCGCGATGATGAGGATGATGATGAACGAGGGCAGGATGACGCCCAGTGAGGTGACCAGTGCGCCCGTGAGACCGCGCAGCTTGTACCCCACAAAGGTTGCCATGTTGATTGCGACAGGTCCCGGCGTGATCTCGCTGATGGCCACAAAGTCCAGAAACTCCTTCATCGGGATCCAGGCCAGGTTGGCAACCACCTCCTTTTGCAACAGCGGGATCATGGCTTGTCCGCCACCGAAGGTGAACATCCCGATCTTGAAGAAAACGCCGAACAAGGCGAGAAAGTTGATCATGACGCCCTCTTTGTCGTGCTTGACCCTGTTCCATGCGGCTTAAGCGCTTCGACAGCGATGCCGACCAGTCCACCGCCCAAGATGAGCCAGATGGGGCTCACCTCGCGCGCGAAGAACAGGATGCCCAGTGCGGCTGCACAGACAACAGCGGAGACAATGGTCCATTTTTGCCGTTTGCCCAGGTCGAGGACGATCGTGGCGATCTGAGCCACGACACCCACGATAACGCCGGCAAAGAAGCGCTGGACCCAGACATTGTCCTTGAAGCCAGGGAAGAAGACGGCAATGACAATGATGACGGCCACAGCTGGGATGCTGACACCCAGTGTGGCAAGGACGGACCCCAGGACACCGCCCTGCGTGTAGCCGACAAATGTGGCCATGTTGACGGCGATCGGGCCGGGCGTGACCTGGCTGATGGCCAGCATGTCATAGAACTCCTCGTCCTTGATCCAGTGGTACTGCTCGACAAGGTAGCGCTTCATCATGAGGATCATGGCATAGCCGCCCCCAATGGTAAACGCCCCGATGATGAAAAAGATCCAAAATAGCAGCAACTGCTTTTTGAATGATGCGTGGCCGGCTGTGTAGGTGATGAGCTTCTTCTGTTCCATGCATTCCTCCGGAGTCACGAAAGGGGCAGCACACGGCCGCCCCTCGGATTTCTATATCGTATAGGCTGGACCACGGAACTACGCGTTGAGCAGGGCGATACAGCAGACGTCGCGGATGTCCTCGGGCGTGCAGCCACGGGACAGGTCGTTGGCCGGCTTGGCCAGACCCTGTGACACAGGACCGATGGCATTGGCTCCCGCCAGGCGCTGAACCAGCTTGTAGCCAATGTTGCCGGCATTGAGCTCAGGGAAGATGAAGACGTTGGCCTTGCCTGCGACCGGGCTGCCTGGAGCCTTGCGCGCACCGACGGACGGTACGTACGCAGCGTCAAACTGCAGTTCGCCGTCGAGCAGGAGCTCGGGCGCCTTCTGGCGTGCCAGCGCAGTTGCCTCACGCACCTTGGTGACCATGTCATGCTCGGCAGAGCCCTTGGTGCTGAAGGACAGCATCGCCACAGCGGGTTCGATACCTGTCAATGTCCTGAACGTCTTCGCAGTGGCGATGGCGATATCCGACAGCTGTTCGACGGTGGGGTCGGGGATCACGGCACAGTCGCCAAAGCCCAGCAGCTTCCCGTCGGGCATGACCATGAGGAACATCGAGCTGACCGTCTTGTTCCCCGGAGCGGTACCAAGGATCTGCAGCGCCGGCCGCAGCATGTCACCGGTTGTGTGCAGGGCTCCTGTCACCAGCGCGTGCGCCATGCCGGTCTCCAGCATACAGGTGGCGAAGTAGATGGGGTCGACCGACAGTTCGGCTGCCTTCTCGGGGGTCATTCCCTTGGCCTTGCGCTTCTCGTAGATCAGGGTCGCAAATTCAGTTGCCTTGGGTGACTTCTTTGGATCGACGATCTGGACCCCGGTCAGGTCGACGCCGGCCTTCGCCGCATTCTGACGGATGGATGTCTCGTCTTCCACGAGGATGACATTTGCCAGACCATCGTGTATCAGCATCTGCGCTGCCTTGAGGGTGCGCTCCTCATTGCCCTCCGGCAGAATGACAGTGCGGTGTAAGGCTTTTGCCTTGACTCGTATCTCTTCCAGTACGCTCATGTGTTCCTCCCGCAAAGGTTGACTACACCAAGCATTGTAGCACGGCCACGCTCACCGTCCACTAGGGTGATGGCTGGAAACATCACAGGGGTTTGCCATTCTTTTCGGGGAAAGTCAACGCTGACCAGGTGAGAGATAGGCGAGCCTTTTCCGGAGAGCCTTGTACGAATCGTCGAGGGCGACGGTCACCTGA
>JAJFTL010000045.1 GCA_021373025.1 bacterium
TCATTCTCGCCGGTCGCGCCTCAGCCGGGTCGTCTCTCGCGGTTCAGCGGCCCAGACTGTCTTTCGCTGAATATCTGGCGGAACACGAAAGCCGATGGAAGTGCTCCGGTACTGTTCTACATCCATGGCGGTATGTTCATGCGAGGCAGCGGCCGGGAAGCAGTCCTCGACGGGACGCTCCTGGCCAGGGACTGGAACATCGTGGTCGTCACGATTAACTACCGCCTGGGCATGCTGGGTTTTGTTGATCTGTCCTCTCTGGACAGCAGGTATGTAGCCAACCCCGGACTTCATGATGCCGTGCTGGCGCTGCAGTGGACACATGACAACATAGCGGCATTTGGCGGAGATCCAGCCAACATCACGGTAGTTGGTGAATCGGCTGGTGGGTCATTGGTCTCCCTCCTGCCGATGCTGGATGACGCAGCTCCATTGCTCAATCGCTTGGTCATGATGAGCGGCATCCCAGCCTCGTTGCTGCCGGCAAAAACAGAGGAATGGCTGGTCCAGTGCTTTCTGGAGCACTTTCACATAAGGAACGCGCATGATTTGTCTCGGCTGTCTGATGGCGAGATAGTGGCCAAGACCTCTGCGCTTATCCGCAAAAGCGGGCTGGGGTCGGGCACGTTCCAGCCCACCGTCGACGGTCAGTACCTAAAGGCTTTTCCTACCAACCTTATACGACATAACCAGTACAGACCTGTGCCCATGCTCATCGGCAACACTCGTGATGAGCTGTCCGTGATGGGACATCCTCTCTTGCGTGAGCACTGGGACCTGCAGGGCATCATTGACGACGGAGTATCTCATGAGGATCCCTCTGCGACCAAGAGTATCCTGTCACTGTATGCACAAGAATATGGCAAGAAGGAGGCCCGGATTCAGCTGGTCTCTGACATGATCATCCGTACGGCCAGCCTCTTCTATGCAGAAGCGGCGTCTAGAACCAGCCAGGTCTGGCTGTATCGTTTTGACCTGCGACCTGCAGCCATGAGATTAAGCGGTCTGGGGGCAGTCCATTCCAGCGACCTGCCGCTCTTTTTTGGTAACCTCCTACAGGGTATTGGCAAAGTGATGTTTTTGAGCCTGCACGACCTGCCCGCCGCCCGTCAGCTCTCACATGAGATGCAAGCCGATGTCGTCAGGTTCATGAAAGATGGGACACTGCCGTGGGCACGGGCGTTCACGGATGGCTTCATCGCCAAGTGCTACGACGTCCCCGTTCGCTTCGACGAGCCCATCCCCCTCGAGATATACCGCTCCTATCAGCAGACAACCTACTACGCTATCAGCATGCAGTAATCATCCTGGTGGCGTCCTCGGTCTTCTTGCCGGTTGCAGGCTGACGGCCACCGTAGCGCACATGAGCCGGACTGTCTGCCTCCAGTCGCGCCGCCATCATGGACCGGAAAGACGATAGACATGAATTGCATGGTGAACACGATGGGCATTCGGTATGGATCAGGTCGGGCAATTCGTCAGCGTGGTTCAGTTGTTCGTCTTGCCCATAACTCACTTCTCATACACTATATGGACAGTACCCTCCCTCTCGCTATGAAGCCCGACTGGTTTTTTGACTTGTTGATTTCGGATGATATACTAAGGCCCTGAGTCCAGCGGGCCGAGCCGTCAATGGACTTGAAACTGTGGCTTTGAGGTGTTTGTATCATGGATACCAGGACTGCACCGGCACGACGAAAACAAGCCGCACGCAACAACCTGTCTGGATGGCTGTTTTCACTTCCTTCAACGGCAGTGCTGGTGGTCTTTACGTTCCTGCCTGCTTTTATCGTCGTTGGTTTGAGTTTCTTTGATACCAACCTAGTTGGCCAGATGGACTTCGTGGGCCTCGACAACTTTCGGCAGCTGCTAACTTCTGGCGATTTCTGGGGTTCGGTCATCAAGACGCTCTACTTCACGTTAGGCAGTGTACCGGTGGCAGTAGCGATCTCGCTGTTAATCGCTGTACTCCTCAATGCCAAGGTACGCGGGCGGACGTTCTGGCGCATGGGGTTCTTCATCCCCTACATCACGCCGCTAGTGGCCACGTCGATCATCTGGCTCTACATCTTCAATCCTGACTATGGCATGCTCAATGTAGCCCTCCACGTTTTTGGATTGCCACCAAGCAGATGGTTGACAGACACGGCGTCGGCGATGCCAGCCCTGATCCTGTATTCAACCTGGCATGACATCGGGTTCGCTGTCATCATCTTCATGGCTGCTCTTTCGAAGGTGCCGACGGAACTGCTTGAGGCAGCACAGATCGATGGCGCCAGTGGGTGGAGGACATTCTGGCACGTTACGTGGCCCATGATCTCTCCCTCCACCTATTTTGTCGTGATCATCTACACCATCAATGCGTTCAAAATGTTCACGCAAGTGGCCGTCTTAACGCAGGGCGGTCCGGTCGATGCCACCATGACGACCGGCTATTACCTGTACCAGCAAGCCTTTGGGCAGATGCACTTTGGCTATGCCAGCGCTGTCTCCATCGGGTTGTTTGTCATTATCTTCCTCCTGACTCTGCTTCAGCGCAAGGCCACTGGAAGCAAAGTCTTCTATGGATGAGGCAATCAGATGACGACGATGCGACAGTCCGTTTTCTGGCACAGGGTCAACCGGGTCGTTCTCTATATTGCGATTGCGGCACTCTTTGTTGTGGTCGTGTTTCCCTTCTACTGGATGATTGTCACGTCACTGCAGCCACAGGACGCCGTGTTTAGCACGCCGCCTCAGCTATGGCCGAAGCATCCGACGTTTCAGAATTACATCGACGCGTGGAACTCCGCCCCCTGGCTGCGCTACTTCGGCAACACGCTATTCGTGTCCATTGCCTCGACGCTGCTCTCCCTGGTGACTTCCTCGCTCGCTGCATTTGCGTTTGCCTTGATCGAGTTCAGGGGCAGAGAGGGGCTGTTCAACCTGGTTCTCAGCATGATGATGATTCCGACGGCGACAACTCTGATCCCCAATTTCCTGATTATCCGGGCGTTAGGCTGGTATGATACATTCTACGCACTCATCATTCCGTTTGCGACAAGTGTATTCGGCGTCTTCCTGCTGCGGCAGTACTTCATGTCGATGCCCAGGGAACTGTGGGAGGCGGCGCAGATCGATGGCGCGTCACGTCTACGCTTCTTCCGGAGCATCGCCCTGCCACTAGCGAGGCCTGCCATTGTTACCGTCGCGATCAACTCCTTTCTTGGTGCCTGGACATCGTTTTTGTGGCCTACGGTCATGACCCAGTCACAGGACAAACAGTTGATTGAGGTCGCTCTGAACGCATTCCTCGGTGAGAAGAACCAGCAGTGGGCGCAACTGGCTGCGGCGTCGGTTTTTACGACGATCCCCATTGTCGTTCTGTTCTTCTTTGTCCAAAGACAGTTCATTGAAGGTATTGGCGGAGGCGGCATCAAGGGGTAGCCGCTCTGATGCAGGTGCAGGGAATCATACAATTTTTCAGGGGAGGAAGTATGTTGAACGTACGTAAACTCATGTCTGTTGTGCTGGCGCTGCTCATGGCGTTCACCTCAGTACTCGCTGCTGTTCCGAGTGCTAGGGCCGAAACTCTGACGACGATTGATGTCTACATTGGCAAGACAACTGGGACGGTCAACGGAAAGGCTACAACGCTTGAGCAGGGCGCCGTCATCAAGAACGGGAGGACACTGGTTCCGCTACGCTTCATCACTGAGGCGATGGGAGCTAGAGTCGGCTGGGACGCCACTGCAAGGACTGCCAGCATTACACTGGCGGACAACAAGATTTCATTGACAGTTGATAAGGCTGTCGCCAAGGTGAATGGCTACGATGTACAACTGGACGCGCCCGCGACGATCCTGAACGGCAGAACAGTCGTGCCAGTGCGGTTTGTGGCGGAATCCATGGGAGCCGTAACCCTGTGGAATCCAACTCAGCAAAAGGTAACCGTTCAGTTCTCCGTGGATTGGCTGACACACAAGGCGGTCGTTCCATTCTGGGAAGCCATGGCGGCCGCGCTGGGCCAGTCTTTGACGGATCTGACCAAGGAATTCAATGCCACGCACCCCAGCATGGACATCCAACTGGTACCGATGGCCAACTACAATACGCTCCAGACCAAGACGATCGGCGCTATCGCGGCGAAAGACCCACCCCTTATTGCGCAGGCGTATGAGAACTGGGCGGCGCAGTATGCCACTGGGTTCTATCTCAGCACGTTTGACAGCTATATCAATGGAGCCAATGGCCTGTCCAAGGCTGAAATCGCGGACTTCTTCCCGGCGATGTGGAACTCTTCGAAGCTGGCTGACGGCAAGCGCTACATGATGCCATTCAACAAGTCGAACGTTGTTCTCTACTACAACAAGGACATGCTCAAGGCAGCTGGCATCAGCCATCCACCGACGACGTGGCAGGAATTTGCCGACGATTGCGTCAAGCTCACCAAGACCGACGACAAGGGCAACCAGACCCAGTGGGGCGCCTCGCATACGCCATCCGTCGATCTCTGGTACAGCCTCGTGTACGCGTATGGTGGCCGCGTGCTGAACGATACGTACGACAGGGTACTGTTTGGCAACAGCAATGCAGCAAAGCAGGCAACACAGTTGTTTGCCGACCTCTATGCCAAGAAGTATATGCACTACACGACGGCCTATGGTGACCAGACAGACCTGGGCGTTGGCAAGGCCGGGATGACCTTCGGCTCTGTAGCTGGCCGCACCTATTACGAACAGGCAGCGGGTGGCAAGTTCGAACTGGGCGAGGCGCCTCTGCCTGCGGGACCTGCAGGACGTGCAACCGCTCTGTATGGCACCAACATCGTCATGTTCGGCAATGCCCCCAAGTACACACAACGCCAGAAGGATGCTGCGTGGGCATACATCAAGTGGTTCACCTCTCCTCATACGCAGGCCGTCTGGGCTGTTCAAACGGGGTACATGCCAGCTCGTCAGAGCTCACTCAAGGATCCAGTGCTGGTCGCCGCCTATGCAGCCAATCCAGAAAAGAAGGCTGGGCTTGATCAGCTAAGCGATTCAGTGCTCCAGCCGCCGACTGGTGGCTGGAATGATGCCCGGAACAAGATTTCTGCAGACTTGCAGAATATCTATCTTGGCAAGGTCACCGTTGCCGATGGGCTGAAGAAGATGGCCAGTGACGTTCAGGCGGTCATTCACAAGTAGCACTCGGAGGCACTTCGAACAAGAATCTGAGACGGTGCGCGTTTTCAGGAACCATAGCGGATTGTCAAGAGTTCACAGAGAAGCCAACCCCCGGTCGGTGATCCTGACCGGGGGTTGGCTCATGTTCTCTCCTATGACTTGCGCGTTATCGTGATCGTGCGCGCGGTCTCATCCCATTGAACGTCCAGCCCAAACGACTCTGCAACAAAACGGAGAGGCAGGAGCGTCCTTCCGTACGAGATGACCGGCACAACTGCGGGATTGGTGTCGATACTGACCGGCTTGCCGTCAATCTGGGCAAGGTTCTTTCCGATCCACAGGTCCACTGTCGTACCATTCCTCGCGACAGTCACCTTCTGCTCTCCCGCGTCCCAGGCGATACTTCCTCCAAAGACTTCGGTGAGTATCCGTATGGGGATGAAGGTACGCGAGTTGAGGATGACAGGAGCTGCGTCGATGGGGACGTGGTTGCCATCTACCACAATCATGGTGCTCCCAAGCGTCAGCTTCATGACGTTCCCTGTGTTCATGACAAAGGAGGCACTGACGGTCTTGTCGCTGTCCATCGTGATGGTTGCGGGATTTGTAGTGCCAGACAGGTCACCTGACCATCCGGTGAAGATATAGCCCGTGGCAGGAGTTGCAGTAAGAGTAATTGCCGTGCCCACAATGTAGGAGACTGCATCGGGGGATTTGACGACCGACCCTCCCGCTGAAGGCGATGTCACGGCCGTCAAGGTATGGGATGAGGACATGCTGTAGCTGAACACTCCGTGCCAGGTGCAGGCATACAGAGTGGCAGTGGCCGGGTTGACGACAAGGGACGTAACCCATTGATGCAGACCCGTATCTGTCCAGTGGTCCCCGCCATCGGTTGAGCGAATGACTCCGGTATCGCCAGCAGCATAGATGGTCGTGGGCGTTGCGGGGTCAAGGACAATGGCATAGAGGTCTCTGCCAAGGAGTGCATCGCCGGCGTCAAGCGCTACAGTCCACGTGGTGCCACCGTCGGTGGAACGCAGGATTCGGCACAATGTCTGCAGGTAATAGGTATAGGTGCAGGCTGCGTACATGATCGAAGGATTTGCCGGGTTGATCGCCAGTGCGACAACGCCGTCCCCGCCTTCCGGTCCCATCTTGATCGGCATCAGGGTCCAGTGGTCGCCGCTGTCGGTTGAGCGATAGAAGTTGCCATCACTGAGATACAGCGTCGTATGGATGACAGGATTGATGGTCAACGACTGAAATCGGTATTTGTGGTCGAAGCCGTTGTTGATGGCAGTCCAGTGGTCGCCGCTGTCCTTGGAACGGTAGACACCGCCGGCGGCATCTGCTCCGTCGACATAGACATACAAGGTTGCCGGAGTGACCGGGTCGACGATGATGCGGAGAATCTCATAGGCGGTCTTGAATGTTGTTTTCTTCGTCCACGTTGACCCACTGTTGTTGGATCGGAAGACTTCTCTTGCAGTGCACGCGTAGAGAATACTGGGAGTCTTGGGGTCGATGGCGATATGGTTGACGGAACCAATGGTGGACGTTGTGCTCGCCGTGTGCCACGTCAGGCCGCTGTCGTGAGAATAGAGAACGCCGTTGACGCAGTTCTGATACAAGGTTGTGGGGGTCTTCGGATCGACGATCATCTCCCCGACGACCTTCCCGCCAGTCAAGGCAACTGGGAAATTCACCTTTGTCCAGGTGGCGCCACTAGTGGTGGAACGGAAGAGTCCGGCACTCGTGCCGGCATACACCGTTGTGGAAAGCTTTGGATCAACGGCAAGGGAATTGACTGTCTTGTTTGCAAGGCTGGCGCTTACCATCTTCCAGGTGTCGCCGTGGTCCGTTGACACAAAGATGCCATTGTTGACTCTGGCATACAGAGGAGAAGACGTTTTGGAACCGATAACGAGCTGGACGTTGGCAGTACGGTCAATGCCGAGGCTCAAGGCCTTCCAGGTGGCGCCGTTGTCCATGCTTCTCAGAATGACATGCCTGGTGAATCTGTTGACATAGCCATCCGCGTACAGGGTCGTCGGACGCAGGGGGTCGATGGCTACATAGGAAACGCCTTCCAGGGTAGAACCCTTGCCCAGTGTTGTCCAGGTCGCACCCCTATCCATGGAGCGGCAGACGTAGGATTGGGTGACGGCGTACACCGTGGTCGGCGTCTTTGGGTCGACAGCAATCTCCGAGCACGCTTGGTTTCTTGTCAGCTCAGAGTTGATGTCCTTCCATGCTCCACCGTTGTTGTCAGAGCGGAAGACCCCATAACCGGTAGCAACGTACAGGGTAGTTGGAGTGATGGGATCTATGGCAATAGACCCAACACCTGGTTGAGTTGTGTGAGCAGGAATGGTGCCACATGCCGTCCAGGTTGTGCCACCGTCAACGGTTCGGAGGAGGCCTTCATTGGTGCTGGCAAACATCGTAGAAGGGGATTTCGGGTTGATGGCAAAACAGTACACATTGCTGAAGTCAAAAGTGTTGCCCAGAGCGCTGGGCGTGGTGGAGAACTCGCCGTTTATCGGCGCCCAGGTGGCGCCACTGTCTTTGGAGCGGAATATGCCGTCCGCTGTTTGGGTGTAGATGGTGGAGGAAACAACCGGGTCGACGGCAAGAATGGAAACGCCGCCATCATACATTGGAAGCTGTTTCCAGGCGTTGGCATCTGCCGCTTTCACGACAGGAATGTGAACCAGGACTCCCGAGAGACTCAGGGAGAGGGACAACGCCACAACCATCACGGTCGCAGCAAGTGAGTGATTTCTTGCGCTGGCTGTCGACATTTTACATACCTCCAACATACGCGTTCGAAGAGAGCGGTGGACTGAAAACCGGTCACCGTAGCCGCCACTAGGTGATACTGACAGAGTGCCCATACACAAAACCTGCTTCCCCTACGTAAAGTATACCACCGTACTCATGGGGTGTGATGTCGAACTGTAGCGAGAGCAGTGAACAGACGTTTCCCGAAGCAACGTGCAGGGACACCGGGACAGACCTTCCAATCGTCTGCCAATTCACGCAGTGATCCGACTACTTCCCGATGCAGAACGTGCTGAAGACCGTTGTCAGGATCTCGTCGGGGGAAATGCGTTCTCCCAGAATTCGCAGGATGGCCTCGCGTGCCTCGCCCAAGAGTTCGGCAAGCACATCTGCGGGCGCTGTGGAAGACAGGTGTTCGAAGTCGCCAAGCGCACGATCCGCGGTCCCCAGCTCGGCAGCCTGTCGTCGTGTCACCAGCTGTCGGGCACTGACCGTGCCGGCAACCGTAGCGACAAGGTCCGTGAGACGTGCAGTGAGTTCGTCCAATTCTGTGCCCTCAGTGGCCGAGATACCGAGCAGCGGTTCACCGACCTCTGCTGCGAGGTCGGCTGGAACGGGCTCTACGTCAACCTTGTTGACAGCGACAAGATGTGGAAGCGGCTTTGAGCTGTCCAGCAGGAGCCGTTCGTGCGGCTGAAGTCCCGTAACGGCGTCCAGGACGATGAGGACGATGTCTGCTTTGGCTAGAGCCTGCTGAGTGCGGTCCCGGGCGAGGGCGTCCAGCTGGTCGGCGGGAGTCGCCCCGATGCCGGCGGTGTCAATGAGCGTGACCCGGTATCCTCCGAGAAGGATCTCATCACTCACCGAGTCCCGCGTGGTGCCGGGAACCTCGGAGACGATGACCCGCGGATACTTCAGCAGAGCGTTCATCAGGGACGACTTGCCCACGTTGGGCGATCCTGCGATGACGACCGTAACCCCGCGTTGCAGACGGGCGGTTGCCTGAGCGTCCGCCAGGAGCCCGCCGACAATGGATCGTGCCTGCGCTGCACACTGCCGTGACTGTGCCAGGGAGTCTGCTTCGTCTTCCTCCGTGAACTGCTCAGGGAAGTCGAGCGATCCTTCAAGGGCAGCGAGAGCGGTGGTAAGGAGGTCGACAGCGGAACGGAACGGCCCCGTCGTATCACCGAAGAATGATCGCCTGGCCAGCGCAAGTTCTTCGTCTGAGCCGGCATCAACGAGGTCGCGCACGGCCTCGGCCTGCAAGAGGGACAGCTTTCCCGCCATCAGGGCGCGGAAGGTGTACTCACCCGGGAGGGCAAGGCGAGCTCCAAGGGCGAGACATGCTTCGAGAACGCGGTCGAGCAGCAAAGGGCTTCCATGAAGCTGAAACTCAATGGTGTCCTCGCCGGTATACGAGTGTGGGGCATGCATGGGCACGACGATCCCTTCGTCGATCGGTTCGTGTTCGCCGGAAAGGGAGATCCGCCGAAGATTTGCCATCCTCGGCACGAGCGGAGGCTGACCTGCCGTCAGCTGATCGGCGATCGCCCAGGCGTCAGGGCCGCTAAGTCGGACAATACCGATGCCGCTACGGCCACGTGCAGTAGCAATAGCGGCAATAGTGGAAACTTGCGGCATTGCGCCGCTCCTGTTACCTGGTGAGCTCGACGATGACCCGGCGCTGTGGGTCGCGGCCTTCGCTGTGCGTCGTGATACCGGGGTAATCCTTGAGGGTCACATGGATAATGCGCCGTGCCTTCGCACTCATGGGCTGTAGGACAACTGCCTGTTTCTCGCGTTTCACGCGCAGCGCAGCATCAATAGCTATGCGCTTCAGCATCTCCCGCTGGCGCATGACGTATCCGTCGACGTCGACCGTAATGATGCCCGGGGCGTTTTCGCGGTCCTTATGTACCACAACATTAACGAGATGCTGCAGGGCGGACAGACACGTCTGGTCCTTTGCCAGGAACAAGCCGTTCCCCGTCAGTCCGGTAATGTTGATGTACGGATCTCCGTCCGTATATGCGACCTGGATCTGGGGGTTCTCGTCCAGCGCCGTGAAGAAGCCGACAAGAAAATCAGTGACCAGTTGCTCTGCATGTTTGGAGAGCCTCATGAATGTACCTCCTACTTCTTCTTCGTCGTCCGTTTGGCAACGACCGGCTCCGGGAGGGCCATGCCCTTGGTCAGACGCTTGATGACGTAGTATTGCTGTATCGCTGAAAACAGGGAGAAGAGCGACCAATACAATCCAAGGGCAATACTGAAACCGTAGGCCCAGTAGCCCATGAGAATCGGCATGAAGTACGTCAGCATGGCGGTCTGCGACCTGTCCTGCCCGGGAATGAACGATGTCACCGATTGTATATAGGTCGTCACGCCGACCAAGACCGGCATGATGAACCGTGTGGCAAGAGGCAGCGCGCTCGATGTCATCGAAAGCGCAGGAGCCCAGAGAAATGCTGCGTTGTTGAAGGGCGAGTAGTTGTTGATTGCGGTGAACAGCGCGAGGAAGACCGGCCACTGGACGAGCAGCGGAAGGCACCCACTGAACACATTGACGTTGTTGTCCTTGTACAACTGCATCGTTTCCTGATTCAGCTTTGTGGCATCTTCCTTGTTTGGATACTTTGCCTTGAGCTTGGCTAGCTGAGGCTGGAGCTTCTGCATGTCGACAGTTGACTTGAACTGCATGCGCGTCAGTGGCTCTGAAATCAGCTTCAGCGCAAGCGTCAGCAGAATGATTGCCACTGCATAGTTGTGGATCAGCTTATAAAGCATCTCGATGATCCAGCGGATCCCGCTCGAGAGGAAGTTGGTGCTGCCAACTCTGATGATACCGGCATTCGGAATGACCTTGGTGACAGCGTTTCCATCACCATCCCTGTAGGAGACGCTGACATCAACGGCGTACGACTTGATGGGAGCCGCTGATTTCTGCTGCAGAAGCAGCCTGGCCTGGGCGGTCTTGCCGGGTAGCAGAGGCTCGGTCAAAGCAACGGAAGCATCGGGTGTCTGCCAGAGGGCAAAGGGTGCGATCCCGGGATTGCCGTCGATGGACACGATCTGAACCTTGACGTCGCTCACGAACTTCGTCATGTTGTTCTTGATCGCAATGGCGATTCCCACGTTCTCGAGCGGACGCGCTACGGCTGAGAGGCCAATGCCCACAGGATCGGACGATGTAGCCGGCACAGCGGCGGTAGTGCAACCGGACAGCGTCAGGACACCAAGAAGCAGGGTAATGACAAGCAGCAGTCTGTATGTGCTCTTACGAGACTTTTTTGGAATCAACGGAAACCTCCAGGATATGAGTTGCGTGCGTGTGGTCACGATGCAGTTCCGGGACAGGATCATACCCACCCCTGTGATATGGATGACACCGAAGGATGCGCTTGAAGCCCAGCCACAGCCCTGTCAGGGCACCATACCTCTCGACAGCCTCTAGCGTATACTCTGAACATGTCGGATAGTAGATGCACGTTGGTCTTTTCAGGGGGCTGATGAACCGACGGTAGAAGCGAAGGAGGAAAACGACGACCTTCTTCATTGTTGACGGTACTGCGCAGTCAGACGAACCAGCTCACGCCGCACTTCGGCAAGAGACGATGTGACAATAGGCTTGCGGGCTACCAGGATGTAGGCGACATCAGGCATCAGTTCCGGCGAAACGGAGCGAAAAGCCTCTTTCATGAGGCGCCTGGCACGGTTGCGTTCAACGGACCCTCCTACCTTGCGAGAAGCAGTAAACCCCGCAACGTGGGTAAGAGCGGGTGACACAAAAACGACCATCAACGTGCCGTGATAGGCCTTTGAGTTCTCGAAGGCTGTCTTGTATACGCTGCCTGGAATTCGTTTCCAGAGTCTTGCCAATAGTCACTGCACCAACAGGTCAACCAAGCGTGGCATGGACGGGCACCTACGCGACGATGAGCTTCTTGCGCCCCTTCAGTCTCCTGCGAGCGAGAACATTGCGTCCACCATGGCTTCTCATGCGGTTCAGGAAACCAAGGGTACGGTTGCGCTTGCGGTTCTTCGGTGAGTACGTAGTTCTCATTATCAATACCTCCACTCATGAAACTCTTTAATAGCATACCCAGAAGATTGCGATTGTCAAAGCAGATGTGCTTCAAGAGCGGCATCGGACTTCATGCCTCTGTAAGCAGGTTTGCTATGACAAGTCCGGCCAGAATACCGCCTGCTCCCAGCATCATCAGCGGTGTAAGCGATTCGTGAAGAAACAGCACGTCCGGCGCTGTGCCAATGGCTGTGTTGAGCGAGACAAACGTCTTGATCCCGACACTTTCGCTGTCTCAAGCGCCCTGACCAGACCGGATATGCCAGAAGGATCGACAGGTGGGCAAGATAGACAGCACCCACTCAATCAACGATCGGCATCATCACAACTTGATGCGAAACAACCCAACAAGGCACGGGTTGACCACTGTGGCCTTTCGGTGGCGCATCAGGCTCGTTCCACCACCCAGAGAGCCTTGACCTTGCGGAGTGGCACGAGGACCAGAATGGCCACGCCGATACTTGGTACAACGTAGGCCGCATTGTAGGCAAGTGAGTAAATGAGTGGCGACATGTGCCAGCTGGGAGCGGCTGAAGCGAAGAACACCAGCCCAGAAATGACATGAAAGATATAGCGTACCAGCCCCCCAGCCAAAACCCCTTTCCACCAGTTCTGCCCTTTCTGGAAGACAGGGAGTCCTGCCAACCCGAGAGCCAGTCCAGGCAGGGGATAGTCGAGAAGGATCTGTACCGGGTTGACGAACCATGGATCCGTAATGAGGGTTACCAGTCCAAGCGCCAGACCAACAATCAACCCATCACGCACCCCCCATTTGAGGGCAACATACAGGACAGGGATTATTCCTAGTTCAAGCGTGCCACCCATAGGCATGGACCAGATGGCTTTTGAGAGATAGTTGAGCGCGATGCCCAGGGCTACCGCCAGTCCCATCTCGGCGAGTTCCTTGATCGTAATAGACGTCGTTGACGTGCGTCGCATGAGTTCCTCCCCAATCTGCGGACAGATTTGGGGTGTCATGACAGTGCTCTGTCTCCCTACGCTGGCATTATCCAGATCAGGTTCATAGAGTTGAGTCTCATGACTCTCTCAGCCCTCTCGGGCACCCCATACAAGTATATCGTATGATCCCTTCCAGTCAACTGGAATGGGGGGCCGAACGCGCCAGTAAGGTTTCGCGGATCCAGTGGCCAAAGGTCTTTACTTGTTGGTCGATGCTACTACAATGGCAAAGGAAGCAAGGAATGGGGCACTGCAGGGGCTGAAGATGGTGCTGCACAAAAAAACGGAAGGTGCCCGGTCAAGTGAACTGCTCTGGAAATCGCGCTCAAACATCAGTCTTGTAATGGGAGGCTAGAGAGTATGAAATTCCTGAAAGCTTCACTGGTTGTACTGCTTGCCGTCATGTTCGTTGTCGGCTCCACCGGCTGCAAGACGGCGACAACACCGCCACCGGCCACCAAGAAGCTGAAAGTCGCCTTTGTCTACGTTGGGCCACACAATGATGGCGGATACTCGCAGGCTCATGAGGAGGGGCGCCTGTATCTGCAGCAGAATGATCCCAATGTCGAGACCACGTATTCCGAGAGTGTCCCCGAAGGATCTCAGGCTGAGAAGACCTTCCGTGACTATGCCAGTGCTGGATATGACCTCATTTTCGGCACCAGTTTTGGGTTCATGGATGCCATGGTCAACGCGGCCAAGGACAATCCAAAAACCATCTTCATGCATGCGTCCGGGTACAAGCGTGCCGATAATCTGGGAACGTATTTTGGCCGTATGGAGCAGCCTGACTACCTGTCCGGCCTGATCGCTGGCAAAATGACCAAGACGAACAAGATCGGATTTGTGCTTCCCTATTCCATTCCCGAATGCATCCGCGAGGTTGATTCCTTCACGGTCGGCGTGCGTGAAGTCAACCCGAATGCAACGGTTACTGTCGTCTATACCAACTCGTGGTTTGATCCTGCTACGGAAGGCAATGCAGCTAAGTCGCTGCTGAACCAGAACTGCGACATTATCGCATCAGGTGTGGATTCGCCCGCGCCACTCGATGCAGCATTTGCAGCTGGCAAGTACGGCATCGGCTACGACATGGACATGGCTGCTGGTATGAAGACCGACGCGGAGAAGAAGTCCGTGCTCACATCCCGCATCTGGCACTGGGGACCCTACTACCTCAAGGTCGCCAAGTCCGTTGAAGACGGTACGTGGACGTCCGGCGACTACTGGGGAGGCATGGCAGACGGGATCGTCGACCTTGCCCCCATCAGTTCGGCGGTTCCGCAAGAGGTCATCGACTATGTGAACACCCGCAAGCAGCTTATCCTCGACGGCAAGTACACGCCGTTTGATGGTCCAATGGTCAATCAGAAGGGTGAGACAATCGTTCCGGCTGGTACCACGATGTCCGATGCTGATCAGCTGAACCTGCAGTGGTTCGTGCAAGGCGTCATCGGCGACATCCCAAAAAGCGGTTCATAGAGAAGAGTCACTGCTCCCCGGCGTTGTGCCGGGGAGCGTTTCTTTTTGTCTGGAGGAAAAGATGGACGGCCAGGAACAGCTGATGCTCGTCATGAATGACATCACCAAGCGCTTTCCAGGCATTGTAGCCAATGATCACGTGAGCTTTGCCCTTCGCAAAGGGGAGATCCACACGCTGCTTGGAGAGAATGGCGCAGGGAAGTCAACGCTGATGAATGTCCTTGATGGCATCTATTACCCCGACGAGGGCGAGATCTTCATCGAGGGAAAGCGCGTCAACCTGCGGTCTCCGCTGGATTCGATGAAGCATGGCATTGGTATGATCCATCAGCATTTCATGCTCGTCGATTCGCTCTCCGTCATCGAGAATGTCATTCTTGGACTGGAGTCTCAGGGATTCTTCGTGGACAAGAGAGCCATTGCGCATCAGATCGAGGCGATAGCAACCAGGTACAACTTCCGCGTTGACCCATATGCCAGGATCTGGCAGCTCTCGGTGGGTGAGCAGCAGCGTGTTGAGATCATCAAGACCCTGTTTAGGGGTGCACGCATCCTGATTCTGGATGAGCCAACGGCTGTCCTCACGCCTCAAGAGTCCGAAGAGTTGTTTGGCATTCTTCGGGAGATGAAGTCAGAGGGCAAGTCCATCATCTTTATCAGCCACAAGCTGAACGAGGTCATGTCCGTATCTGACCGTGTTACCGTTCTGAGAAAGGGGCGACTCATTGGTACCGTCGATACGGCTGCCGTTACAGAGGGTGAACTTGCGAAGATGATGATCGGGCGTGACGTGCTGTTCCGCCTGGAACGCAAGAAGGCCGAGTTGGGCCCAGAGGTTCTCAAGGTTGAAGATGCCCTCGCCTACAATGATAGAGGCCTTATCGCCGTCAACAAACTGAATATCACCGTTCATGCCGGTGAAATCGTAGGTATCGCAGGTGTAGCAGGCAATGGCCAGGTTGAGTTGGCAGAATGTATCACGGGCTTGCGTCGGCTCGCTGGCGGACACGTTGCACTCAAGGGAGTTGACGTGACGAATGCATCCCCATGCACACTGGCATCCGCCGGGGTGAACTATATACCGGCCGATCGACTGGGCGTTGGTCTGGTGCCGAACCTCTCCACCATTGAGAACGCCATGCTCCGGAACTATCGTAAGGAGCCTATCAGCAAGGGAGCATTCATCAGCTATGCTGCCGCCTGTACCTATACCGATGGACTCATTAAGAAGTACGACATTGCCGTTCCTCTCCAGAACGCACCCGTCAAGGTTCTGTCCGGCGGCAACATGCAGAAGTTGCTGCTTGCCCGTGAGATTGGAGAGCGCCCAAAGCTCCTGATTGCGGAACACCCTACCCGTGGCCTGGACGTCGGCGCAACGGAGTTTGTGCGCAGCATGCTGTTGGAACAGCGAAACAATGGTGTAGCCATACTGCTGATCAGTGAGGACCTTGATGAAATCCTCATGGTCGCTGACCGGGTCGCTGTCATGTACGAAGGACGGATTGTGGGCATTGTCGACGTGGATAGCGTTGATGTTGCCCAGATCGGCCTCATGATGGCGGGGAGCACCGCTGCTGTCCAGTCTTGACCCGAAAAGGAGACTGAAATGCTGCGATTTGAGAAACGCGACAAGACCCCAATACAACTGCGTCTCCTGGTACCTGCCGTCTCCGTTCTCCTGGGACTGCTCGTGGGCTCGGTCGTCATGCTGTTTGCCCGCGTTAACCCGCTCAAGGCCTATGGAGCCATTGTCAAGGGAGCGTTTGGTTCAGGCTACACGTTCTCGGAGACCCTGGTCATCGCAGTGCCCCTTATCCTCATTTCTGCAGGACTGTGTCTGGTGTACCGCATGAAGTTCCTCAACATCGGCGCCAAGGGTCAGTACATCATCGGAGCCATCTGCGGATCCTATCTGGCACTGTTTGGTCCTGCAACACTGTCCCGGCCGTTGCTGCTAACGCTGATGATGGTGCTCGGCATGATTGGAGGAGCATTGTGGGCAATCATCCCTGCACTGCTCAAGGTATACTGGAACGTCAACGAGGTAATTGCTACCCTGCTGCTCAACTATATCGCCTCGTACATCCTGTGGTACTTCATGTATGGCACCTGGGGCACTCGCGGGTTTCCACTGTCCAAGAATTTTGCCGTCAATGCCCAACTTCCGCGCATCCTTCCTGCTCCATCCCGGCTTCACATAGGACTGTTCTTTGCGCTGGCCGCTGCGGTAGTCATTTGGGTCATTATCCGCAAGACGCGCTTCGGCTATGAAGCCATGGTCATCGGTGAAAATGAGCGGGCAGCGCGGTATGCTGGCATCAACGTGGTCAAAACGGTCATTATTGCTGCAGCCATATCCGGGGGACTGGACGGTCTGGCAGGGATTGCGCATACGTCCGCCGTCCTGCGCCTCCTGCAACTTGAGATCAACTCGGACTATGGGTACACGGCTATCATTGTTGCATGGCTGGCAGGGCTTGACCCATTGGTTGCCGTCGGTGTCTCAGTGCTCTTGGCCGCCCTCGAGGCTGGCGGTTATCAGATCCAGATCGTCATGCGTGTGCCTTTTGGCATCGTCGGTGTCATCGAGAGTGCAATCCTGTTCTGTCTGTTGGCCGGAGAAATCGTCACGCACTATCACATCAGGCTGACAAGGAGAGTTGCTGCATGAACCCTACATTCGGCAGTATTCTGATCAAAGTCCTTGCAGGAGCTCTTCAATCCAGCACCATTCTCTTGTTCCCGACGCTCGGTGAAGTCCTGACAGAGCGCAGCGGCGTGCTCAATCTGGGGCTGGAAGGACTGATGCTGATTGGTGCCTTCTTTGGTTTTCTTGGAGCAATGAAGACTGGAAATCCCTATGTGGGCTTACTGATCGGCATGGCAGCAGCAGCTGCAGCAGCAGCTATCCTTGCGTTCATCTGCGTAACGCTTCGTGGCAACCAGACAGTAACGGGCCTCGCGCTCACCATTTTTGGAACGGGGCTGACCGGTTTCTATGGCGACAGGTGGGTTTCACAGCGCCTCGCAACTGCCATCAAGCCCATGGCCATCCCAGGGTTGTCCAGGATTCCGGTGCTCGGTCCGATTCTCTTTAGTCAGGACTTGATCGTCTATGCTGGCTACATCCTTGTGGCGCTCTTTTGGTTTCTGTTGTTCAAGACGAAAGCTGGTGTCCATCTGAGAGCGGTCGGCGACAACGCCAAGGCTGCAGACGCAATGGGGATCAACGTCGTTGGCACACGCTATTTCTGGACAATTCTGGGAGGAGCGCTTGCAGGAGCGGGAGGAGCGTACATCACGTGCGGCATTCATCCCTATTGGCTGAATGGCATCACATCGGGCAGGGGATGGATCGCCGTCGCACTCGTTGTCTTTGCTATGTGGAATCCCCTGAATGCTTTCCTTGGATCATTCCTCTTTGGAAGCATCGAGGCACTGCAGCTTCAACTCCAGGCGGGCGGCACCTACATCAATAGCGCGTTGCTGTCCATGCTCCCTTATCTGACGACGTTCGCAGTAATCATTGTCGCGACGGTGATTGTCCGTGTGCGTCATGTGGGGACACCCAAAGAGCTTGGAATCCCATACGCGCGCGAAGAAAGGTGACCGGACGCGCGCGTTGTTGAGGAGTCGGGGATACTCAAACCGGCAGCCACGAGTGGCTGCCGGTTTCCTTCATGCCTGTGGGCTGATGTTACTTCAGCAGGACACTGGTCACAAGGCTGATACAACCTTCGACGTCCCCCAGGTCTACCATTTCACTGGAACTGTGGACATACCGGTCAGGAATGCTGATGGCGCCGGTGGGGACACCACTGCCATTGATCTGGATGGCTGCAGCGTCTGTCGTCCCTGCCTGCAGGACCTCGAGCTGGAAGGGGATCCCGCGATGTCTCGCTGTCTCAATGAGCAGGTCACGGACAACCGGCGTTGCGACCATGCCGGCATCCTTCACCTTGATGGCGGGTCCCTTGCCCAGGCTGATATCCAGGACATAGCTTTCCGGCGTATCGCCCCAGGCCGTGACGTCGAGAGCAATAGCAAGGTCCGGCTGCACGCCCCAGGCGCCGACCTTGGCGCCCTTGATGCCGATTTCTTCCTGCACGCTGAACATGCCATAGAGCTCGTAGTTGAGTTCTTTGCCCGTTACCGCTTTCACTGTCTCGATGAGGACGTAGCAGCCGATGCGATCGTCAAGTGCGGCGGAGGTAACCCTGTTGCCAATTTGCGTGCATTCGCCTGAATAGACAGCAAAATCGCCGATGGCGACACGCTGTAGCGCCTCGTCTCTGGATGCTGCGCCGATGTCCAGGAACAGCTTGTCGAGCGTGAGATGCTCAAGCGTTGCATGCTCCTTGCTCTCCACGGCCGCAACGCCAATGGTTCCATTGGCGAACACAAAGCGCTGGCCCAGGACCTTGTATGGATCCAGTCCGCCGACGGCGCCGAAGCGCAGGAATCCGTCCTTGTCGATGTGGGTGATGATAATGCCGATCTGGTCCATGTGTGCAGACAGCAGCAGCTTCGGCTTCCCCGGAGCAGGGAGGCAGTAGATCAGGTTTCCCAGTGCATCGACCCTGTATTCCAGCTGCAGCCCGTCGAGCTCGCGCGTGATGACGTCCTTGATGCCCTGTTCGTAGCTGGTCGGTCCCCATGTCTGGGTCAATGTGCGTATGAGTTCATTCATCTAGGCCTCCATGCTGGCAAGCTGTGCCAGAAATGTCGAAAGAAGCAATACCGTGTTTTCGTAGTCCTTAATGTTGATGAGGGACACGGGAGAGTGAATGTAGCGTGCAGGAACAGCAACTGCCAGCGTCCGTACCCCAGCCTTCGTGAGCTGGATACTGCGGGCATCGGTGCCACCCGATGGCAGGCGCTTGAACTGCCACGGGATTCCGCTTGCCCGGGCCACCTTGATCATCTGGTTACGAAGACCATGATCTGTGATCATGCCACCATCCTCGATGGTGAGGACGGGACCAGAACCCAGGCTGGTAACTTCCTGGTAATCCTTCACCTCGCCGATGTCGGCTGCAATGGTGCCTTCGACCGTGATACTGAGGTCTGGGGTGTAGCGCCATGCTCCCACTGTGGCTCCCTTGCTTCCTACTTCTTCCTGTGCCGAGAACATGCCGATGATCGGAAAAGACCAGTCTTTCGTAAGCAGCTCGGCGACAATTGCACATCCGACGCGGTCATCAAAAGCCTTACCAACGAGGTAACCGTCTCCGAATGTTCCAAACGCCGTGTCGAACGTGATCTGATCACCGATTGTTACCTTGCCTGCGAGCTCCTTGTCCGATTTGGCTCCAACATCGACGACAATATTGTCAACCTTGATAACGGTGTTTTCTATTTCTTCCCGGGTCGACAAGTGCACCGCCTTGATGGCAGTTACGCCTGGAAGCCGATCCTTGCCAACCAATACCTTCTTGCCCAGCAGGAGGCGGTCATCGATACTACCAGCCTTGCCAACGTGCAGGTACCCTTCCTTCGTGATGCGGGTCACAAAGAGGCCAACCTCATCCATGTGCGCGTTCAGCATAACGGTGGGTCCGGGCTTGTTCATGCCCTTGAGTGCAAACAGATTCTTGATAGCATCCCGCTGGAACCGGTCAACGCGACCCTCGAGTTCCCCTCTGAGAAGGGTGGCAACGTCGTCTTCCTGTCCAGAGATGCCGCGGGCTTCAGTGAGCCGTTTTAACAAATCAATGCGTCTCTGTTCCATACAGCTCTCCTATGAACGCCGCGTCAAAGTCTTTCGCAACCTGGGCAACCAGCCGTGCCGTCCTGTTGACGTCCGTCTGATCGGCAGTCTCGACAGCCGAATGCATGTAGCGCAGTGGAATGCTCAGGACACCAGCAGCGATGCCCGGGCCGACAAGCTGAAGTTCGTCCGCGTCCGTGCCCGAGTATGCCATGCACGGTTCTTCACTGAAAGGAATCTCGAGGGTCTTGGCACTGCGGCGAAGTAGCTCCAGCACGTGGTCGTTGACGACGGGGCCCACAGTAACACCTGGACCACCCCCCAAAGGGATGGTCTTGTCCTCTGCCACGCCTTCGGTGTCGCCGTGTGTGACGTCAACCGCAATGCCCACATCGGGATGAGCAACGTACCCACTGGTCCAGGCCCCATTTCCAGTAATCTCCTCTTGAACGGTAAAGGCCATGATGACATCATACTGCAAGGCCGAGTCCTTCAACAGTTCCAGCGCCTGGACGAGAGCCACTGCGCAGAGCCGGTCGTCCTGTGTCTTTCCAGCCCAGCGCTCATTCATGAGGGGAGTGATCCCGGCTGTAAACGTGACCGTCGAACCGATGGGAACCTCCGCGGCCACTTGTTCGCGCGAGAGGCCGACATCGATCCAAAGCTCATCGACAGCAACCGGCTTCTCCATTTCAGTGTGGGTCATGACATGGACCGGTTTGAGTCCAATGATGCCGGGCAACAGCCGCGTTCCATGCACGACGACCTGCAGCCCCGGCCAGACGCGCTGGTCGATTGACTTGCAGTAGATACCCAGAAACCCCCTGTCATTGATCCGTGTCACCCAGGCACCCACCTCGTCGAGATGTGCGGCGAAGAGGATGGCATGTTCACTTGAGTGCCCCCTGCGCACTGCGATAAGATTGCCCAGGGGCGTGTCATGAATATCGTCGGCGATATCGGTCAGTGCACCTCTCAGGATCTCATGGAGCCGGCGTTCGTCCCCAGAGACCGCATACGCGCTTGTCAGTTGTTCTACAAGTTTGTGCATAGTTTTCTCCCTTTTTGGTACCAGACGTTCCAGAAACTTTCGAAGTTCACGAAATTGGCTTGATACGGCGTGCGATCATAAAGGACAGTACCCCTCCGATGATGGCTGTGACGAACTGTGGCCAGCTGAACGAGAATCTGATGAAGGCTGCCGCGGCTGGTGGCAGGGCAGACAGCGTGCCAACGATCATGCCAATCGTGTAGTAGAGAAACGCCATTTTCACGATGGCTCCGGCTATCAGGCCGAGCCAGCGCATCCAACCCTCCTGCGAGCTCTTCCGTGTGGCAAGCCAGTATAGGACGACAAGGATGACATTGCCTGCCATCACCGCCGGAATCATAGTCGGAGACGGAAGGTGGGCCTGCATCCATGCAGTAATGGGGGTGGCGAGGGCGATGATGATTCCAGCCCAAAGTCCTGCCGTTTCAGTCGCAAGAAGCAATCCAAGGTTGACGATACTGCCGACGAGGAAGAGGCTGACGATGTTAAAGGGAGGTGCCGATGGGATAAACTCCCTTAGTGCGAACTGAAGAGCAATAGTCAGCGCAAGGATAATCGCCGCTCTCGTGACATCTCTCGTGACGTGCCTGGTCGTGTTCATGGTAGCCTCCGATTCATCATGTGCTTCCGATGCAACCAATTATCTTGTCATGAATATGCCAAGCAGATCACTGCCTGACGAGGAAGTCATTCGCCATGCGAAGTGGCCTCGATCTGAGCCTGCTGTTCCCGCGCGCGCTGCTCGGCGCTCTGGATATAGAAGGCCAGCTTGAGGAACTCCTGAGACAGGTCCACCGAGAGCACCGGGATACTCGCGGGAACCTTGATGACTCGAGGAGCGAAGTTGAGGATGCCACGGATGCCGGCCTCGCACAGCAGATCGGCAACCTTGCGGGCACTGGATGCGGGAACGGTCATAACGCCAATGGCAATGTGCTCACGTCGGATGACATCTTTCAGGTCCTCCACGGCATACACTGGGATGCGTCCGATATGCGTCCCGATCTTGCGTGGATCCGTATCGAAGGCAGCAGCATACTTGAACCCCCATTTTTGTACCATGTGGCTGCTGACCAAGGCTGTTCCCAGTGAGCCTGCGCCTACGATGCAGCACTTCCACCGGTCGACGCCTCGACCAAAGATCAGTTCAATCTCTGTTTTCAGCCTGACAACATCATACCCAGAACCACGCTTGCCAACAAGGCCGAATGTGGAAAAGTCCTGTCGCACCTGCTCGGGGGTTACCCCGAGCAGGGCGGCCAGCTCGTGTGATGAGACCGTCGACGTATGCTGGTGTTCGAGGTATGTCAGGCATTGCAGGTAGGTTGCCATTCGTGAAACGGTTGCCATGGATATGTACTTTTTCCCGTAAGTTGTCTTCATTGTCACCCGCTCTGATCGCTTTATGCGCCACCGCTCTTGTTGCGATGGAGTTCACGTTCCTGTTCACGCAGGAAGTCCAGCAACAGCAGCTGCGCCTGAGGATCCGAAAGCTCTTCAGACGGGAAGATGGCTTGAAGTTCCTCAGTACAAACAGTATAGGACAGATTTCCTTCAGCGCGGCGGATATGCCAACAAACTCTGGGAGCTGAAGTAAGTAGGGTGAGGAAGGTTGAGGGAAGGTCACCCACAGGCAGGCAATCGATGTTCTCCGTATGAAAGGTCGCTGTGAGCATCGTTCCTTTGCCTGGAGCGCTGGTCAGCTCAACACCACCACCCGAGAGTTCGGCGTTTTCCCTGAGGAACGGAAGCCCAAGGCCAAATCGCCGGATATTGTGGGGCCTTGTCGTGAAGAATGGATCGAACACCCTCTCCTGCATGTCGTTATCCATTCCTTTCCCGTTGTCTTGCACTGAGAAGACAAACTGGTGTGTGGCAGGGTTGTGGTCGACATCGAGCCATATTTCAGTGGCGCCCGCCGTAACGCTGTTGGAAGCAATATCCAGGATATGGTCGGCAATCGTTCTCACAAGAGCCGTACCTTTCTGCCTCGCTCATGCCGGAGTGCCGTCAAAACCTCATGTACTGACAGTTCCTCGATTTCAAGAACGAAGCGAGGAGGACTCATGGAATCGAGATTGTGAGCGTCGCTGTTCGAGATGATCTGAGGATGACCCGGCAGGTTTGGTAGAATCTTTTCGATATTGATTCGGTGTGTGATCTCATACGTGATGAACTGCATCTCAGGTGTTACCATGCCCAGCTGATAGAGAAGCCCATAGTGGCGATCCAGGTGGCTTGGCACCACAACGCCGCCAAGCCGCTCAGCCAAGCCTCTCAGCTCATCCAGGCTCAGCGAGCTGGCCATGGAAAGAAGAAAGGGGAACTGGCCGACATACTCATCTCGTTCGTTGCAGATCAGCTGGTACCCAAAGCGTTCCGGATCGTTGGCAATGCGCGGATACGAGGCGAACAGCGTGCGACTGAAAGCCCAGAGAGCATGGAGTGTCTCGAAATAGCACAGCAGGTGCACTTCCTCTGCGGTCGTTGCCTCTATTCCGGGGACCAGCAGGACACCATTCTGTTGAAACACCCGCTGAAAGACACCCACATTGCATGCCGTGTTATGGTCGGTCAACGAAGCAACCTGGATACCCCGGCTCGCAAGCCTGCGAGTCATCTCACGCGGCAGCATCGTGATGTCAGCGCACGGTGACAGACACGAATGCAGGTGCAGGTCGGCTGGTACCTCCAGCACGGGCTACCTCAGTCCCAGTGCATAGAGTTTGCCGGACACGAGGAACGCAGAGTCCCTCGAGTAGAGGATTGAGATCTGTTCCTTGACAGCACGCTCAATCACGTCTGGCTCGCAGGTACGTCCCTCGCAGACGATGATCACGCTGATACCGACCATCGACGCAACAGCGACGACATTGAGATGTGTCTGGATAGTTGCCCAGGCAGAGCCCGGGAGGGCTTTTGCAATGACTTCTGAGAGCAGATCGCATGTGTACCCGTGCGTGACGCTCTTCGTAAGGTCCGCCTGAACTGCGATCTCGGCATCAAGCGTTCCAATCACTTCCTGTACGGTCATGTTCCCTCCAGCTTGGTGTTTGCAAGAAAGATCATCTCAACTTTGGTTGGCTTTCCCTTGCCCGAGATGATGACAAGGTGGTCGGAGAACCGGCGAATGTTGGGGAGGCCCATACCAGCCCCAAAACCTTTTTCACGGACGGCATCGGGGGCAGTAGACCAGCCTTCCTTCATGGCAAGATCAACGTTCTCGATCCCCGGCCCCTCGTCTTCTACGCGCACGATGACCTCGCCATCGCGGACAATGGCTCGCAGCGAACCCTTTCCTCCTGCATGAATGCAGACATTGACCTCCGCTTCATAGGCGGAGACACTTGCCCTGCGGATGATTGACTCATCCAGGCCCTTGCTCTGCAGGAATGCCTTAAGGCGGGCAGAGCCTTCACCGGCATGATCCAGTCCCTGGGAGCTGATGTCATAGGAGAAGTCGGCACTGTTGTCGAACTCCTGTGACAGAGCTGAGAAGCTCCCGATCGTGGCCATGCGCTGCCGATCATGAACGTACACTGAGTAGAAGCTCTGGACGATCGCCGACAGAACATCGATGTCGGTGATCATGCCGACCAGCTTGCCATCCTCGTCGACAACTGGGAATCGGCCGAACTTGTACCGCTGGAAGTACGACAAGACGGTCTCAAGGCTGTCATGAACATGCAAGGTGACGACATCTCTTGTCATGGCTGACTCCAGTGGCTCGGCAAGGCGGCCGTCGGCAAGGGCTTCGATAATCTTCGAGACAGAAATAATCCCCACCAGGCGAAAATCGGCATCGACGATGGGCACCCCAGAAATTGACTTTTCCCGCATGAGGCTGCGGGCAGCAGCGACGCGGTCTTCAGGATGAAGAGCATACACTGCGGGAGACATAATACTCGCAGCATCGAGGCTGCTGAACAGGCCCAGGTACCGCAGGGCCTCTACGCTCTGTTGAAGCGACACGGTTACCCTGTCAGGCCATGGGCATAGAGCTTACCCGAGGCAACGTACATGATGTCACGGGTTGCCAGGACAATGACGCCTGTCGCGCGTGCCAACTCAATGACTTCCGAAGGGACCTGTTTGCCCCGTACGACCAGGATGGCCGGAAGGTCGAGCATCTGCGCGGTCCGGATGATCTGGGGGGTGGTGAGTCCTGTGATGAGCAGGGTCCCTGGCCCACTCATGGCCAGCACATCACTCATGAGGTCCGAAGCAAAGGCATGAGTCACCTCCACGTCCTCCAGGTGATGTCCTGCAACACAGGTCGCCTGGGTAATCTCCATAACCTCGCTCATCTTCATGTCACGTGTCCCTCCTGGAGTGAGACTGTATGAGGTTCAGACGCTCTCAGCCGAGGCCTCCGGCACATGTGATGCGGCAAGAGCCTGCTCGAAGACTTGCGGGAAGTTACGCAAGGCGGACTCGAAGGCCAACGGCACTGCCTGCCCCAGCCCGCAGAACGAGGTGTTGGTGAACGTGTTCATGAGGCGGCTGAGCCGCTGCAGGGCAGCAGGGTCGGCTGTCCTGCTGACGAGCGCATCCAGGATGGTCTTGACCTGGAGGGTTCCTTCCCGGCAAGGCGTACACCTGCCACAGGACTCATGCCAGAAGAAGTGAGCTACCTCGGCCAGGAACGGCAGGAGCGGCACGTCCTCCGACGCCACCAGAATGACGCCCGACCCAAGGGACACATTGCTGGTCTTCATAGAGGAGAAGTCGAGAGGGACATCCAGCTCTCGCTCCGAGACGACCGTCCCGGCACTGCCTCCCGTCTGGAGGAAGCCGATGTGTCTGCCCCCGGTGATCCCTCCGCCAAAGTCATAGACGAGCTCTCGCAGGGTGGTCCCCATCGGGGCCTCGACGATGCCGCGGTTTACGATGTCACCCGAGAGCGAAAATACCTTGGTGCCGGCGCTCGAAGGGGTCCCGAAGGAGCGAAACCATTCGCTGCCGTTGAGCAGGATCGGAGGCACATTGGCAAAAGTCTCTACGTTGTTGACCACGGTGGGCTTGCCAAACAGTCCCCGCTGGGGCGGGAACGGCGGCTTGTTCCGTGGTTCGCCGCGCTGGTTCTCGATGGACTCGAGCAGGGCAAACTCCTCGCCGCAGACGTAGGCACCGCCGCCGCGGTAGACCTCAAGGTTGAAGGAGAATCCGGTCCCCAGAATGCCGTCCCCCAGCAGACCATATGCTGTGGCATCCGCGATGGCCTTCTTGAGGCGGGCAATGGACATGACGTACTCGCCCCGGACATAAACGATCCCGATATGGGCCCCCGTGGCATAGCCCGCAATGGCCATGGCCTCCACGATGCTATGTGGATCCCCTTCGAGAATGAGGCGGTCCTTGAACGTGCCGGGCTCCCCCTCGTCAGCATTGCACACGATGTACTTCTCGTCGCTCTGCTCCTTTGCGACCATGCCCCACTTCAGGCCGGTAGGGAACCCTGCTCCTCCCCGTCCCTGGAGTTTACTATCGGTCAGAACCTGGATGACCTCGCCTGGCTGCATCGCCAGAGCCTTAGCCAGTGCGGCATACCCGTCGCGAGCGATGTATTCGTCTATGCTCTGGGGATCGATGAGTCCGGCGTTGCGCAGAACGATCTTCTGCTGACTCTTCCCCGTCTCCTTCTCCACCATGCGCCGGGAGGACAGGGAGCGGTCAATGGCAAGACGTTTCACGACGCGTCCCTTGAGGAGGTGCTCCGTCACAATCTCCTGAATATCGGAAGGTGTGACGTTGCCGTAGTAGACATCATCTGGGAAAACAGCCAGTACGACCCCTTGGTCATAGATGCCAAGGGCGCCGGTCTCCACCACGGAGACCTGGCTGGCCAGGTTGTACGTGCGAATCGTCTCCTCCAAGAGATGCTTGACCTCGAGGGCTCCCTGAAGAACGGAGTTGGAATCGACGGGAATGACGATCTGGGTCGAGAACAGTTTCTTCACTGTGCACCTCCTGCGCGCACTGCCGCAAGGATCCCTGGCAAATCCTTCGGGGTGAGGTTGCCATATGCATCGTCATCGATCATAAGCGCAGGAGAGACTCCGCAGATACCCAGGCAGCTGGAACCTTCCAGAGTGAAGGCCCCGTCCGGCGTCGTTTCGCCTTCGCCCACACCTAGTAGGCGCTCAAGCTCTGCCATGACAGCTGGGGCGCCCGTCACATGACAGGGCCCGCTCGTGCAGACACGGATCACATGCCGGCCTCTCGGTTTCGTGGAGAGCATCGTATAGAAGGTGACGAAGCCATTGAGTTGCGCGACTGACGTCCCCACCAGGCGTGCCACCTCCCGCAGCACCTCCCCGGGAAGGAAATTGCCATACCGATGCTCCACCTCGAAGAGAATGTCCATGTAGGAGACCCTGCCATGGTGCTCGACCCGGTCCCGCTCGACAACTTCCTGTAAAAAAGCTCTGTCCTCCACAGACAGTGCTGTTGCTTTTTCTGGTGACTGCACCTTCTTATCCGGCTCCATGCGTTCCTCCCCGATCATATCGTGTCGAACCTCTCACATCAACGGGCGAAGCTGGTCCACGTCCAGCTCTACTGCCCCCGCTATTCGTGTCAATAAGGAATCAATTCTGGGAACGAGCGTCCTATTCACCGCTGCGATCGTGGTACGTGGTATGCAGCAGATGATGAGCCTTCTCACTGTTCGGCTCGCCCAGAAAATCCTTGTAGATCTCCTGGATCTCAGGATTCTCATGCGACTTCCGGATCGGCTTACCGGCATCTTCACGGTAGATGGCCTCTGCACGCCTCTTCTTGATATCCGGATTGTTCGAAAGGGGTTGTCCGCCGCCGCCGAGGCAGCCACCAGGGCAGGTCATAATCTCGATGAACTGATAGGGCGACTCGCCCTTCTGTACTTCTTCAATAAGAATGCGTGCGTTTCCAAGTCCGTTTGCAATCGCAACCCGTAGCGGCGTTCCATCGATGTCGATGGTAGCACTCTTCATCCCCTCAAGTCCACGCACATCTTCAAAGTCGAGTCTTGGCAATGACTTCCTGGTAAGGACTTCATAAGCCGTTCGCAGTGCAGCTTCCATGACGCCACCGGTAGCACCAAAAATTACGCCTGCACCACTCGATTCGCCCAGTGGTTTGTCGAAGTCTTCATCGGGCAGGTTTGCAAAATCGATACCTGCTTCGCGGATCATCCTTGCCGCTTCGCGGGTTGTCAGGACGAAGTCGACGTCGTTGAAGGCTTCTTCGTCCTTGAGGCTCATTTTCTCCTGCCAGTAGTGAAAAGCCGTTTTCATTTCGGGGCGTTCCTTTTCAAATTTCTTGGCAGTGCACGGCATGACCGACACAACAACGATCTTCCTTGGGTCAAATCCCATCTTCTCGGCCCAGTATGTCTTTGTCACTGTACCAAACATCTGTTGCGGAGACTTGCAGGAGGAGACATAGTCGAGCACTCCCGGGAAGAACGTTTCTGCGAACTTGATCCAGCCGGGCGAACAAGACGTTATCAGCGGCAATGTGCCCCCGTTCTTGATGCGCCCAATAAGCTCGAATCCCTCCTCCATTATTGTCAGATCGGCAGAGAAGTCCGTGTCAAAGACCTTGTTAAAGCCGAGACTGCGGAGCGCAGCGGCCATCTTGCCGGTAGCCTGTGTCCCGTCAGGCATGCCAAATTCCTCGCCGATGGCCACACGCACTGCAGGAGCAGTCTCGACGACCACAATCTTGTCAGGATCTCCCAGTACCTTCCAGACGTCCGGGATCTCACTTCGCTCAGTAAGGGCGCCGGTGGGGCAGACAAGCAAGCATTGCCCACAGTTCACGCACTCGACATTGCCCAGGCCTTCATTCAGGAATGTCGACACCGTGCTGTTCGAGCCACGGCCTGCGATATCAATGGCATAGACGGACTGAACCTTGGCGCACACGTTCACACAGCGCCTGCAGAGAATACACTTGTTGGGGTCACGCACCAGTGACAGCGAGGTATTGTCGATCGGCAGCCACTCCGTGCGGGTACGTGGAAATTCTACTTCCCGCACACCCAGCTCTGATGCCAGGTCGCGAAGATCGCAGTTCTCCGTCCTCTCGCACGTGAAGCAATCTGTTGGATGATTTGCCAGCAACAGTTCGACGTTGATTTTGCGTGCCTCACGGACACGCGCTGTGTTGGTCCAGATCTCCATGCCCTCGCTGACCTTGGTCAGGCAAGCACGTGGAAGGTTGCGAGTACCTTTGACGTCGACAACACAGACGCCACAGGCGCCTTCCTCGCTGATTCCTTCGAGGTAGCAGAGTGTCGGTATTTCGATATTTGCATACGCGCTTGCTGCCTCGAGGATGGTGCTCCCATCCGGCACCTGGTAGTCCCGTCCGTTGATCTTTACATGCAGTGTTCTCATCTCCATGAGGTTCCTCCCGCCTGGTTTACTCTTTGAGAATGGCATCAAACCGACAGACCTCGTAACAGGATCCACACTTGATACAGGTGGCCTGATCAATGACGTGAGCTTTCTTAACCTGGCCCGTGATCGCCTGGACCGGGCACTGGCGTGCGCATGCCGTGCAGCCAACACACTTTTCCGACACAACACTGTAGGTGAGCAGATGGAGGCAGGCATGAGCCGGGCACTTCCTGTCCTCGATGTGCGCGCGGTACTCGTCTGGGAAGAAACGAATGGTGGACAGCACCGGGTTGGGAGCCGACTGTCCCAGTCCGCACAGCGATGTCTGCTGGATGACCCGTCCCAAGGTCTTCAGTTTGCCGATGTCATTGGGTGTGCCCTTGCCATCCGTGATGCGTTCCATAATCTGGTACATCTGCTTCGTCCCCTCCCGGCAGGGCGTACACTTGCCACAGGACTCATCTACCGTGAAGGCAAGATAGAACTTGGCAACATCGACCATGCAATTATCCTCGTCCAGGATGATAAGACCACCAGACCCCATGATGGTTCCCAGTTCCTTGACCGAATCGAAGTCGATGGGCATGTCCAGGTAGTCGGCCGTTATGATGCCACCCGACGGCCCTCCCGTCTGGGCGCCCTTGAACGCCTTGCCCCCCGGGATGCCACCGCCGATGTCAAAGACCAGTTCCCGCAGCGTCGTTCCCATGGGGACTTCCACAAGGCCGGTGTTCTGGACCTTGCCCGCCAGGGCAAAGACCTTGGTGCCAGGACTCTTGGCGGTTCCCACGCTGCGGAACCACTCTGCCCCGTTGATAAGGATCGGGGGCACGTTGGCATACGTCTCGACATTGTTGATGAGCGTCGGCTTGCCCCACAGCCCTGCCTGGGCCGGGAACGGAGGCTTAGCACTTGGCATGCCTCGCTTTCCCTCAATGGAGCGCAGGAGCGCCGTCTCCTCTCCACACACGAAGGCACCGGCGCCGATCCGGATCTCAATATCGAAGTCGAAGCCGCTCCCCAGGATGTTCCGGCCCAGGAAGCCATATTCACGAGCTCGGGTGAGGGCAACTTCAAGGCGCTCGATGGCAAGGGGATACTCGGCACGCACATAGACGTAGCCGGTGGCTGCCCCGATGGCAAATCCGGCGATCACCATGGCCTCGATCACCGAATGCGGGTCTCCCTCGAGCACACTGCGGTCCATGAAGGCCCCCGGATCTCCCTCGTCCCCGTTGCAAACAACGTACTTGGGCGAGCCTGATGCGTCTCTCGCTGCCTTCCACTTGATGCCGGTGGGAAATCCTGCACCTCCCCGCCCGCGCAGACCTGACTCCTGAATGGTCTGAATGATAGCATCCGGACCAATCTCCAGCGCCTTGCCAAGGCCAAAGTAGCCATCGCGAGCAATATACTCCTCGATGGACAGCGGATCGATAACACCGCAGTTGCGCAGTACCCGCTTGACCTGCAGGGTGTAGAAGGAGATCTCCTCCCTCGTCTGCGCCCGGGTTTCGCTTGTGGGTTGACGATACAGGAGGCCGGAAACTACGCGCCCCTTCACAAGATGCTCGCTCACTATGGGGCCTGCATTCTGCGGCGTTACTTTCTGGTAGAACGTCCCCTCCGGATAGACAACCACGATGGGACCCAAGTCGCATGCCCCCATGCAGCCCGTCTCGATGATCTGGACCTCGTCCTGGATGCCGTTCTTAGCCAGCTCCTCGACCAAGACATCCTTCACGCTCTTTTCCCCGCTTGTGATACAAGCGCCACCTGCGCAGATCAACAGCTGATTTCGTATCATTGTGTGTTCCCGTTCCTTCCGGCTACAAGTTCCCCCGCTTGATCACCAGCTCAGCCACCACCTGGCCTCCCTGGACATGCTCGCGCACGATTCGACGGGCATTCGCATCGTCGACATCACCGTAAATGACAGAGGGCTGGTCCTTCATGGACACCTCGATGGTCGGTTCCCGATCACACAGGCCCATGCAGCCGGATTGCACCACCTGCACATCATGGACGCCTGCCTTGTCCAGCTCATCGATGACGGCCATGAGCGTGTCCTTGGCTCCCGCGGCAATACCGCATGTTCCCATGGCGACGACGATCTTGCCCCGATCCTTGGCCTGACGCAGATCCATAGCCTTAAGGGTCTCCTCCTTGATGCGCTTCAGTTCTTCCAGTGATTTCATCGGTTCCTCCTCTGTCTGCAGATTAGACGTACTTGTTCAGCAGTGTGACGACTTTGTCTGGCGTCATCCGGCCATAGGTATCCTTGTCGATAACGACCACCGGGGCAAGGCCGCAGGCTCCCACACAGCGCACCAGGTCGAGCGTGTACCGCCCGTCGGGGGAGGTCTCGCCTGCCTTGATGCCCAGAGACTTCGTCACCTTGTCATACACGCTGTTGCTGCCGCGGACGTAACAGGCAGTCCCGAGACACACACTGATCGTGTGGCGCCCCTTAGGAGTACGGCTGAAGAAATGGTAGAAGGTTACGACGCCGTATACTGTCGAGCGAGGCACCTGCAGCCGGGTAGACACATATGCCAGCACCTCGTCCGGCAGGTAGCCGAAGATCTCTTGGGCGCGGTGCATCACATTGATGAGACTGCCCTGCTGCCCTGCCTTCTCGTCAATGTATGCGTCCAGCTCGTCAAACTGCTTCCTCAGTACAGGGTTTTCCTTCAATCGTTCTTCCAGGTTTATCTGCATACGCGTTCCTCCTCTTATGCACCAATGCCCCATACATTGAAAGGCATTTCGACCGGTCCAGACACAACCTGCAATCATGCTCTGGAACCTTCGACTGATCCTTTGTGATTTTTCTAACATAACTATATCAGATCACATTTCTGTGTCAAGTATTGGGTATTAGAATCAAGAGCATACCGACCAGGACAGGGACATTCTGGCTGAACAATCAGCACGGAAGCTCCGCAACTGTGAGCAAGGCGGCAGAAGCCTGGACCGCTGGACCTGTAGAGGATAACCGGACCAAAGAAGTCTCCGCTTCCCACGACATCCATCTTACCCGCAGTAAGACTGTGTCGGTCTGCTTGAAGCTGGCAACCTTGCGCGACGTAATTCCTTGCCGGCCAACAAAAAAGCGGCGCTTACGCGCCGCTCATGTTTTCTATGCCAGTAACTACTGCCAGTAACTACTACTTCTTGGCAATAGCGTCCTTGAGTGCCTTGCCCGGTTTGAAGAAAGGAGCTTTCTTTTTCGGAATGGTGATGGCCTTGAGGGTCTTGGGGTTGACACCCTTGCGAGCCTTGCGTTCCTTGACGCCGAACGTGCCAAATCCGACGAGTGCGACCTTGTCGTTCTTCTTCATAGCTTCCTTGACAGCGTCCATGAACGCGTTGACCATGACTTCAGATTCCTTCTTCGTCATCTTGGTCATCTCTGCGATCCTGGCTACAAGTTCTCCTTTGTTCATGTAGTCTCCTTTCCTGTTTTTGCCGCGCTTTTCCCCGTGGCTGGGAAGGTACGAGTGTATTATAGCACTTTTTTGCAAAATCGGGTAGTGTTATAGTCGCTCCTGATGGGAGATGACAGCGACGGCCGCCCGTGATGGGACGTCACCGCACGGTGATACACAGTTCTGAAGCGATCTTCAGCGATTAGACGGGAAACCTGCACACCATGCCAAATAGGGTGGATTCCCTCTGAAAAATGTCAACAATGACCGACGAAATTCGAAACGCATCCTGTTCAGACATCCTGAATGTGGCAATATCGGATTGGAAGAGATATGTTTTATCTTTGCCTGTGCCTGATGACGGAACAGTGACAGAGACACGATGTTTGCCCATGGGAAGGAGAGGCACTCCTGGTGACTGGACAGTGCTTCCTTGAATGCTGACAGCCCAAGCTGGGAGTCGAACATGGCAAGAGCCGCATTTGATGTATACTATCACTGAACTTTTTCTTTTGGCAGGTTCCGGAGGTAAGCATGGCTATGGATGAGAAGCTTGCAGAGTTGGGCATAACGCTGCCGCCGGTGGCGTCGCCAGTCGGCAGCTACGTGCCCGTGAAGGTGACGGGGCCTCTCGCCTTCGTGTCGGGGATGCTGCCCCTCGTGGACGGTCACCTGAAGCAGGCTGGCCGCGTTGGGGAGACAGTCACCACCGAGGAAGCATACGGGCTCGCACGTATCTGCGCTGTTAACGGGCTTGCTGCCCTCAAGAACGTCATTGGTACGCTGGACCGGGTCAAGGGCATCGCGATGGTGCACGGATTTGTTCAGGCAGCGCCGGAGTATGTGGACGTGCCCAAGGTGATCAACGGGGCTTCGGACCTGCTCGTTGCCATTTTTGGCGAGGCCGGCCGTCATGCACGCTTTGCTGTTGGCGTTGCATCGCTCCCCATGAACGCCCCCGTCGAGGTTGCCTTCATCGTTGAGCTCATAGCCTGATGCTGTTGGGTTCAGATTGTGCTCAAGCTCGGTCCGGATTGAACAAGAGAGGCTAATCAGGGGGTATCTCGAATGGCGAGCGAAATACGCATTGTTCTCAACATCAATGGCACAGAATATCATGTCACGACACAGACCAACAGCACACTTGCCGAAGTCCTCCGCGAGGACCTCGGGCTCCTTGGCACCAAGATTGGTTGTAACAAGGGCGAGTGTGGGGCGTGCACCGTCATCATGAACAGCCGGTCTGTTACCAGCTGCCTGGTGCTGGCAGTACAAGCTGATGGCGCGACCATTACGACGATTGAGGGTCTTGCGAAGGATGGCAAGCCATCCCCAGTCGAACAAGCCTTCATTGACGAAGGCGCCATCCAATGTGGTTTCTGCACGCCGGGCATGCTGATGTCCACAGAGGCACTGCTTGCCTCAAACCCACATCCAACCGAAGCAGAGATCAAGACAGCCCTTGAAGGCAATCTCTGCCGGTGCACGGGATATGCGAAAATCGTTCGCGCCGTGCAGAAGGCGAGCCAGCACCACGGATGATTGCAGGAATCGTTCTGGCCGCCGGACATGCCGACAGGATGGGTTCCAACAAGCTGGTGCTGCCACTTGGCCGCGGAACGGTCGTCGGGAAAGTCCTCGCAACTGCTCTCGCCAGCTGTGACAGCGTATTTGTCGTGACCGGCCTGCACGATCAGGGGACAAAAACCGCCGTGGAGCAGGCCGCCATATCCCTGGGAGCATCGGACCGAGTGGAGGTGGTTGCCGGCGTCCCCTACGACCCAGGTATGTTCATCTCGGTCCAGGCGGGACTCCGCCGGGTGGGGACTGTTGATGCCGTTTTGATTTTTCCGGGCGACATCCCGCTCATGTCACCGGCAACTGCGATGCTGGTGAGGGATGCAGTACTGCGGGGCGGGCCTACCGTAGCTGTGCCTGTCCACGACGGTCACAGAGGACATCCGGTAGCATTTGCGGCTTGCTGTATACGCGAGCTGTTGGCCATGTCGGAGCACTCTACTTTGCGTCACTATATTGAAGCTCACCCTGCTGAGGTCATCCTCGTTCCTGTGGATGACCGGGAAATGCTGCTGGACATGGACACGCCCGATGATTATGACCGCGTCGTCGAGCACCTGGAGTCGGGCAGTGCACAAAGCAAGGAGGTCTGATGACGGATTCGATTTTCCAGTACATTGCACGGTTGGAGCAGGAAGGGCGCGAGTTTGCCATTTGTACCGTCATCAATGTCGAGGGGTCCTCGCCCGGACGCACCAACTTCAAAATGGTTGTCTTGCCGGATGGCTCACAGACTGGAACGGTCGGCGGCGGCAACCTGGAGATGACGGTCGTGGCTGCCGCCCGTGACGTGATCGCCCGACAGCAATCACAGGTTGTCTCCTATGATCTGAATCAGAACAGCAAGGACAGTCTGGGCATGCTGTGTGGAGGACGGGCCACGCTGTACATCGAATATGTGGGCAGCCGTCCAACGCTTTATGTTTATGGAGCTGGGCATGTCGGGCAATCTCTGGCCTCCTTCGCATCAGTTGTTGGGTTTGACGTGACGGTGCTGGACGACCGTCCAGATTATGTTACAGCGGCTCGAATCCCTGACGCACGACATTTCCTGTGCGGTGACTTTGTCGAACTGGTTCAAACGACCAACTACGTGTCCCAGGGATACCACGTCATTCTCACCGACAAGCACGTCAGCGATGAGCGCGTTCTGAAGGCGCTCCTGGAACGCAAGTTGGACAGCCGCTATATTGGCATGATCGGCTCCCGCGCCAAAATACTGGAGGTCTTCCGGCACTTAGAGCAGTCAGGCATCGCGCGGGAAGAGCTGGCACGCGTCTTTGCTCCTGTTGGTATCGACCACGGCGGCCAGACTGCCGAGGAAATTGCCCTGGCAATCTGTGCCGAACTAATCGCGGTGCGCCACGACCGCCTGCTGGCCGATTCGATGAAGAACAAGGCCAACGTTATTGGAGAACTGGAGAGAAAACCATGATCAAGGACTTCGAATACCACGCAGCACATGATCTGACAGAAGCATTGCAGTTGGCCGAGCGGTTTGGGTCACGAAAGCGGTTTGTATGTGGTGGCACAGACCTGATGGTGCGTCTCAAGGAGGGACTGGTCAATGAAGACGTGATCGTTGACCTTTCCCACATGGCAGCGTTCAGTTATGTGCGTGAGGAATCGGGTATCATCCATGTTGGAGCCGGCACAAGGCATGCAGACCTTGCGGCGTCGCCCGTCCTGCTCCAGCATGGCTCCGCACTGGCGGCGGCCGCCGCAAAAGTTGGTGGACCCCAGATCCGCAACATGGGGACCGTCGGAGGCAACGTGGCCAATGCGTCGCCCGCGGGTGACACCATCCCTGCGCTCGTCGTTCTGGAGGCAACGGTTTCGATCGCCAGTATCAGAGGAGTCCGGGAAGTCCCGATCATTGATTTCTTCACGGGACCGGGGCGTTCCGTCCTGAAGCCGGATGAACTTGTGACCGAGATCTCATTCCGTGGGACTGGACCGCAGGAGGTCACTGCATTCGGCAAGTTGGGATCAAGACAGGCGATGACCATTTCGACGGCCAACGTCGCTCTCTTTTTCCGATTTGGTGCCGATCGGCACATTGTCGAGGCGCGCATTGCATTCGGGTCGGTTGCACCGACCGTCATCCGTGCGCCCAAGACCGAGGAGATGTTCCGGCAGTTGCCTCCAGCGCCCTCGTGGGATGCCGTCCGTGGCGCAGCCCAGATGGCGTGGAAAGAGGTCGCCCCGATCGACGACCTGCGAGCGAGCGCCGTGTATCGCAGGGAAGCCGTTGTCGGCCTCCTTGCCGAGGCCGCGTATGAGACGCTGGCCAGGGGTGCCCATGAAGGTTAGAGTCAAGCTCTTTCAGGACTACAAGCAATACCACGATCCGCCGGACTACGAGCTCGAACTGCCCGCAGGGACGACAGCCGGCGAGATTGTGAAGCAGCTGGGGATCAAGGGACCTGAACTCGCGTATCTGATCCTGATCATCAAGGGAAAACGCGTCTACGAGGACTACGTCCTGCAGGATGGCGACGAGTTGGTGTTTGCAGCGCCCATCGGGGGCGGTTGAGGGTGAAAGGAGTGGTATGATGGAGGATATCCATTTTGAGCAGATCAACAGGATCGACGCCGAGGGCAAGGCATGCGGCACGACGAAGTACATGTCCGACCTGTCGTTTCCGGGTATGCTGTATGCGTGGTTTGTCCGCAGCAAATACCCACACGCCCTCATCAGGAATATAGACGTCAGCCGCGCCAAAGCACTGGACGGCGTGGTCGCAGTCCTAACCGCCGCAGACGTGCCTGGATTTAACGGATTTGGCATCGTGGATCCCGACATGCCTGTCATCTGCGACGACAAGGTCCGGTACATGGGCGATACGGTCGCGCTTGTTGCTGCAACGACTGAACGGATCGCCGAGCAGGCAGCGGGTCTGGTCGAGGTGGAGTACGAAGTCCTGCCGGTGGTCGACGATCCGATTGAAGCACTGAAGCCGGATGCGCCGAAGGTCCATGACAAGGGGAACGTATGTCTGCACACGCTGATCACCAAAGGCGATGTGGAACAGGGGCTGCGGGAAGCGGACCTTGTCATCGAGCACGAATACCGGACACCACGGCAGGCACACGTGCCTCTCGAGACAGAGTCGGGCGTCGCTGTGCCGGAGGCTGACGGGTCTCTGTCTATGTATGCAGGTTCGCAATATGCCTTCCGAGACCAGCTCCAGTTGGCCCGCATCCTGGGGATGAACCCCCGTATGATTCATGTTTACAGCAACCCCGTCGGTGGCGGTTTCGGCGGCAAGGACGAGCTGACGATCCAGGGTGGCCTTGCGCTGCTGGCCATGAAGACTGGCAAGCCCGTCAAGGCGTTCCTCTCACGGGAGGAGTCACTCGTCTCCGGCTGGAAACGACATCCGTTCATCGTGCGGATACGCACGGGATTTGCCAGGGATGGTACCCTGGTTGCCAACGACGTCACGTGCTACGAGGACAAGGGGGCATACAGCTCGCTTGGCGGCCCCGTTCTCAACCTCGCCCTTGAACATGCCTCCTCGCTGTACCGTGTTCCCAACACCCGTCATGAAGGATGGGCCGTATTTACCAACAACGGGGTCAGCGGTGCCTTCCGTGGTTTCGGTGTTCCCCAGGTCCTCTTTGCCATCGAATCCACCATGGACGAGGCGGCGGAAAAGCTCGGCCTGGATCCCGTGACCATCCGGCGAAAGAACGTCCTGCGTCAGGGGGAGGTTTCGCCTATCGGTCACACGCTGCGCACCGGGGTTTCCATGGAGCTGGTCCTGGATGCCATTGAGAGGTCAGACCTGTGGCAGCATCGGGATGCCCTCAAGAAGACGGACAAACCGTGGCTCAAGCGCGGGGTTGCGCTGGCGCTGGCGCCACAAGGGGCTGGGCTCGGGCTGGGCATTCCTGACTACGGCGGGGCGCACATCGATCTTGAACGCGATGGAACGTTCACGCTGCGGATCGGCCTGGTCGAATACGGACAGGGGACGCACACCGGGTTCGTCCAGATGCTGGCAGGCCTCCTTCACGTTCATCCGTCGCGCATTCGTCTGGTTGCAGGTCAGACCGAAGGCTCTGTTGATTCAGGGCCTGCGACTGCTTCGCGCTCCTCCTACACGGCATCCAACGCCATCGCCGCGGCATTCAACGACTTTTGCCTCAAAGTTGCCCAGGAACTGGATACGAAGTACCATACGGGACCGGCAGAATCGTGTGAGGTGAGGGATGGAGGAATGGCTACCCCCGTTGGCTTCCGGACCTATGAGGAACTCGCCCAGGAATTTGTGCACGATGCCCCGCTGCGCGGAGAAGGCTACTTTGTGTGGCCAACCGCTGACCATGAGATCCCCGGTGCTGCCGGCCTGCCTCACTGGATCTACAGTTTCGCGGCGCAGGCGGCGCTGGTCGAAGTGAACACGCTGACCGGTGAGACGCATTTGCTCAAGGTTGCAACCGCTGTGGATACCGGCCGCACGATCAACCCGCAGCAGGTGGAGGCCCAGATCGATGGCGGCGTCGCGCAGGGAGAGGGATTTGCCCTGTTCGAGGATACG
>JAJFTL010000059.1 GCA_021373025.1 bacterium
TAGAAGACACCTTCGCCAGGGTCAACCTTGTACTCGAGGTGCATCTCCTCCAATGCGACCCTCAGTGCTTCCGTGGCCGTCGCCCAGTTTTCATCGCTCCCAACGGAATGCTCGGGTCGCGTGCTGAGGTAAATGTTGTACTTTGTAAACCCGAAGGTCTCGATCATGTGCCGGATGAAGTCCAGGACGCCCTTGACCTCGTCGTTCAACTGATCTGGGCGAACAAACAGGTGTGCATCATCCTGGGTGAACCCGCGTACGCGAAGCAGCCCGTGAAGGACGCCCGATTTCTCATACCGATAGACGGTGCCTAGCTCGGCCCAACGGAGTGGAAGGTCACGATAGCTGCGAACCTGGGACTTGTAGATGAGGATGTGAAAAGGGCAGTTCATCGGCTTGAGCATGTATTGATCTTCATCTACCTGCAGGGGCGAGTACATGTTCTGTTGGTAGAAGCCCCAGTGGCCCGAGGTTTTCCACAGTTCAAGGTTCGCGATATGCGGAGTGTAAACAAACTCATATCCGCGCTTAAGATGTTCCGCACGCCAGAAATCTTCTATCTCCTTGCGGACAATAGCTCCCTTGGGGTGCCAGAACACAAGCCCAGGGCCGGCCTGCTCCTGAATGCTGAAGAGGTCGAGTTGCTGTCCAAGCTTCCGATGGTCGCGCTTTGCCGCTTCTTCATGGGCAGTTATGAATGCATCTAGTTCTTCCTTTGAAGGAAAGGCCGTACCATAAATGCGCTGCAGCATCTTGTTCTTCTCATCGCCTCGCCAATATGCACCCGCAACTGACAGAAGCTTGAAGTGCTTCAGATAGCTGGTGGAAGGAATGTGCGGTCCACGGCAAAGATCCGTAAAGGATCCTTGCGTATAGAGTGAAACAGTTGTCGCAGGAATTTCCGAGAGGATCTCGACCTTGTACTGGTCACCACGCTCCCTGAAAAAACCGATGGCTTCCGCTATGGGCTTGTCCTCCCGTACAAAGTGCTCGCTTCGCTCGACAATCTCGTGCATTTTCTGTTCGATTGCAGCGAGGTCGTCGGGAGACAGCGTCTTCGACATGTCAATGTCATAGTAAAAACCGGTATCGATCGAGGGCCCTATCGCAAGCTTCGCTTCCGGGTACAGTTCCTTGATCGCTTCCGCCATGATGTGCGAAGCGCTGTGGCGCAGGACATCAAGTCCTTCCGGACTTGCCGTCGTTACCAGACGAATGTCGCTTTGTGTGGCAGGAATCGTCGTCAAATCCACGAGTGTGCCATCGATATTGGCGGCAACGATTGTCCGCTTCTGCTGGGGAAATAGCTTCTCCACAGCCATGAGAATGGACTCGCCATCACTGAAGGAATACTGAGAAGTTGTGCCGTCAAGCAGAATTCTAATGTCCATGTCCGCTCCCTGAAAAGATAGATGGTGGGCGATAGAGGAATCGGACCTCTGACCTCCTCGGTGTCAACGAGGCGTTCTACCTCTGAACTAACCGCCCACAAAACCGGACTTGCTGTAGTATAAGCAAAACGCGCTCGCCTGCAAGGCCACTGACCTGCCGCCCCCTGCGCAGTGCACCCCAACCGGTTTTAGGTGACCGCAGTCGTGCTCGCGTGCATTGCAGCAACTGTCCTGTCCGAGCTAATAATGAGTATACTGTGTTTTGTAGAGACGCGTCAAGCAGGGAGGACCCAGATGGAGTTCACAAAACAGAGACATACCAGGAACGTGGTGAGCATGCTCACGAAGGCATATCCACGGCGAGGTACGGCACTCGAGTTCGAGAATCCATGGCAGTTGCTCATCGCGACAATCCTCAGTGCACAATGCACGGACGTCATGGTCAACAAGACAACCCCAAAGCTGTTCGAAGCGTATCCGGATCCGTGCGCCCTCGGGCATGCAGACATCACTGCGGTCGAGGAGCTTGTTAGACCGACTGGCTTTTACCACAACAAGGCGAAGTCCATTGTGGCTGCTTCACGGGTTCTGTGTGAGGAATCGGGAGGTGTGGTAACCCCCAGCATGGAGATGTTGACGAAATTGCCTGGCGTTGGAAGAAAGACTGCGAACGTTGTTCTTGCGCACGCCTTTGGTCAGCAGACGGTCGTTGTCGACACCCATGTCAAACGCTTGTCGTATCGCATAGGACTGACTCAAAGCCAGGATCCTGAACAGGTGGAGCAGGACATCATGGCTGCCGTTCCAAAAGCGCATTGGAACGCGCTCTGCGATGCCCTCATCGCTCATGGCCGCACGATATGCACAGCCCGCAGGCCTCAATGCTCGGCCTGTCCAATCAGCAGCTTGTGTCCGAAGAACGGCGTGCCAGAGTCAGCTCATCCCCAGTGACAGGAGGAGCACCCTCAACCCCGTTCATGTCCCTCTCGTAGCGGAACAGGTATTCTCCAAAAAGTCCGCAGTGCGGTCCAAGGATATCGGCAGGGTTCCTCCTGAGCGCTTTGATTTCTGCCGGGCTCATCCCCAGCACATGTCTGAGGCCTCGCTCTACCCAGACATCGATTGGAAAAGCACGATCATTGCCATAGGCAAAGAGATCGATGCATGCCGCTACCTTGGGACCGACTCCGGCAAACTGTCGAAAGTAGTCCTGCCGCTCACCAGGGCAGAGCTCCCCAAGGGCCTGTAGGGTCACCTCATCCGGGAGGCTCTTCAGCATCTCGAGAAACCATGTAGAGCGATACCCCAGCCGCAGGCCTGCCACGGCGTCCTCGGTGAGGGTCCGTAGCTGCTCCACTGATGGAAACGTATACAAGGCAGTCCCGGCAACTGTCCTGCAATTAGACGGAAAGAGTCTCGCGAGCGTCTCCAGTCGCCTTCCCACAAGTCCCACTGTGGACTGGACGGAGAAAAGATACCCGATGAGGGTCTCCAGAATTGGCTGTCTCAGCAGGTGAACTCCTCGCGAATAGGCGAAGACACTGCGCAGTCGCCTGGCATGCTGGGGAAATCGTGAGCACAGAAAGAGCAGGGATTCGTGCGCTGGCTCGCGGACATCATGGGCCAGGTCAAGGAAGTCCGTCACCCGGCTGATATCTCCGCCATCAGCCACAAAACGTATGGACAGCCACTCCTTATGAGGATTGATGTGCATCACGAGATCGCCGCAGGCACCGAGAAAGCCTGAATCAGTTTGCCTGAAACGGAACGTCTGACCGCAACCCAATGTAGCAGCAAGTGCGTAGTCACCCTGAGGTCGAACTGTCACGGCTGCTGCGCCAGACGCCGTTGACGTGAGGGGGTTGGAAGAGCTCGTCCGACAATGATCCACGGTCGAAAGTGACCGTGCGGTTGACTGAGGCTCTCTCGGTGTCAGGGCTGCTCCCATTTCCCGAAGGGAGGCCTGAAGACACCTCGGTCCGTGACAATGCCAGTCAGCAGCTCATTCGGAGTCACATCGAACGACGGATTATAGGCGTGTGAACCGTTTGCGGCGACGCGCTGCCCGGCGAACGTTAGGACCTCATCCTCGTCCCGCTGCTCTATGGGAATCTCCGCTCCAGAGGCGATTGTAAAGTCAAACGAGCTCATCGGCGCCGCTGTGTAGAACGGCAGGCCGTGGTATCTAGCGAGGACAGCCAGCTGGTACGTCCCGATCTTGTTTGCAAAATCACCATTGGCAGCAATCCGATCAGCACCAACAATGACCTTGGTGGCCATGCCATGTGACATCGTAAAGCCGGCCATGCCGTCCGTGATCAGGTGGAAGGGGATACCAGCAGTGACAAGTTCCAGGGCCGTAAGACGAGCTCCCTGCAGATACGGACGTGTTTCCAGAGCAATGACCTGGATGTTCTTGCCCTGCTTGAACGCCTCATTGATCGCACCGAATGCAGTGCCATACCGGTACGTTGCTAAAGCCCCCGTATTGCAGATGGTAAGAATCGTATCCCCGTCGTCGAACAGGTCGGCGCCATACTTTGACAGCGCCAGGTTGCGTTCCTCATCATCACGCGCCAGCTGATCAGCGAATGCGGTGAGCTCATCTGCGGTGGCTACCGCATCTGTTCCCAGACTCGGGGCTCCTTCTGCGAGACATCTGTCGACCGCCCACGCAAGGTTTATCGCAGTTGGACGAGCGCTTTTGAGATAATCGGCTGCAGCCCTTACAAATTGCTCCGGATCAGGCATCGATATTGCCTCTCTGGCAGCAAGTGCCATGCCATACGCGGCGGCAACTCCGATTGCAGGCGCACCACGTATATTCATATTCTTGATAACCGAATACACTTGGCAATACGATGTGCATTGAATCCAGTCAAGCTCGAAAGGAAGCTTGAGCTGGTCGAGTACAGACAAACAAGAGCCTGTCCACAACAGGCTCCGCAGTTCGTCACTCATTGGCCGGACCGGTGGATCAGGCAGTCGCCTTCAACTTCTTAAGACACTTGCCGCAAACGCGAATCTTCTGGACTCTGCCGTTTACGTCCACTTGAACCGTGTGAAGATTTGGCAGAAATCGGCGTGAATCGCGCCGGACGGAATGGCTGACCGTATTCCCTACCATTGGACCCTTGCCACAAATAGCGCATGTTCTGCTCATTTCGATGGACCTCCATGGGAAAGTGGCTTTATTCTACGTCAAAGCCGAAGGATTTCAAGTTTGGTGCTATAATCGATTACCACATTTGACTTGGGAGTGGACATGACTGATCCTAAAGGTAGAGTTGTCCTGAGCAAGAACGCGATGGAGGAAATCCTCCGGCTGGCTACGCTGAATGTTTATGGTGTCACTGGTCTTGCACCGGTCACATTTGCAGAGCGGTTCACACACGCACTGACGCTCTTGTCTTCACCCAAAGGAGTGGACGTGCAGTTGAGAAACGATGGGGTGATCGAAGCGACGGTGCACGTTCGACTCCAATATGGTCTCCGAGTGTCGGAAGTCGCTCGGACCATCTGCTCACAGGTTCGCTACGTGTTTTGCAGCATGACGGGGCTGCCGGAGGACAGGGTGGAGCTGAACGTTGTGGTGTGGTCAATTCGCGTCGAACGAGAAGGTCAGTAGAAGATTTCCGGAGGATATTTTGAAAGAGATAGGTTATGTTGAGCTGGAAGAGCTGTTCAAAGCCGGGCTCGCCAGCCTTGAATCTCGGAAAGCCTATGTAAACAGCCTTAATGTTTTTCCCGTTCCTGACGGTGACACTGGAACCAATATGTCGCTTACACTGAAGACTGCTTTGGAGGAAGCAGACCGGGCGCATCCCAGGACTATGAAGGAGTTTGTCTCAGCCTTGTCGTCCGGATCCTTGATAGGCGCGCGTGGAAACTCCGGCGTCATCCTCTCACAGATCATACGTGGCATGGCAACTGCGGCGGACAACAAACTAGCCCTTACGACGGCTGATTTCACCGAGATGCTGGTCAAAGCGACTGAGGTGGCATACAAGGCAGTCGTCACTCCCGTGGAAGGGACGATCCTCACCGTTGTTCGCCGCATGGCCGAGGGCGCTTCGGGGTTGCACCTGGAGGATTATGCGGACTATATGACTGAGATTATCAGGATCGGAAGACAGGCGGTCCAGGAGACGACATCCCAATTGCCAGCCCTGGCTGAAGCACACGTTGTCGACGCTGGAGGCGAAGGCCTTGTTACGCTGCTCGAAGGAATGCTCATGAGTTTTCGTGGCGAGTCTCCTGCATCAGCCAGGCTTACGCTCGAGAACGAGCCTGAAGAGCAGGTCAGCCAGCAGGAGTTGACCTATCGCTATGATACGGTGATGCTGGTTGCTTCTGATTCCCTGCCGGAAGATGAAATTCGTGCAAAGCTAACCGAGCGTGGCGACAGCCTCGTGATGGCTTCTGCGGGGGGTCTTACCAAGATACACGTTCACACGAATGAGCCATACGACACGATCAAGTTCCTCATGCAATTCGCTCCAATACGCGAGGGCCGCATCGAAGACATGCAATATGAGGCAGATGCATACACGGCAGCCAAGAATCCACGCGCCGACCAATCGCCGGCTACTCGTGCTCCAGTCGTTGGCTGCTCAGACCAGAACGTCGATCGCGCGTATGTCGTGGTTTCGCCTGGAGCTGGGTTTGACGAAATCTTCCGCAAGCTGGGAGCTCACATCATCGTAAGCGGCGGAGACACAATGAATCCTTCGACAGAGGCCTTTCTGGAACCGATCAAAACATGCAATGCCAAGTCGTTCATGGTCTTTCCCAACAACAAGAACATCATCATGGCTGCGAGGCAGGCAGCCAGCCTTGCCGGAAAAGATGTCCAGGTGCTGGATTCACGTCACCCCGTTCAAGCCATAGCGGCGCTTGTGCAACTGGCGTCGTGCGGACCCGATGACGATGCCATTGCCGTCGCCAACGAGTCAATCCAGGCTACGGATTTCTTCTCGGTGACGCGTGCAACCAAGGACGCTACGGTCTCCGGGCTGACCGTTCATGAGGGAGATTTCATGCTGCTTGTCGACGACAACCTTGTTGGACTGGGACAGTCCGTGGAAGAAGCGTTGACATGCCTGAAGGACTCCCCGGTCGCCTGGGCCGACAAGTCTCTGATCTCAATCTATCGTGGATCTGACTGTGCCGACACGGCGTTTGACGCGCTGACCGAGACCTTGGCAACACGATTTCCTGACCTCGAGATCCAGGCCTATTTTGGAGGACAGGCGTTCTACGACATCGTAGGATCGGTGGAGTAATGGACAGTGCTCAGCTGAAACAGCAGGTGACCATGGCTGCCACCAGTCTGGCTGGGCGCATCGGGCAGTCCTTTGAGGTTGCCGTCGTGCTTGGGTCTGGTCTTTCCAGTTTTGTCGAGCAGCTCCATGACACGGTGATGGTTCCGTACAACGAGATTCCGGGCTTTCCCGTGTCCACCGTGAAAGGGCATCAAAGCCGAGTGGTTGTGGGCACAATTGGGGACCACCGCGTCCTGTGCTTCTCAGGGCGATTCCACTACTATGAAGGCTATGATGCAGCGACCGTGAGCATTCCCGTCCGGGTCGCACACGCTCTCGGTGTGCGTTCTGTTCTTCTGACGAATGCAGCTGGGGGAATCTCCAACGTCTTGCGCCTTGGCGACTTGATGGTAATCGTCGATCACTTGAACCTGTTTGCTGCGGACAGCCCTCTCAGAGGACTATCAGATGAGCTGTTTGGAACGAAGTTCGTCAACATGTATACGGCATATACCGCCACACTGGCAACCAAGCTCAGGGAAGTAGGGGAACGTCTTGGACTTCCAATGGCCACCGGTGTATACGCAGGGTTGTCCGGACCGCAGTTCGAGACGCGCGCAGAGATTCATATGCTGCGTTTGCTCGGGGCAGATGCAGTTGGAATGTCCACCATCCCCGAAGTGATTGTTGCGAATCAATTGGGGATACGTACGGGCGCTGTTTCCGTGATCACAGACCTTGCTACCGAAACAACCACAGAACTTAGCCACGAGCAGGTTCTTGCCAGTGCAACACGTGCCGATGCCCACCTGGCAAGACTGCTTGCCGGCGTCATCGAGGAAGGAATATGACAGGGGAAACGCTGGCGGAGCTGATCCAGCTGAAAAAGACAGGACGCGAGCTGTCTGACCGGCAGATATCCTGGTGGATCGAAGGCGTGACAAATGGATCGATTCCCGACTATCAGACTACAGCAATGCTCATGGCAATCTATTTCAAGGGGATGAGCCCCCGCGAGACTGCATGGTTGACGCACTGCATCAGCACGAGTGGAGACGTGATAGATCTGTCCTCGCTGAAGGGCATCAAGTGCGACAAGCATTCGTCTGGTGGTGTTGCCGACACTGTATCCATTCCCCTCATCGCGATCGCTGCCAGCTGTGGCGCCGTGATGCCCAAGATGTCGGGACGTGGCCTGGGACACACGGGAGGAACGATAGACAAGCTTGAGGCTATTCCGGGGTTCAACGTCAACCTGACCAAAGCGCAATTTACCGAGATTGTCAATCGCTGGGGCGGAGCCATCATGGCTCAGACCAGTGATGTGGCTCCTGCGGACAAGAAGCTGTACGCGCTGCGTGATGTGACGGCCACGATCGACTCCATCCCGCTCATCGCGTCGAGCATTATGGGCAAGAAGCTGGCGTCCGGAGCAGACGTCATCGTTCTTGACGTCAAGTGGGGATCGGGAGCCTTCATGTCCAGCACGTCAGAGGCGATTGACCTGGCAAGGACGATGGTTGAGATAGGAGAGGACAATGGCAAGCGGACGATCGCCTACGTGACGGACATGAATGAGCCGCTGGGCGATGCCGTTGGCAACGCACTCGAGATTCTTGAGGCTGTCCAGGTGTTGAGAGGGGGCGGACCCCCCAAGCTGCGTGAGGTCATACTGACACTGTGTGACGAAATCCTTATCCAGAGCGGACTAGCACAAAGCCCCCAGGAAGCAAGAGCTCATGCCCTCAGAGCCATCGCTGATGGCTCCGCGCTTCGAAGGCTGGCGGACATTGTCTCGGCGCAGGATGGGGATCCTTCCTTCATCGATCATCCGGAACTCCTTCCTCAGGCGGCTGTGGAGCGCACGGTGCATGCTCGCTGGAGTGGCTTTGTATCGCGCATAGATGCGAGAGGCATCGGGGAGGCAGCAATGCACCTTGGCGCAGGACGGCAAACCAAGGAGGACGCGATTGACCTTTCCGTGGGACTGGTTTTGGACATCAAGACAGGCGACACAGTCAGCGCAGGCCAGAAGATAGCTTCCATCTTTGCTCGCAACGACGAGGACGCACGGGTGTGCGAGCAGGAGATTCTAGCATCCATAAACGTCAGTCCCACGGCAGTCCCGCCTTGGCAGACTGTCGTTGCCAGAATCACTCGCAAGGATGGCGTGGTGACCTACGAACATCCGTGAAAACCGTGATCCTGGGTCATGCCGGTGCGGACTTTGACTGCGTAGCATCGATGGCCGGACTGTCCCGGCTTTACGCGGGGGCTGTCCCGATACTGCCCGGATCCCTTGAGCCCAACGTGGAGGAATTCCTCCGGCTCTATGAAGGACGTTTCCGGTTTGTGCGCCACCCGGTGTCGGATATACTCGCGCAAGGCATTGAGACGGTCATCCTCGCCGATACAATCGTAGCCTCGCGCCTCGGCGAGTACAAGCAACTCCTTTCGCTTCCGCACATTCGTTTGATTGCATACGATCACCACGAGCCCAACTCCGCAAGCTTGGTACGGATTGATGAGGGTCACATTGCCAAATGTGGTGCAACGTCATCTCTGGTCACCGCCGCCTTGCGGGAGCAGCAAGTCCCTGTGAATCCCGACGAGGCTACTCTTCTCGCACTGGGGATTTACGAGGACACGGGTTCCTTGCTGTTCCCGGAGACGACAGCTTTCGATGTGGAGCAGGCGGCGTATCTGCTCAAAGCGGGAGCCAACCTTTCCATGGTTGCCCGATACGTCACAACATATCTGACTCCGGGACAGCAGAAGGTTCTGGAGGATGCATTGAACAATGCACATGAACGGACCGTCGGTGGGGCGCAGATAGTGCTGGCAGTGGTTCACGCAGAGCGAAATGTCGGGAATCTTTCAGTCATCGTCCATCGGCTGGCACAGATCATCAAAGCCGAAGCCGTGTTCCTGATCTACGAGGTACCCAGAGCACTCTATGTTCTTGGACGCAGTGATCGACTCCTCAACGTCGCTGAACTGCTGGCTCCTCTGGGAGGAGCTGGGCGCGCCCACGCTGCAGCGTGCATCCTCCGAGATGGAACATCTGCCGAGACTGCAGAGGAGCGCATCATCTCAGCCGTAGCGGCCAGTCGGAGTCACTGGCACGAGGTTGTTCGCGACATGATGACTTCTCCAGTTACCACTGTCGACCAGGCCCGAATGGCTGAAGAGGCACTCCAGACCATGGTTCATCTCGGCTTTTCAGTTCTGCCCGTGCAGAGAAACGGACAGATTGTCGGCATCGTCGCCAAAAAGGTGCTTGAGAAGACGTCGCTGGACCGACTCCGGCAAAAACCGGTCCGCTATTTCATGAACACCCGCCTGCCGGCTGTCTCACTGAGAGCAACGCTCGACGAGCTGTTGCAATCCTTCGCAACGTATAACACGGGCCTTTTGCTGGTCATGGAGGGCGAGCATCTTCTGGGGGTCATCTCCAGGTCTGATATTCTGCGTTATCTCAACAGGGCCTCACATCCGCCAAACATCATTGATTCCAAAGACGTGCGCATAGTGTCGCGTATCGATCTGGATCGGCTGTGTGGCGAGGGTAGCGCTGAAACGCTTGCTTCGATAGGGCGCATTGGAGAAGCCCAGGGAAATCCTGTGTATCTTGTTGGCGGGTCAGTACGTGACATCTTGTTGGGCAGAACCCCTCACGATTTTGACATCGTGTCCGAGAAAGATGTCTCGGGTGTGGCGTCCGCTGTCGCTGACCACTTTGGCACGACCGTCATCTCATATGGCCGCTTCATGACACACAAGGTGCATATCCATGAACGAGAGTACGACTTTGCCGCTGCCCGGATCGAATACTATGATTTTCCGGGATCCTTGCCCACCGTGGCACCAACGTCATTAATCAAGGACCTTCTGCGGAGGGATTTTACGGTAAATGCTCTTGCCGTGTCTCTCTCCAGCCGTGACTTTGGAAAGGTGGTAGACGCAACAGGTGGCCTTCAGGACCTTGAGCATCACATCATTCGCATGACCTACCCGGAGAGCTTCATCGAAGACCCTGCACGCATACTGCGGGCCATATCCATCCAGCTGCGTCTGGGGTTTACCCTGGACGCCGGGACGCGGCAAAAGGCAAAGGAGGCTCTTGAACTTGGGCTTTTGAACGTGCGGCGCAACAAGCGCGCACAGGAGGAGTTCAAGGAAATGCTCTCGGGTGGTGGGGCTGTCAGCCGTATCAGGACGCTATGTACGTTCGGATGTGAGATGATGGGGCTGCCACTCACGCCTCCCGGCTATGCCAGACAGAGGATCCTTTCCGTCCTTGAATCTCGCAGTGACCAGCCATCGAGTCTTCTGAGCACTCCCGCCTGGGTTGCTCCGCTGCTGGTGTGGCTCGGGAATCCAGCGCCACAGGAGCTGCGTGAGATCCTCAAGGACTTCGGGCTGAGTGATCATCTGGCAACAGCCTGCAGTTCCTGGAACGGCAAGGAACGCGCCCTTCGACGCCTCCTCATGCAGCGTTCAGTACATGTCAGCGATGTCGCCGAACGGCTTGCCAGACTGCCTTCACCAGTTGTGTCCATCCTCCAGGCGAAACTGGAAGTCGCCAAGGCAACGGAAGCACAGGCTCTTCTTGCTCATGCCTTGTCTGCTCTCGAAGCGGAACCACTAATCTCTGGCGCAGACCTTATCGCAATTGGTATTCATCAGGGGCGCAGAATTGGACGACTTCTCGGTCAGGTACGCAGACTGCAGCTCGATGGACTGATCGATTCGAAAGAAGCCGCTCTGGCGTATGTTCGCACATTGAACGGTTGACGTCCAGGCTTCCACGCCTATAATTGATTGTCCGCAGGCCCTTTGCCGACGTGCGAGACGCAGGGGCCCATAGCTCAACGGTAGAGCAGGTGGCTCATAACCACTTGGTTCTTGGTTCGAATCCAGGTGGGCCCACCATGGTGCGATGAATTTTCGGTGAGGTGTATTCATGCTAATAGACAAACTTTGGGAACTTCAACAGCTCCAGTTGGATTATCGTCGCACTGAGCATCTTCTGGAGGAATCTGACCTGTCGTCGATGCTGTCGCAGAAGATCGCCAAGACAGAAGAGCAGCTCACTGGACTCCGAGGAGAGTTGGAAGGGTTCAAGGCCGAGGAGATCAGAATCGGTGAAAAACTTGATGAACTCTCGGTCAAGGTCCATGAAGCCGGCGCGAAGCTCGGAAAAGAAGAAATGTCAGAAGATAAGGTGCAGAAGCTCGAGGAGAAGATGAAGAAGCTCACCCTCGAGAAGGAAAAAATCGAGGACGCCCAAGGCAAGAACTTTCACGAGCGTCAGGACGTCGAGGATCAGATCAGGGCGCTGGAGCTCCTGCGGGAGAAGCTGCGCAACGAACTGGACAATCTGCCCAAGTCCGACGCTGAGTCCCGCGCAGCTGTCAAGAAGTCACTGCCGGCTCTGAAGAAGGAAATTGCTGCTCGCAAGGCCAAGCTTCCACTCAAGTCAAAGCTGATTTTCGAGAGTCTCTCGGAGAAGTTCAGCGAGGCGCCAATTGCAAGAGTGGAGAACTCGACCTGTGACTACTGTCACGTCAAGCTGTCACAGAAGACGCTGTTCAACCTCCATCATGCGGAGGAGAGTGGAAACGGCGACGCCGAGGAACTGATCCGCTGCGAGGTCTGTGGAAAGATTCTCTACGCTGGTACCAAGGACCGCGAATGAGTCAGTCGCAGACAGGAAGTTTTCCTGCCTGAGGAAAGTCCGGGCTCCAAGAAGCGAGTTGCTCGGGAAACCCGAGTGGGGGTAACCCCAAGGATAGCGCAACAGAAAATATACCGCCCCGCAAGGGGTAAGGGTGAAATGGCGGTGCAAGAGACCACCGGCAGACCAGCGATGGGCTGCGCATTGCAAACCCCAACTGGAGCAAGACAAAATAGGAAGGCACATGGGCTGCTTCTCCCTGCCTTCGGGTATGTCGCTTAGATAAATGACTGACCACGACAGAACCTGGCTTATCATTCGCGGTATGAATGAAGAGACCCCGACCGTTTTTCGGAAGGGGTCTCCGCATTCGCGGTATGAATGAAGAGACCCCGACCGTTTTTTGGAAGGGGTCTCTTCATTTACCACGGTTCTCTCCCGTTTCGGGTGCAGGTCCTACACCTGCTCGGCTATGGCAATGAGTTCGGCAAACGCGTCAGGCTTCAGGCTCGCTCCTCCGATAAGTCCTCCATCGACGGAAGGGAG
>JAJFTL010000051.1 GCA_021373025.1 bacterium
CGGACGGCGCAGTATTGACCTCACTCATGCCGACGATGCAATGGAGTACAGCGCAGGGAGCAGCGTGGTACCGTGTCTACATCGGCAAGGGCACGAAAGAAACGGAACTCGAACAGGTCCTGAGCGTCATCGTTATGCCAAGGGGAGGCGATACGCAGCAGTACGCCATTTCGCCGGGCATCCTCGAGTCAGGGAATACCTATTTTTGGCGCGTCTTGGCCGGCGCGGGAGAGGACATCGAAAGCCCCGCCTTCAGCCACTTCACGACCCCGTAGCAGGAGCTGACTGCACGTACCCGTGACAACAAGACCCCTCGTGGTGAGCGAGGGGTCTTCTGCTGATCCAGGTAACGGCGTGTCTTACGCCGATGTGTCACTCCTACGGCCAGTAAGTAAAAGAGATGGTTTGGGAGATTGGTTCCCAGGCAAGGTCCAGGCCGATGTTCTCGGCAACAGCCCGCAGGGGCAGGAAGGTCCGGCCCGTGACGATCATGGTGCGACGTCAAGAGTGATGGCCTTGCCGTTCACGAGAGCTGTCTTGCTGCCGATGGTCAAGGCGACGGTCCGGCTGCCCAAGCATCACCGTAGTGGTCTTCGTGGAGGCGTTCCACTGGACGGAGCCACCGATGGCTTCAATGAGGGCACGGATGGGAAGCAGTGTGCGGCCGTCCTTGGCGAAGGGAGTGGCATCCATCTTATGGGTCATGCCATTCACTTGCATGTCTGCACTGCCGATGGTCAGGACGACGGTGAGGGAGGAAGGACTGGAGGAGGCAGAAGCGTAGGTCACCGTGAAGGTCTCGGATGTGGTGTTGCCAGCTCTGTCCGCAGCTTCGATGACAAAGACATTGGCACCCTTGACCAGGGCCAGCGTCGCGCTGAACGAGCCATCGAGGAATGGGACCACAGGTTCCCCATTGATGGTGAGGGAAGCGAGACCGGACACCGCGTCGACGGCAGAACCCATGGGAGTGAAGGTGGCCTTGGAAACCGATGATGGAGGATCTATGGTCAGAACCGGCGACCTGGTGTCGACGACAAGCGTAATTGCCCGTTCGGTGCGGTTTCCGACACCATCGACGGCAACGCTCACCAGATCATGCCGGCCATCAGGGAGCGTGAGCCGCACACGGATGTCGCCGCCCGTGTAGGAGCCACCGACGCGCTGTTCATTCTCGAAGATGCCCACGTCGGCGATCGACGTATCATCAGCGACGATGAGGTGCAGATCATACGGCGACCCGACCGCTGACTGCGGGACTCCGTCCGGCAGTTCGATGACGGGAGCAAGCGTGTCCGGCCTAGTGAAGGACGCAGAAATGGTATGATTCGCAGAAATGTTGCTGAACGTGTAGGTCATAGCAGGCCGTGAGGTGACGGGAACGTAAGCGCCGTCGACGAGAATGCTGCTGATCATGTTGCCTGCGTTGGCGGTGATGGTGAAGGTCTTGGAGGAACCCCCGTACACCGTGATGTCACCGGAAGGCGAGATGGTCCCGCCCAAGCCGGCAACGGCAGAGATCACGTACTTGGTCTTGGGAAAGGCATAGAGGAAGAGGTCGTCATAGACTTCAGTGGCGAACGTCCAGTTCAAGTCATATGCGATCTCCCACGTCAGGCATGAGCAAAGAACCAGCCCCAAGCCCAGACGGTATTCAACAAGTGTGGGACATCCTGGATAGTCCTCATGCCCCGTCAGGATTACGTCGGAGCCAGAGGGCAGGTTTGATAAATACGTATGGCTGGCCCAATTGCCGATGAACGGTGAAGTCATGGGGACCCCATCCGACAACTCGCCGGTGGCAATCGGGTGCAATGCACCTGCAACAACGCCCTGACTGTCCGGTCCCGACACCTTCGTGGCTCCACCTGGCAACGGCGTCGTAAGGTTCCCGGACTCCCAACCCTGGTCGCATGCGGAGAAAACGAGGTGTTCCCCTTCCTCCACCCAAGCAGTCAGTTCAGCAGCATGCGTGGCGTACCCGTTGTAGAAGGACTGGGGCTGGTCGCTGGCAACATAGACGTTCTTGATGTCGTTCAGGGTGACGGTCACGCCCAGGTCAGACCGTGTCGCTACTTGTGGATCGTAGCCCAGCGAGGTCAGCAGCGACGTGTGTGATGAAGACCCCATGGAGCAACATCCTGCAGGACCAGGACAGGAATCCCGCCCGGCAGCGGTATGGACAGGTGGGATCTCAAGGCGACACCAGGCCATCCATCGGGCGGGACTGTCGTCGACTGCTCGGTGGCAGATACCCTGGCAATGGGGATCAGCGACGCTATGCTATCACAAGAAGCATGGCAAGGACTGCAACAAGTACTCTCTTCATTGCCGCCTCCGCACCGCCCGGGCGCTTCTGCTCCCTGCGACTGAATTGTTGAGATGTTAAACATATTTAGCACACTTCTGCGTTCTTATCAAGCGCACGCAGCGGGTCTCCGAACAAGATCTCTCAGTGCACCTTGTCCTTGAGGAACTGTCCGGTCAGGGAGTCAGGGTTGCGGGCAATCTGTTCTGGCGTCCCCGTCGCGACAACACGGCCGCCGCCATCGCCGCCTTCGGGACCCAGGTCGATGACCCAGTCGGCATTCTTGATAACCTCCAGGTTGTGTTCGATGACAATGACGGTGTTGCCCTTGTTGGTCAGCTCCTGGAGAACGCCCACCAGCTTCTCCACGTCGGCGAAGTGGAGGCCGGTCGTCGGCTCGTCCAGAATGTACAGCGTCTTGCCGGCGGTGCGCTTGCCCAGTTCGGCCGCCAGCTTGACACGCTGCGCCTCACCGCCAGACAGCGTGACGGCACTCTGGCCCAGGCGGATGTAGCCCAGGCCGACAGCGTCCAGCAGCTGCAGCATATGCTTCAGCCGCGCATGGGCATCGAAGAAGTGCAGGGCATCCTCGACCGACATCTCCAGCACGTCAGCGATGGACTCGCCCTTGTACTTGACCTCCAGCGTTTCGGAGTTGAAGCGCGCGCCATGGCACACCTCGCACGGGACGTAGACGTCGGGCAGGAACTGCATCTCAACCTTGGTGAACCCGTTGCCCTCGCAGGCCTCGCAGCGGCCCCCCTTGACGTTGAAACTGAAGCGCCCCGGCAGGTAGCCACGCAGCTTGGCTTCGGGCATGCGCGCGTAAACCTCGCGGATGGGCGTGAACAGCCCCGTGTAGGTGGCTGGGTTGCTGCGCGGCGTGCGGCCGATGGGTGTCTGATCGACCACGATGACGCGGTCGATGTTCTCCACGCCCGTCAGCTTCTCATAGCGGCCCGGTGTGTCCCTGGCATGGTACAGCTCACGGGCCAGGCCCTTGTACAGGCAGTCGTTGATAAGCGTCGACTTGCCCGAGCCGGAGACACCCGTGACGCAGGTGAACACATGCAGCGGGATATCGACGTCGATGTTCTTCAGGTTGTGCTCGGTTGCGCCCTTCATCACCAGGTGCTCGCCGTTGGGCTGACGTCTCGACGTGGGCAGAGGGACCGACAGCTTGCCTGTCAGATACTGTCCCGTCAACGATGTCGGCTCGGCGATGATGTCTGCCAGGCTGCCCGCGGCCACGATGCTGCCGCCGTGCTCGCCAGCACCCGGACCCACGTCCACCAGGTAGTCAGCGGTGCGGATCGTCTCCTCGTCATGCTCCACAATGACCAGTGTGTTGCCCAGGTCACGCAGTTCGCGCAGGGTACTCAGCAGGCGCTCGTTGTCGCGCGGATGCAGGCCGATGGAAGGTTCGTCCAGCACATAGAGCACACCCACCAGCTTGCTGCCCACCTGCGTTGCCAGGCGCAGGCGCTGGGCCTCGCCACCGGCAAGCGTGGCAGACGCGCGTGACAGGGTCAGGTACCCCAGACCAACGTCCAGGATGAACTTCAGGCGCTCGTTGATCTCCCTCAGGACCTGTTTGGCAATCGTGCGCTGGGTCTCCGTCATGTGGTCCGGCAGCTCTGCAAAGAAGTGGGCCGCCTGGTCCACCGACATGTCAGCGACCTCGCTGATGTTGAGACCCGCCAGCTTCACTGCCAGCGCCTCGGGTTTCAGCCGCTTGCCATGACAGCTTGGGCATTCCTTCTGCACCATGAAGCGCTCGTATTCCTCCTTCATGGCATCCGAGGACGTTTCCTCATACCGGCGCGCGAGCAGATTGATGAGTCCTTCCCAATGGAAACGGTAGACGTGGTCCAGCCCTTGGCCATCCTCCCAGTGGACCGGGATGCGTTCCTTGTCGCCGCGCAGGACAATGTCCATGGCGCCCGGCGGCAGGTTGCGCACCTTCTGGTCAGGGTCGTATCCCCTGAAGCGCAATGCCTGCACCACGAAGTCCTTGCTGAAGGTGGAAGCGGCGAGAAAGCCCGGGATCTGGATGGCGCCCTCGGACACCGACTTGTCCTGATCGACAATCATGCTGATGTCCGGCTCCAACTGAAAGCCAAGCCCGGTGCATGTCGGGCAGGCACCATACGGCGAGTTGAACGAGAAGAGGCGCGGCTCGATCTCCTGAATGCTGTAGCCGCAGATGGGGCACGCGAATGTGCTGGAGAAGAAGTCCAGCTTGCCCGTCGCCAGGTCCAGGACCTTGAGCACGCTGTTCCCTTCCTTCAGCGCCAGCTCCACCGAGTCAAACAGGCGTGTACGCTCCTCCGCAGAAATCAGCAGCTTGTCCACGATCAGCTCGATCGTGTGCTTGCGCTTCTTGTCGATGGCAGGGACAGGATCGTCCACACTGTACTCTGTACCGTCCACACGGTAGCTCTCAAAGCCTTTGCGCTGGACGTCCTCGATGAGCTTGCGGTACTCCCCCTTGCGCCCCTCGATGGCGGGAGCCAGTAATGCAACGGTGTGCCCCGTATACTCCGCCAGCACATGTTCGACGATCTCCTGCGGCGACTGCTTCGTGATAGGGATGTTGTGCGTCGGGCAATACGGCACGCCCGCGCGCGCAAACAGGAGGCGCAGGTAGTCATAGATCTCGGTAAGCGTGCCGACCGTGGAGCGGGGATTCTTGCTGGCCGACTTCTGGTCGATGGCAATGGCAGGTGACAGCCCCTCGATGAGGTCAACATCCGGCTTCTGCATCAAGCCGATGAACTGCCGGGCATAGGCCGACAGCGACTCGACATACCGCCTCTGCCCCTCGGCATACAGCGTGTCGAACGCCAGCGAGGACTTGCCCGAACCGGAGACCCCGGTGATGACGATGATCTTGTTGCGGGGAAGGCGCACGCTCACGTCCTTCAGGTTGTGGACACGCGCTCCCTTGATGAATATACTTTCCTCAGCCATACGCCCGCCTTTCATTTCATCTCCAATTGTGAATCCCCTTAGTACCAGGTACTAATGCAATTCACAATTGGTTCATTCGTGTATATACAGTATACTTGGTCATGCTTTCTGCGATACGGCATCTCGTGAAGGCTGTCTCCAGATTGTCCGCAACAACGAGTAACGCGTCATCCTGGATTTCTATGCTTTCGCAACCGGAGTGTCATGAAGCTATGCTGACCACAACGCCTCTCTATGTGGAACTATACGCAGTCCTCGCAGGCATCGTGCTCATCATTCTCGTCCAAATGCTGCGTGACACAGAAGCGAGAAGCATCCTGCACCGCATCTTCATCGCCATTGTCTCATGCGTTGCCGTCAACATTGTGGCCGAAGCCACGACCTGGCTCTCCAACGGCGTACCGGGCGAGGCCATGCACCACACTGTGGAAATCTCCAACGCGGTCAACATTGTCCTGATCGTTCTTCCCTCGCTGCTGTGGCTCTGTTATGTCGTCTACTATGTCACGCGTGACACGAGGCATCTCCGGCACCTCGCCCTCCCTCTCATTGTTGCGACGGGGTACATCGCAGTTCTCGCAGCGTCTGCGCCCGCCAACGGTCTGCTCTTTACTGTGGACGCACTCAACTTCTACCATCGGGGTCCGTGGTTTCTGCAGCCCCCTTCGATCGCCTACTCGGCTCTGGCAGGCGCAACGGTTTTTCTGATCCTCAACGCTCACCGTGTCCCACGACGGCAACTGGCCCCTCTGCTTGCTTTTCCGATCCTGCCGCTTCTCGGCGGACTATGCCAGAACCTCATTTATGGACTCTCCTCCGCCCAGGCCGGCACTGTGCTGGGCCTTCTCCTCGTCTACATAAACCTGCAAGGTCAGCTCAGGGGAACCGACTATCTGACCGGGCTTGCCAATCGGTGGCAGCTGGACGCCGCGGTCCAGCATGTCGTCGCAAATCCTGACCCTCGCCGGCCCGCTGCCCTGCTCATGATCGATGTCGACAACCTCAAATCCATCAACGACACCTGGGGGCACGTCATGGGAGACAAAGCAATCGAGCAGTGCGCCGCCATCCTGCGCAGGTGCTTTCACTACGACGACACGGTCGCCCGCTACGCCGGGGACGAGTTCATGGTCCTCCTTCGGCTGGATCAACCAGAGAACATCCAGCCGGTGCTGGCGCGCCTGGCAGACATCGCCGGACGCATGGCGACTCCTAACGGGGCCCCCTTTACCATGACGATCAGCGTTGGGTATGCACTCTTCCCGTCAGCAGGTATTAGGACGGCAACGGACTTCTACGAAGCCGCCGACAGGAGCATGTACGAGGCAAAGCGCCACGCTCACGCCGCCGACTGCATTCCTGAAGATTCCTGACCATTCCTGAATTGTGAATTCCCCTTGTACCTGGTACAAGGGGAATTCACAATTGCTATCACATCAGATACTATCGGGGCTCGTGCGTGCGGAAGACGACGCGGTCGGCTTCATAATCGGCCAGGACGTTGTCGCCCGGCTTGATCTCACCAGAGAGCAGACCGTCAGCGATCCGGTCTTCCAGCACTTTCTGGACCGTGCGCTTCAGCGGCCGCGCGCCATAGACGGGATCGAATCCGATCGTCACGAGGTGCCTTCGCAGCTCCGGCGAGACCGTCAGCTGGATGTCGCGCTCGTGTACCTTTGCGACCGTCTTGGCAATGACCAGCTCGAGAATGGCGTCCAACTCGGCCTGTCCCAGAGGGTTGAACATGACAATCTCATCCACCCTGTTCAGGAATTCGGGGCGGAAAATCGTTCTCATGTTTTCCTGCACGGCCATGGTGACGCGGGAGTATTCCTCCTCGTAGGCGACCGTCCCGGGCGTCGCCTCGATGCGGCTGATGATGTCGCTGCCGATGTTGCTGGTCATGATGATGACGGTGTTGCGGAAGTTGACCGTACGCCCCTTTCCGTCCGTCAGGCGCCCGTCGTCGAGGACCTGCAACAGGATGTCGAAGACATCTGGATTTGCCTTCTCGATCTCGTCGAGCAGAACAACCGAGTAGGGATGTCGCCGCACCGCCTCGGTCAGCTGGCCGCCCTCTTCATAGCCCACGTAGCCTGGAGGAGCTCCAACAAGGCGGCTCACGCTAAACTTCTCCATGTACTCGCTCATGTCAATGCGCACCATGCGATTCTCGTCATCGAACAGCACTTCCGCCAGCGCCTTGGAAAGTTCGGTCTTGCCCACACCCGTAGGACCGAGAAAGATGAAGCTGCCGATGGGACGGTTGGGATCGGACATGCCTGCGCGCGACCGCTTGATGGCCGAAGCGACAGCATGGATGGCCTGTTCCTGACCGACGACGCGCTTCGCAAGGCGCTCCTCGAGATTCACGAGCTTGCTCAACTCGGTCTCCATCATGCGGGACACGGGGATGCCTGTCCAGCGACTGACCACCTGGGCAATCTCCTCCTCCGTCACAGACTGCTTGAGTTCGACGCCTGACTTCTCCTGCATTTCAAGCAGAGCGCGCTGCTCCTCTACCTTCTTCTCCAGTTCTGGGATGACTCCGTACTTGAGTTTGGCCGCCTTCTCCAGGTCTCCCTCACGGGTCGCCTTGACCAGTTCAGCCTTCTTCTCCTCGAGATCCTTGCTCAGACGGGCAGCTTCGTCGATAACTTCCTTCTGTTTCTTCCAGGAAAGCTTCAGCTGGTCTGCCTTCTCCGACAACTGCGAGATCTCCTGCTCGGTTTCGGCCAGTCTCTTCTTCGACTTCTCGTCCGACTCCCCTGCCAGGGCTTTCTGTTCCATCTTGAGAATGGTCAGCCTGCGGTCCAGCTCGTCAATTTCGACCGGCATGCTCTCAAGCTGCATCTTGACCAGCGATGCCGCCTCGTCCATGAGGTCGATGGCCTTGTCAGGCAGGAAGCGATCGGTGATGTAGCGTGCCGACAGCTTGGCCGCCATGACCAGCGCTCCATCAGAGATGCGCACGCCATGATGGGTTTCGTAGCGTTCCTTGAGGCCGCGCAGGATAGCGATGGTGTCCTCGACGGACGGCTCGGCTACCATGACGGGCTGGAAGCGGCGCTGGAGTGCGGCATCCTTCTCAATGATCTTGCGGTACTCATCAACAGTCGTAGCGCCGATGGTCCGCAGCTCTCCCCTTGCCAGCGCAGGCTTGAGCATATTGGAGGCATCCATCGCCCCTTCGGCTGCGCCCGCCCCGACCACCGTATGCAGCTCGTCAATGAACATGATAATGCGCCCATTGCTGCCCGTCACCGCCTTGAGCACGGCCTTCAATCGGTCCTCGAACTCGCCGCGGAACTTGGCTCCGGCGATCATGGCGCCCAGGTCCAGGGCAAAGATGGTCTTGTCCTTCAGCTCTTCGGGCACATCGCGTGCCACGATGCGTTGGGCGAGCCCCTCCACCACCGCTGTCTTGCCAACGCCGGCATCACCGATCAGCACCGGGTTGTTCTTCGTGCGGCGCATGAGGATCTGCATCACACGCCGGATCTCCTCGTCACGGCCGATAACCGGATCCAACTTGCCCTGGCGCGCCTGCTCCGTCAGGTCACGGCCATACTTCTTGAGTGCCTCGTACTTGTCTTCGGGTTCCTGGTCTGTCACACGCTCGGTCCCACGCACCTTCACCAGCGCGTTGAGGATAGCCTGCTTGGTCACGCCAGCCTGCTTGAGCACGGGTCCGCAGGAGCGGCTGTTCTCGGCCAACGCAATGAGCAAATGCTCGATACTGATGTATTCATCTTTCAGCGCCCTCATTTCCTCTTCGGCCTTGCGAATGACCGTGTTCAGATCGTCGGAGATAAGCAGCTGACCAACCGGGGCACTGCCCGACACCTTGGGGAGCCGGTCGATCTCCTGTTCAACCTGCGACGATAGCGCATCCACCGACACGTTGAGATATGGGAAGAGAGAGGCTGCAAGCCCTTCTTTCTGTTCCAGGATCGCATACAGCAGATGCAGTGAATCAGTCGCCTGATTGCCATGGCTCTCGCTGAGACGCGCCGCCTGCTGCAGTGCTTCAGCCGACTTGGTCGTAAACTTGTCGAGTGTCATATTGTTCGCCCGAGGGCGTCCACCTCCTGTGTTATATGACTTGGACAATGTTCAGTATATGGTGGGCTTGCAAAAAAACCAAGCATCCATATGATAAAAAAGCGTTGCCGTAGCAGTACGTACTACGGGGTTGTCCAGAACCGACAGATGGGAGGCGCGACCTTGTTCGTTCTCGTGATGGTCGTACGAAATTGAGTCCTGAACTGCTACTGGAACAGACAATCAACGGGGGCATGAGAGAAGGCGTTGTTGCTGCGCTGCTGGAGGTATTGGTGCGCGCCGACAACTTTACGCTCACCCACTCCTATCGTGTCGCCCAGCTCGTGGTCCCTATGGGGGTCGCACTTCACCTGTCGGAGGACGATCTTGAAACCCTGCGCGTCTCGGCGCTGCTCCATGATCTCGGCAAAGCCTTCATTCCCGCTCAGATCCTGTTGAAACAGGACTTCCTCACTGAGGAGGAGTTTGCGGTCATGCGCAAGCACTCTGAATACGGCGCAGCTATCGTTGGACGCATCCCCGGGTTCTCCGATGTCCGCGACATCATCCTGGCACACCATGAACGGCACGATGGCGCTGGCTACCCTCACGGTACGGCTGGCGCAGACATCCCTCTGGGCGCACGCATTCTGGCCGTGGCCGACTCATTCGACGCCATGGTGACAGCGCGGGTCTATCGCCACGGAGCACAGCCCGACATCGCTGCCGCTGAAGTGGCCCACTGCGCCGGCTCACAGTTCGATCCCGCCGTTGTCGACGCGTTTCTGATTACAACACACTTCCAAGGAGTTCACCATGGTGACAAGAAGACAACATACCGAACACGATCAATTGACAGAGCGCAAGACTAGCAGCAAGGTCGCGAAGGGATTTGCCGGGGGAGTGGAGCGCACTGAGACCAGCGCCCAGGCATTCGTCGTTGCTGAAGAGGTACAAAACGCCCTGCATAAGGGGACGCCCGTTGTTGCACTCGAGTCAGCCATCATCACGCATGGCATGCCCTATCCCACCAATCTCGAACTGGCACGGGAGCTGGAGGACATCGTCCGCAAGGGCGGCGCAGTGCCCGCCACGACCGCCATCGTCTCGGGCAAGGTGCGCGTCGGGCTGTCCACGTCCGAACTTGAAATGCTTGCCCGCGCCAAGTGGGTCAAGAAGATCGGACCCCGCGACATCCCCGTCGCTGTTGCGATGGGATTCAGCGGTGGCACCACGGTTGCGGCATCGCTGCACATCGCTGATGCAGCAGGCATCCGCGTGTTTGTCACGGGTGGCATCGGCGGCGTCCACCGTGGCGTGAGCGAAGTACTGGACATCTCGCAGGACCTGCCCACGATTGGACGGTCACATTGCATCAC
>JAJFTL010000055.1 GCA_021373025.1 bacterium
CAGGGGGCCGACTGTCGGGTAGCCAGCGGCAATGCATAACACTTGCCCGGGCGCTCATCAAGGAAGTTCCACCGATGATCCCGGACGAGGCCACTTGCACACTCGACGATGAGCTGGAGCGTCATGTCCATGAGCAGCTCATCAGACACTACTCGGAAAGACCGCCTTCGCTGCAGCTCACAGGCTGATGACCATCCAGGATGCCGACATGATCTATCTCTTCGACCATGGTCAGATCGTCGAGGAGGTGTGCTGGCCCCGGCTGGACGCTATGCACTGCTGTGCAAGTTCCAACCAACGCAGGAGAGTGTTTATCATGTATAACTGAAAAACGCCGAGAAGATCGGCGTCTTATGCTGGTGATGCTACTCCCAGTACATTTAAAGCATGGTGGACATTCGTCTCATCAATTAGGTAATCAATGCTATATCCGCCATATCGCTCGCAATGTGCACACGCGCATTAATGGACAGCGACCCCCCATTTTGCTTTTCCTGCTCGTCGACCTCTTGTCAGAGATGTTCCTGATCACATCCCGCTTTTCGGGACCATCAGGCCCGGGAGCGCAGTTATGCAAGGGGCAATAGCTGCATTTTTCGGCGACGTGTGACAGTTGACATATGATTGCGCTGTTGCCCACTCATTGAAGCTGGCAACCTGGAGAATCAGTCGTATCGAGAGTTTAATCGTTAAGAACCTGAACACCGGGGGCGCCGCCGTGACGACACAAGCTCTCAGGGCGACCGTTGATGTCATGACGGACCCGACCCTCATGGGGCCGATCGCAATCGGGCGTACCGAAGCGATTTGGATCCATCGTTCGCGCCAAGACTTATCGCGCTCACTCGGATGACCAACGACGTCACGATGCTGGTCAGCCAGCTGTCCCGGATTTTGGCGGACCTGCAGGTAAGCCTGGATTCAGGGGCACCCGTACCGCAGCTCATGGATCGGACCGCTGAGTCGGGCTATCCGGAGGTGGCAAGACAATTCTGTTCAAGCTCCTCAGCCTATACGCCCCCATACGTGGTCTGGTCAGTGACTGTCGAGAGCAATTCCAGCTACGATCAGGACGTGGCCGACTAGCGCAGGAATCTCGCCACATTCAGCAGAATGCTTTCGTCTTCAGCCCTACGGGCTACAGGAACATCGTAGATGGCATACTGGATCCTTGGCCACAAGAAGTCGAAAGAGCAGCACGCAACGCTAACGTCGATGACTTTATAAGGCAATTGCCGGATGGACATCGGACCGTGCTCGAGGAGTTGTGCAGGAATTTCCATGGAGCGGAGAAACAGTGCATTTCAGCTGCACTGACAGTACTCCAGAATGTCCCGACATTGTTACTCGATGAAGCTACATGAGCGCATGATACCGAGAACGAACAATAAGTTCAGGAAGGAGTCGAATGACCTATGAAAGCTCGCACGACGCTGGTCACAGCTCACCCTCTGTCGACCATCCAAGAGGTGGATACCATCTGGAAGACGGCCATCTTGCCGAGCAAGGAACCCGCCAGAAACTCATCGCCGATTCAAACACCAGGTACAGGGCACTTATCGAAGCACAGCCTGTGCATGACCGCTGGACAACTCTAGGACAGAAGTCCGAATGCTCTCAGGTGCCAGCAGAAATGGCACTGCGGGACGTCAACGACTTAATAATGCCGAGTGTAACACGCCAGTCAAATGTCTCGACACACACCGGCACGTCCGCGCGCTCACCAAAGTGATGGTCCATGAGGTTCGCGAAAGTGGACAGTGTGCTTTCATCAGGTCCGACATGACAATTCGTTCCATCGTATCCATGAAAGTGGATCTCCTGCACGCGTGCTCCCCACGCGCCAATGAAATGATCCGCCGACGCATGCATAAACAGAAGATGCCCATAGTCCATCGTGATCGAGAAAGGGATGTCCTCGACGCACGGCATTACGGTGTCAAACACATCATTCTCCAGGTTCTCTAGACATAAACGTTCGCCAACCAGATCTACTCCCGACGAGAGGAAGCTGCGAAGAGCCGGTACATCGAGTATTGGATGCACCGTGTAACGAAGGACCTTCCGGTCACTGAAAAAGCTGAGAGCATCGGCGGCATGTTCTAGACTATCGGCTGGAAGGTGCACAGATAGTTCGAGCAAGTCGTTCATATCGTTCCACTCTTGTTCCAGCATACGTCGCACTTCATCATTCCAGGTATAGACAAGCAATTCCGAGAACGCAACATGCCCTGCAAGCAACTGTGCATTATCAAGGTACGTACCGGGTACTTGCCAGGACGTCGCCCCGAGGATCATGGACGCCGCTCGACAAACCCGATTTCGGTAGTCATCAGTCCGCAGTCCGCAAGATCGCCGCGTACGGCCACAAGAGCACATGTAGCGGGACCAGCTGATTTATCCAGTTTGACCAAAGTTCCTTCGTGCAGCATAATGTTCACTCCCGCCTCACGTGCAAGCACGTCAAGTTCATGCCGGATTCCTCGAGAACCGCAGGGAATGACATCTCTCACTCCGTCGCACCGGCGGAGGAAGCGAACGATCGCCGGGACCAGCAGCTCGCCGGCATGTTCCAGGACCTCGGTGCCGACCCACGGAAGCCCCACCACGACGAGACGGTCACCGGGTACCGTCTGTCGCCACTGCATCTCGGGCGCAAAACCCACAACCGCTATACCAAGGCCCGTCATCGTCGTTGGCATATTTTCTTCAGAGCTGCCCGTGACAGGAACGTCTGAATAGCCGTTCTCCTCGAGTTCACCTCTGATGCCATCGAGAATTCTCCTGCCTGTTGGCTCCCACTCGTTGCAGACCAGAGATGTCACGAGGAGAGGAGATGCCCCAACCGCAGCAAGTTCACTCAGGCAAACACGGAGGGTATAGGCGCCGCAAATCTCATCTGAGGAAGAAATGACATCAGCAGGTTTCGATCCTATGGCACCAAGAGTATCACACGCTATAACGAGAAATCCTCCTACCTGTCGAAGGACGCTGATGTCCCGTGCAGTCTCGATATATGCAGATTTCTGAGCCAAAGGCTGATCAGGCAACATAGCTGCTCCATGAATCGACCGTCGCAAGCAAATGTTGCGGTTCTAAGAATGTGTGCTGCGACCGTGATGAAGGCCCAAGTTCTGGCCTGATGCTGGGCTTGTGCCATTCGACTTTGGATGCCATCCACAGTTTCCGCTGTTTCTGAAGATGCCGGATCTTCGCGGCTCCACGCGGCACACGAAGCTTCTCAATTGGCCGAGCGGCTTTTTTCATCGCAATTTGTTCGTTCAAGAATTGCCTCCTGATCGTCTGCACCCGCTTGAGAAAACTATATCAATCTACTGGGTCATCGTGCTCTGTCAAGCGCTTGCCGGGGCCAGGCGCAACAACGATCCCCCTTGCTCCGGACAACAGGCACTGACTTCCACCCCAGTTGGTCGATGTATGGCATAATGTGCGCCATGTCCCGTCCCGAGGCAATCGTACAGGCCAGCCCCGGAACCATGGCTGCGCGGATGCGAGCCTCGCTCTCACTGGAAATGACGGAATCATCATTCAGGAGAGTCCGATCCAGGTCAAACACTGCGAGCTTGCTGATATGCATAGCATCCTCCTGGGGTGGTGGTACGACAGCACCAGCCATGTATGACAGCATACCGCTGAACCTCCAGAGGTACATGACGTGGCACCGACCGTCCAGCGTGACAACATGCGTGAACAGTCCAAGCCTGGACAATGCCAGACTGACGTCTCCAAACTGCAACCGGACACGGGCAGGAGTAACGATGAAATAGAGATGGTGCTGGTCGTCAATGCCAACGAACGCACGTGCCCCCAGCTTGGCTGTTCGACTGATATCTTTGTACTTGAGATAATCGATGTAGGGTTTCCCTGCGCGCACGACAACCGGTCCACACTGGATA
>JAJFTL010000019.1 GCA_021373025.1 bacterium
AGAGCTCTGAGGCGGAAGTTCTCTATATGACGCAAACGTCCACCGGTAAGCAGGCTGATGATCAATGCGGCAATCAGGACAGCCAGGACAAACATGCTATCCCTCGACTCCGACGGCTATGCCAGCTCCGTCGGTAGCTCCCACCTGCACAGCCGCGGGGAAATTGCTCATATCTCCACGTGCAACGCACGCTCTGACGATCCTTGTGAAGATAGTCACCAGCTGCGGATCGAACTGTGCCCCTCGCTCCTCATCCAGGATCTTCAGTGCCTCTGTGACCGTAAGGCTCTTGGCTCGATAGGCACGTACGCCCACCATGGCATCGAATGAGTCCGCAACGGCAATGATGCGTGCACCGAGAGGGATATCCTCGCCCACCAGGTGATCCGGATATCCTTTCCCATCATATCGCTCGTGGTGGTGCAGAACGATATCGCGGCCGCCCTGAAACAACGTGAGTCCCTCCAGAAGACTGGCCGACACCGCGGAGTGCCCCATGATCTGATGGAACTCTTCCTCGCTTAACCCTGGCTTGCGCAGCAGGTCCTCGCCAAGCCCGACTTTTCCCAGATCATGCAGTACAGCGGCCTGGACTACTGTGTCTTCCTGAGCACTCTCCATTCCAAGCTCATTGCAGATAGCCACGACCCAGCCACGCACGCGCTTGGAGTGCTCTGCCGTATCGGGACTCTTGCTTTCGAGGACGTCAACCAGCTTCTCGAGAACAGTCTGAGTCTGACTTCGCAGAGCCTGCTCTCTCCTCAGTGAAACGTACAAAAGGAAAAATGTTGGAATCAGGAAAAGTATGGCCCACGGGTTCAATCGGAAGAGAGCAGCTATGGCCATTCCGAGTGGCAGTAAGGCAGCCACATTGAGCCAACTGTCCCGGAAGAAGCCAACCAACACGCTGCCAAATGCCTTGCGAGAGAGCACGGCAAACAGACCTGACAAGAGCACATACTCAGAGACCACGTAGTATCCGACTGCAAGCAGCAGTGCCCTTAGATTTGCGGGTCCCAGATAGGGCGCCGTCGGATCAGCATATGAGTGGTAAAGGAGACTCGTGCCACCGATGACAATAACATAGAGAAACGCGTTGAAGGCGATCTTCTCGATATCCTTCCGCGTGGCTAGGTCTGAAAACACTGTCTGAACAGCTACGATGCCTATCGCTGTCAAGGGAGTCCAGATGCACGCAATCGAGAATGTCAAAGCCATGGAGACGGTAACTTCAACCTGCGACTTGCCAAAACCCAGATCAACCACTGGGTTCAAGTCTGCGACAATACTCAACACAAGGAAGACAGCAATCCACCACCAATCGACATGCGGTGCACGGACCCCGATGCGTATGGCAAGGATGACCATGCCAACGACCAATGCTCCGACAAACCCAACATATACCCAATCCCATCGTATCTTCTGCCTGTCCAACTACTCAGCTCCCTGTCGTGACCTACCTCCTCGCATTTTCGCTCTTTACATGCTCTTGTCAACTTAGACAGCAGTCTGCCCGCTGATTCCGCCTAATGCCACTTGTAGTTGGCGAGGATGGAGACGACGATGGCGGCGATCGAAACGGCACTTGCGGTGACTTTGCTTCCCCACTTCATAGCAGATACCTCCTGGGTTAGTGGCCTAATGCCACTTGTAGTTGGCGAGGATGGAGACGACGATAGCGGCGATCGAAACGGCACTTGCAGTGACTTTGCTTCCCCACTTCATAGCAGATACCTCCTTAATAGTAGTAGATGAACTTCCCAACCCTTAGCTTCACCAGGTAGCTCACGCCATCGCAACTGCTTGCCGGCGACAACACTCGTCTTCGATGGCAAGAGAGACGGAGGGTCACTGATGCCGACAAATGCACAACGTCAGTTACCGAGAAAACCTTAAGGGGGACCGTCACCGTAGGCGAGAAAGGGCGAAATCCGTGCAGAGAGGACCATCCACGACCAGTTCAGGTCACCCTAACGTGCTGTCCGTTCGATGGCCTGCCGGACTACTTCCATGTTCTTTGACCGGCGGCCCGGTGAACAGCACCCTGTGCGAAACTTGCTTTTTGAGGCTTGTGATTATTCTGGTACACATTGAATTGTTGTCAAGTGGCACGATCGAAGCATCGCTAAGTATCACGTTGATCTTGGAGCTCATGGGTACGTAGGCAGCAGGCAATGGTTGTAGACTTGAGAACGAGTAAGGCGAGAGCCCGTGGCGCCTCTGCGCCACGGGCTCTCGTGCCCTTACTGCAATGCAACGTCAGGTTTCGGATACAATCCTTCTGGTGTCCCGAGCAATGACCAGCTCCTCGTTCGTTGGTATGACAAGCACCTTGACCCGCGAAGATGCCTTGCTGATGTCTGCAGCCTTACCACGCTCCTTGGCACGGTTTTTGTCAGCATCGAGTTGAACACCTAGGAACTCCATGTCGCTGGCGACCATGTCCCGAACGACATCACTGTTCTCCCCGATACCGCCAGTGAAGACAATGGCATCGACTCCATTCATGGCTGCAATGTATGAACCAATGTACTTCTTTAGCCTGTAGCAGAATACTTCCAGTGCCAAAGCCGCTCGCTTGTCGCCCTTGGCAGCCTCGTCCTCCAGCGTACGGAAATCATTGCTGATTCCTGATATGCCCAGGACGCCAGAGTGCTTGTTTAACAAGGCGTTGATCTGCTGAAGATTCAATTCTTCCTTGTCCATAATATATAGAGGCACCGCTGGGTCGATGTCACCGGACCGGGTGCCCATCGGCAATCCTTCAAGAGGAGTGAAGCCCATGGATGTGTCGACAGACTTGCCACGATCGACAGCAGCAACCGAAGAGCCATTGCCAAGATGACAGGTAATCAGCTTCAATTCATCGATGGGCCTTCCCAGCATGGTGGCTGCCTCATGGGCCACAAAGTAGTGGCTGGTACCATGAAAGCCATACTTGCGGATATGGTCCCGAGTGTAGAAGACATAAGGGATCGCATAGACAAACGCTTTGTCTGGCATCGTCTGATGAAACGCTGTGTCAAAAACTGCGACCTGGGGAACCTGCGGCAGCAACTGCGAGATGGCATAGATGCCGGCAAGATTCGGCGGATTGTGGAGAGGAGCTATGTCTATGCATTCCTCGATCTTGGCTATGACCTCGGGAGTAATCAGAGTCGATTCCGAAAAAGACTCCGCCCCATGAACGACACGGTGTCCGACTGCCTGGATTTCCTCAATGTCTTTCACAACACCCTTCTCAGGATCCTGCAGGACGTTCAGAATGAGCTCAATTCCCGCACGGTGTTCTAGAATCTCATGAACAGAGACGGTTTTCTTTTGCCCTGAGACGGTATGATTCAACTGAGCCTGTGCAGTGCCGATCTTCTCAAGAAGGCCTTCAGCAAGCTGTTGGTCATCGTCGTACAGCTTGTACTTGATAGAAGAGCTGCCGCAATTCAGAACAAGGACCTTCATATCTTCTCCTCCACGCTCTCGACGTGCGTTTCATAATTGTAGAAGCCTCTTCCGCTCTTCACTCCAAGTTCTCCACGCCGGACCAGATTCCGCACCAGCGACTGAGGGCGGTACCTTGTCTCGCCGAATTCCCGGAACAGGTGCTCTGACCATCCCAGAACAACGTCCAACCCGATCTGGTCTGCAAGCGCGAAAGGCCCCTTGTTGAAACCGAACCCAAGACGCATGGCGGTATCAATGTCCTCCTTGCTCGCCGTGCCTTCCTGATACAGCACAATAGCCTCGTTGATGAGAGGGACTACGAGACGTGCCGTGATGTACCCGGGATTCTCTAGCACGTCAACCGGTGTCTTGCCCAGACGACGTGCGAGTTCCTTCGCGCGATCGACGGTCACTTGTGAAGTGTGGACACTGCGCACCATTTCGACCAACTTTATCGTTGTGACAGGAGCCAAGAAGTGCATCCCCACGAGACGATCCTTGTTCTGCATTTTCAGTCCAATGTCCGTAATGGGCAAGATGGCAGTATTGCTTACATAGATTACGCCGCCGGGGCAGACCTGTTCCAGCTGTGCCTCCAGTTGAGCGAACAGGTCCTGCTTTGCGGCGAGATCGTCCGGGATAGCTTCGATCACGACATCGACCGCTCCGACATCTTTAACATCCAGCGTGAACTTGATACGGGAGAGAAGAATCTTTTTTTCTGAACTAGTTATTCCCCACCGTTGGAGTTCCAGGTTGAGGCTGGTCTCGATACTCTTGCGAGCATGGGCAAGTCCCTCTTCGGTACGGTCGACAAGAACAACGTCAAGCCCATGTGCCGCCGCGTCCTGTGCAATTCCCGCGCCCATGACGCCAGCGCCAAATACTGCAATCTTCCGAATTTCCATGCGCACCTCTCCTGTCATCAGATAGATGGTTCCGTCAACTATTCGGGATCAACGGGGCTCCTCCCCGCTTCAATGCAATGGCCCTCTGCTCTCTCGCATCTCGTCGTCACTCAAGCCAAAGTAATGCCCGAGCTCGTGGAGGACCACGTGCTGGACGAGAGGCATCAGTTCATCAATTGTGTCAACCGAGGACTCAAGCGGGACTTTGAACACACTGATTTTGTCTGGGAGCGTCCCACTGTAGTGCGGTCCGCGATCTTTGAGAGGCACTCCTTGATAAAGCCCTAGCAAGCCAAAACCGTTGGCAACGCCCGTACGCGTGAGAACGTCCAGAGGGGGAAAATCCTCCACAACGATGTCGATGTTCTTGAGCGCCGTTCTGAACTCGTCAGGAAGCGTCACAAGAGCAACGAGAACGAGTTCCTCAAAATCCTTCTGTCCTATCTCCACCATGACAAATCTCACTCCTCCCTGCCACTTGCCAGCTTCTTCAATAATCATACCACAACGGCAGATAACGCCAACACTTCAACAAGTCACTATGGCTGCATTATGGTTGCATCAAGCCAGAAAGCCACGCTCCAGTGTCTTTAGCCATTTGCCGCCCACAGCCCTTGCATTCATGCCATACTTTCTTTAGTATGTCCGTGAGGGATGCCGCAAGGCATGCAACTGGGTATCAGGACCAGCTGGAGTCTTCTGGCTCATCTCCTGATGCCCAGCCCCTCTGCGACTGTATTGATCGAAGGATTCAGGAGGAATCAATGGCACCGCGCAACGTCGTTCGCACCATCTACCTGTACCTTGTCACGGTCGTCGGGATTGTCATGGCTCTCACCGGGCTTATTGGAGCGATAACGAGCATCCTGAATCTGTATGTCTTTCGCCTGATCACACCGGATGGTGTACAGAACGAACTGGCCTCCGTGCTGGGCTTCTCCTCGGCGGTACTCGTCGGCGCCCCGGTCTGGCTGTACCATTGGAATATCATCCAGGAAACGCGCCAGCACGTGGCACGACCCTCCGCGCGACCTTCCGGCGAAGCGAGCGATGTTGCAGCCAGCATTCCTGCCCCTCAAGTGGAGGCGCGGCGGGATCTCGTCAGGCGTCTCTACATCTATCTCCTCTGTGCAATCGGGCTCTTTATTGTCATGTTCAACCTCGTGAACATTGCTCCAAACATCTACCGGGGATTCTTCATGTCGTCAGGACCGTATTCGTCACCTGCCGTGCCTGACTCGACCGCGACTACGACTGGCAATACCTATGCAGTGCAGAGTCTCATCCGGAACATCGTGGCGGTACTCGTCGGCATTCCTGTCTGGCTCTTTCACTGGCACCTTGGCCAGCGCGAAGAACGAGACCTGCCTGCCGAATGACGGTCCTCCCCGCCTGATTTCCTGGGAAGAATTCAAGTGGTCGCCTTGCTTTGATTTCTTTTGGAATATACTGATGCCACTAGTCCAGTCGGGGGAGAAGATGAATCAACACCATCTCCAAGGGTTTGTGTACGCTTGCCGTGATCGCTTCATGTGTTCCAGCGGGAACGAGAACCTGTGTCTGACCGGTTTGCAATCTGCCTGGGACTGGGAAGCTGCGACAGAAGGATTTTTACGCCGACGAGCGCGATCCAGCGTTTTTTGGCAGCAGGAGGGAGTGAAGCCATGAAAGCACTTGAAGTACGCGAAGTCTCCAAGATGTTCCCGGGGAATCTTGCGAATGACAGAATCTCTTTTTCTGTTGAGAAAGGAGAGATCTTCGCCATTGTCGGTGAAAACGGCGCCGGCAAGACCACACTGATGAACATCATCTATGGCATCTATACGCCGTCGGCCGGAACCATTTTCGTGAACGAGAAAGAGGTCAAGATTCACTCTGTCGAGGACGCCATCAGGCTTCGCATGGGCATGGTCCATCAAGAATTCATGTTGATACCCAGGTTCTCTGTCACCGAGAACATTGTCGTCGGAGATGAGCCCCGCAAAGGCATCTTCTTTGACTACACAAGAGCAGTGCGCGAGGTCCGCGAGCTCTCGGAGCGTGTATCCTTGACTGTGGACGCCCAAGCAACTACTGGCGACCTGCCCGTCGGCATCCAGCAGCGTGTCGAGATTCTCAAGGTTCTTCGCCGCGGAGCCGAGATACTTATCTTTGATGAGCCAACCGCAGTGCTCACCCCCGAGGAAACCGCTGACCTCTTCGTCACGATGCGCAAGCTCCAGGAAGAGGGCAAGACAATCCTGTTCATCAGCCACAAGCTGAAGGAAGTTATGGAGATTGCCGACCGCATCGCAGTGTTGCGTCGCGGAAAGCTGCAGGGCATCGTCAACAAAAAGGATACGAATGAAGAGGAGCTGGCGCGCATGATGGTTGGTCGTAACGTTGTTCTCGAAATTCCGAAACTCGATGTCCCTGTGGGTGATGTCGCATTTGCGTGTCACGACTTGCATGTCAAGAATAGCCGTGGGTATGAGGCGCTCAAAGGGGTGAGCTTCGAAGTTCGAGGTGGAGAAATCGTCGGCGTCGCAGGCGTGCAAGGCAATGGCCAGGACGAGCTGGTGAACGCCATGATCGGTTTCTCTCGTCCAGTCTCGGGTTCGATGGAGCTCAATCGCAAAAGCATGCACATGGTCACGACGGCACAGCTCCGGAAGGAAGGTATGAGTTACATCACTGAAGACCGAGCACGCAGGGGTCTGGTGATGCCATATACCGTACGCGACAACGCGATCATGGGACAACACTTGAACAAGCCCTTCAGCAGGGGTCTCAGAATGGACTATGAAAAGGTTGCCGAGTTCGCCGAAGGAAAGGTCAAGGAATACGACATCCGGCCCGGAGATATCTATGACACCGCTGGTTCCCTTTCAGGTGGTAATCAGCAGAAGCTTATCCTGGCACGTGAACTGTCGCTTCCACACAACTTCCTTATCGCTTCGCAGCCGACTCGCGGCCTCGACGTCGGTGCAACTGAGTTCGTCTATGGCAAGCTGCTGGAGGAGAAGAAAGCTGGCAAGGCCATTCTGCTCATTTCTCTTGAACTCTCCGAGATCCTTGGCCTGTCCGACCGCATTCTGGTCATGTTTGACGGACACATTGTAGGAGAGACAACCCCTGACAAGACAACTGAGGAGGCACTCGGCCTCTTGATGCTTGGTGTCGGTATCGACAGGAAGGTGCAATCGTGAACGAAAGCAATTTCACCAACAAGTTCCTCAAGGTGTTTGGCATTGAGAACCATAGGCACAATCGTAGAGATCCGCTAAACATCCTGGTTCCTCTTGTCTCCATTGCCCTGGCACTGATTCTCGGCATGATCGTCATCGCTGCTTCTGGGCGAAATCCGTTTCGAGCCTACGCCCTGCTTTTTGGGGATTCAGGGCTGATTCCCGGAGGGTCTTCGTGGCCACGAGAGTTCGCCGAGTTACTGATCAAGAGCGCCATGTATATTGCAACAGGCCTCTCAATCGCTCTGGCATTCAAGGGCGGGCTGTTTAACATTGGTGCTGAGGGACAGTTTTGGGTCGGCGCCATTGTAGCAACATTCTTCGGATATTGGACCCCCGTAGCCCACACATTCGGGGCTATGTATGCCGCTCTGGGAAGTCTCGGCTGGATTGCTCAGCTCCTGCATGGAGCCGTCTGCATCATCATGGGAATGCTTGCAGGCGGAGCATGGGGAGCAGTGGCCGGTTACCTATATGTGAAACGTGGCGTCAACATCGTTATTGGTACGATTATGCTCAACTGGATTGCCTGGTTCCTCATCACGAGCTGGCTTGTAACAGGACCCATGACGCCTCCTTCTCAGACATTCACGTCGGGTACCTTCTACATAGCCGATACGGCCAAGCTCTTTAGAATCATGATGCCAACACGTCTCAACACCAGTATTCTGCTGGTGCTGATTGCCGCCTACGCAACGTGGTTCCTCCTTTACAAGACCACGATTGGCTATGAGATCCGGGCGATCGGATATACTGCTAACATCGGCATGGATGCTCCGCGCGCGCAGGGTATCAATATCAATCGTCGTGTTGTGCAGGTGATGTTTTTCTCCGGGGCTCTTGCAGCGCTTGGTGGTACATTCTTCATTCTGGGCATGCAGTACCAGTTCCCAAATACTGCCACCATGGGATATGGGTGGACGGGTATCACGGTGGCATTAATCGGCCAGGCCGAGCCAATAGGCGTCATATTGGCTGGGCTCTTTATCGGAGCTATGCGCACTGGAGCCACGTCGATGCAGGTCGCCAACATCCCCAAGACATTCTCTGACATCATCGAAGGAATGGCGGTCGGCTTCATCGCGATGCAGGTTGCCGTACGCTATTATCTCGTCAAGATCATCCATCACCGACGCGCTCGCACGACCCCGCCGGCAGATCAGGAGGCTACAGCATGAACATCACACAGATCAACGTGACAATTGCGCAGATGCTCGACTATACCACGCCTATCCTGTTTGCCGCGTTATGCGGCGTTCTCAGTGAGAATTCTGGGGTTGTCAACATCGGATTGGATGGTATCATGCGTTTCGGTGCTTTCTTTGGCCTCCTCGGAGCATATTTCTCTCATTCTCCCTGGGTTGGCTTGCTGCTCGGTATTGCAGTCGGCTGTGCTGTAGGTGCATTGCACGCGTTCATCACCATTCGATGGAATGGTGACCAGACAGTGTCGGGAGTCGCCGTCAACGTCATCGCCCTCGGTCTCATGACCTATCTCCTTGAATACATCTTTAGCACGACGGGGTATTCGCCGCAGCTCGAGAACTACTTTGGAGCACAAGCATACCGAGTGCATCTCCCATTCCTGGCGAAGATACCTCTGCTTGGCGCTCTGTCCAACCTCTCTGTCATGATCTGGCTTGCCTTCATTCTTACCATTGTTCTTCACGTGCTCCTGTATCACACTGTCCTTGGCTTGCGCATGCGTACCTGCGGCGAAAACCCCAAAGCAGCAACTACGCTGGGGATAAACGTCTTCCGGGTTCGCTGGTTTGCCGTGATAGCTGGAGCAGCACTGGCTGGCATCGGCGGAGTAGCACTTTCTACGAGTTCGTTTTCCGGGTTCAGCGACTCCATGCCAAATGGCATAGGGTTTATTGGCCTGGCTGCCATGATTTTTGGCAAATGGACACCCTTTGGTGCAATGGGAGCCGCGCTGCTGTTTGGGACAGGCCAGATTGTCCAATCAATCATCGCTGTAACAGGCATCGCCCCCAACCTTGCGCCCGGCCTTACGCTGATTTTGCCCTATGTTCTGACGCTGGCTGTTCTGGCAGGTTTCGTCGGCAGGTCGGTCGCACCGGCGGCAGACGGCTTACCTTACTACAAGGAGCAGCGCTAGTCGATTCGTTCGCTTGCCGCCAGACGATGTTGTCCGGCGGCCTTTCAACCAATCCTGCTGGAGGTGCATGATGAGCAGTCAATCAGGCGAACAGAAGATGCAGTGGGCCATTCGTCATATGCCAATTCTTTCTACAATTGCCGATCGATTTGAGAAAGAGCGGCCCTTTGCCGGACTCAATGTTGTCATCGCTCTTCATCTGGAGGCTAAGACGGCAAATCTTGCCTATGTCATGCTGCGCGGTGGCGCCCACGTTGCAATCACAGCTTCCAATCCGATAACCACTCAGGATGATGTAGCTGAGGCGCTAGCAGAACGTGGAGTCGTCGTTTTTGCCAAGCGAGGTGAGACTCCTGCAGAGTATCGTGACTACTTCAGCAAGGTGCTTGCTACCAAGCCAAATTTGCTGATCGATGATGGCGGAGACCTTGTGAATTCTGTCCATTTCGAGCACCCTGAACTTCTCCCCGACATCCTCGGAGCATGCGAGGAGACCACGACAGGTGTTATCCGCGACCGTGCTCTGGCACGTAGAGGCAAGCTGTCATTCCCCGTCATTGGTGTCAACGAGGGCCAATGCAAACACTTGTTCGACAACCGTTTTGGCACAGGACAGTCCGCATGGGATGGGATTCTCAGGACGACAAACATGAACATCGCCGGCAAGGTTGCCGTCGTCGCAGGCTATGGATGGGTAGGAAAGGGCGTAGCAATGCGTGCAAGAGGTCTAGGCGCGCAGGTCGTTGTGACAGAGATCGACCCCGTCAAAGCGGTCGAAGCGCACATGGATGGCTTCCAGGTCATGCCTATGATCGAAGCAGCCAGGATTGGCGAAATCTTCATCACGTGCACTGGTGACACAAAAGTGATCACCAGAGAACATTTTGCTCTCATGAGAGATGGAGCAGTCCTCTGCAATGCAGGGCACTTTGACGTCGAAGTAGATGTACAGTACTTGCAGAACAGGGACCCGGGGCACCACGAGGTCCGCCACAATATCGAGGAGTATACATACGATGGCAAACGTCTCTATGTTCTGGGGGAAGGACGTCTGGTCAATCTGGCCTGTGCCGATGGTCATCCAATCGAGATCATGGACCTGACGTTTGCATTGCAGGCGCTCTCTGCGGAGTATCTGGTCAAGCACCAGGCATCTCTGCCCAAAGAGCTTATCACGGTGCCCGAGGCAATCGATGAGATGGCATCCAGAGCATTCCTTGCATCACGTGGGCTGGCCATTGACACACTGACAGAAGAACAGAAGGCCTACCTCGATTCCTACTAGAACCAGGGGGACAGTTCTACCCTAGAGCGTACCAGTTGCCTCCATCTCGCTTGACTCGGTACAACGCTTCGTCGGCGCGAGCGATAATGTCGGCGGCTGACCTGTCCTTGTAGTCCACCATGGATCCTCCCGCCGAAATAGACACCTGGATGACTTCTTTGGGATGATCCGGTGAAGAAAGGACAGAGTGGTGAACCATCTCGACGACGCGCTCGCTGAGTTTTTCAATGCCCTCGAGTTCGACAAGCGGACAAACGATGATGAACTCGTCCCCACCGAACCGGGCCAGGAAATCCATTGAGCGTATCGACCGTTGCAGAACGGAGGCGACCAGCTTCAGTGCCTCATCTCCTGCCAGGTGACCAAATGTATCGTTGATGCTCTTGAACTTGTCGACATCGATCATGATGAGCCCGAATCTCTGAAAGTGCCTCTTGAACAAGCCATATTGCTGCTCCAGGATCGTATCGATGTAGGCTCGATTGTAGATACCGGTCAACCGGTCGACAATGGATGCGTCGGACAGTTCTTTTAGTTGTTCGGCAAGGGCACTGCCTGCCACTGACTGAAGTTCCCCGAAGATTTCAACCCCATATCGTCTATCGCCAACAACGAGAACAGAGGCTTTCACATAAACGGCAAGCCGCTGTCCATCCTTTTTCTTCAGGAAGAGCTCCTTGGCCTCCTGACGATTTCCCGTCTCCATACATTTCTGCAAAGGACACCCATCGAAGCACAGGTTCTTGCCAAGAACATCCATATGTACCAAGATGTTGTCATAGCAATGTCCGTTCAGCACCTCGTCGAACGAGTAGCCGGTAATGCGCTCAGCTCCCTTATTCCAGAAAACGATCTGGCGATCGGCCGTCGTCACATAGACGCCGTCGGAAACAGCGTCAAGGACGCCACGCAGACTCTCTTCAATTTCTCCGCTAGCCATTCTCCCCTCCCTGGTCTGCCCGGCCTAACATTATGGAATCATGACGACAACGGGCGTGTGGTCGGACGGCTTCTCCCAGCGCCTGGGCTCGACATCCACCAGACAATCCGTCACTTCCGTTGCAAGCGCCTCCGAACCCCAGGCATAGTCAATGCGCATACCCATGTTGCGCTTGAACATATTCATACGGTAATCCCACCACGTAAACTGCTGTTCGCTGTGAAACCTACGGAACAGATCCACAAATCCCCACGCGCGCAGTTCCTCCAGGGCATCGCGCTCTTCCTGCATGAAGCCTATAGCGTCCTGCATCTCATCGGGTGCCCAGACATCTTGCGGTTCCCTCGCCACATTAAAATCCCCCATGAGAAGCAACCGACAGTCTCGCGAATAAGTGTTGTCCAGATATGTCCGAAAGTTGTGGAAGAACTCAAGCTTGTGCACGTATGCTTCATCGCCTCGCTCTCCCCCATGCGGAAAATAGCCGTCGATGAGTGTCAGTTCTCCAACGTTCACGGTCAGAACTCTGCTCGGGTCGTTGCCGGCCCAGCCCCTCACGATCTTCGATAGGGGCACTCTGGAAGCAACTGCAACGCCATTGTAGGTTTTCTGTCCGGACACGGCGACCTCGTACCCAGCTGCCCGAAACTCGGCAGTGGGAAAGGTCTCGTCAACGGTCTTCGTCTCCTGCATGGCGAGAACGTCGACCTGGGATTCCTGCAGCCACTTCAGGACAACGGGCAGGCGGGCACGTATCGAGTTCACATTCCATGTTGCTATTTTCATGGTTCACCCCTCCCGTCTAGTGTAGATGGATTTGGACCCAGTGCTACCATTGCGTCTTTGAGGAATTCGAGACATTGCTGTTACGAGCCGATCTCTGTCCCACAGCTCGATTCCTGACCTTGCTGCCAGTTCCTGGGCTGACTCGGTAAAATCCCTGTTCGTGACAACCATCCCTCGAACCCCGTTGTAGTAGTGTACTGCCCCGATCACCTCCTGGACGGCGCTGATGCCAACATTGCCCTCATACCGCTTCGCCTGGACAACGATGCGCTTGTTGCGGCGTGACGTCAGCAGGAGGTCTGCCCCGAAGTCATGGCTCATACCAGTACGTTGGACGCGATAACCAAGATGACTGAACAGCATGGCCAGAAACATCTCAAACTCGGTTCCATCCATGGTGTCGATGGATTGCAGCGTCGCACCATGAAACATGTGTTCGCGACGCAAGCGAGAAACAGTGCCAACCGCAACGATCAGAAGCAGAAATACAACTGTTGCTGCCAGAACAGGAATGAAGGGCAGCAGCGCCTGTCGTCCAGCAACCAGCGTTGTGGAAATCCAGTCAGCAATCCGCCCCCACAGCGTGCCGAGAGTCTTCTGGATGTCAGGCAAGCAGTGCCTCGATTTCGTCCTTCTTGCTCAGGGTCGCATTGTACCCTCGCAGGACGTACTCATGAACATCAGAGGGACTGCATCCTCTGAGATCCGGCTGAATGACCAAATCCGCCTTCTCTAGCTCTGGTTGTGCGATGTTATTCAGCATGAGATTCACAGAACGCTCCAGCAGCTTGGGAATGCTCAGGCCAGGTTTGTAGTTTTCATCTTGAAGCGGATTGTACAGCGACACCGCGATGGTCTTTGAAGCGCCGCGCTTATGGAGCTCAGTCACCGGGACGGGCAACGACAATCCTCCATCCAGCAGATATTGCTCGCCAACCTGCACAACAGGAAATATCCCCGGCACGCAAAAACTCCCCGACAATGGACCCCAGATGTCTCCCGAGTCAAACACAGCCGGCTTTCCCGTCTCCACATCCGTCGCCGCAATGCACACAGGCTTCTGGAGAGCCTCAAAGACGGTTACGGGAAGTTCCTTCTTGAGAGCTGCCCGAAGCCTCCACGGCGTCGTCAGATGACCCACTGGAAAAAGAGATCCCATTACCGCAGCGACCTGTGCGCTGTACTTCACGGCGAGCGCCTCCAAAGCAATGCCATCAAAGCCGGCTGCACTGAAAATGGCTACAATTGCGCCCATGGATGCGCCAGACAGCGCATCGATTTTTGCACCAAGGTATTCCAGGGCCTGCAGCACGCCGATGTGCGAATACCCGAGCACGCCGCCCGAACTGAGAGCTAAGCCAAGCTTTCGATTGTTCTCTGTATCAGTCATCACTCCTCCATATTCCGGGCAATTCATGACCCGACCAAGTTCAGTAACCAAGTTCAGTATATGGTGGATACTTCGTTGGGACAACACCCTTGGGAACGAGGTCATCCCCGTATGCTTCAGTCGGGGATCCAGGACTACGGAACCAAACAGAATGGATTCGCGCCTACTGCGTCAGCTCGGGGGCATCGATCCTCTTGCTCTGCAACGAGACATTGGTATCCTGGAGGCACGGCTCCTCCGGAAGACCAGTCAAGACATCTCCCTCGAAGCCGCTTATCACTTTAGATGCAGCCGGTTCCAAGCACTCATTCTACATCGTGGATAATCTCTTATCATTGATATCGTACATAACGACTGCATGATTTTTCTTGAGTAATTCCCTCCGAAGAAGATGACCTGTCTTCTTATCCCGTTGCTCTCTGAAAACGAGGCTGTTCCTGTAGACAGTATCACCTTCCTTTGAGAAATACTCATTTTCTGTCTTAATGTGATATCGGATCTTCAAAGGCTTATCTGCACGCAGTTCTCCGCATAGATATTTGTCGGTAACATAGGTGACAAGCTGGAACGTCGTCTCCGTGTTGTTTTTGAAGCGATAATCCAGGTAGTTATACATGACCGATGTTCCTGTTCCAAACGGGATCTGCCTGCCAAAATCGGGGAACAAGTCTATCCCGTCATGATGATGGTATTCGATGATATCCAGGGGTGAATGCAGCACCAGGAAGTGAAGAAGGTTTGTGAACTGGCAGATGCCCCCGCCGATCCCTTCAGACACTCTGCCGGAGCTTATGACAAGCCCCGTCTTGTACCCTTGTCTCTCCGTACACTGCCCGATCAGTTTCCAGAAGGAGAAGACCTGTCCCGGGAGAATCACGACGTGCGTGACCTTCGGGGTAGCCAGACCCAGATTCACGACCTTGTTTTCTTGCAGCACAGGATCAACATTTCCAAGCACTCTGCGCATTAAAGACTTGTTCTTGTAGATCAAAACGGGTAGGAGATCATCCGTTCGAGTGCTTGCGAATTCCTGCGGAGAAAAAAAGTCTTTCACGTCTCGCAGAAGGATGTTCTTGAAAACAGATATTCTGTATGTTGTCGGTGATATCTCACAAAAAAGTCTTCTTCGTTCCACCACGGTTCCTCCCATGAACGCCCACAGGCCGTTCATCCAAAAAAAGTATACCACCAAGGAAGACACCGCAGACGACATGCCTCTGGCCCGCTGTTGGAACTTTCCGCAAAATCAGCCCGATCGCGTTAGTTGCGTTAGTATAGTAGTGGCAATGGGTTGACCCCCCTGCACTGTTGTATGGATGACAGCATGGTGGCAGCTCCGGGGACCGCGTTGCTCTCTACCGTTCGTGGAGATAGGGTGTGGGAGGTACCATGAGAACAATAAAATCTGTGCTGGTGCCTGTTATCATAGTGATGTTCTGCATGGGGTTGCCGGGGATTACACGGGCTGACAGCGGTCCCATCTACTTCTCAGTGGGCATGCTGGTGCCGCCGTCAAGACGACCAGCTTTCCTGATCAGAAGACGACGGGTGGCAGCGAGCTGACCTGTACCATGTGGAACGCCTTTCACATCCCATTCGCCGCCGGGCAGATGCGCCTCATCGACGTCCACTACAAGATCCGTCCGCGTGCCGGCTACTTGCTCTACGTCCTGCAGACGGGACGGTTGTGGAAAGGTCCCATCGGCGACCTCAGCATCGATGTGAACTTCGGCCGCACCCTCGCATTCCCCGACCTTCTGTCCGTACAGCCAGCCGGGTACCGGACGCAGGGCAACCACATCCTGTGGCACTTCACTGATTACGAACCGAAGCAGGATATTGAGATCGAGAGCATGGATCTCGCCTTCTGGAAGGCGGTGCGCCCGCTGAAGGAGACGGCGGAGCGGAGCGGCACAGAGGCCGACTGGTACCGGTATACTATGGCGCTCCTGCCCGACAGCGTCGTCGGCGCCTATGGCTCCACGACGACCATCGCCGGCGCATCCGTGCCTATGAGCTTTGTCCGTGGTCTTCAGAGCAGCACCTATACAGACTACGTCCAGCGCACGCTATTTACCGCACTCAATTACTGTACGCACGGCAGCATGCAGGAATGCATCCCGACGGCCGCCTATGACGCCCATTTCTCGCACTGCCACAAAACCGGCGATTTTCTGAACGGTATCGATATCTGGGACGAGAGGATGTCCTGCCGTGCGCATGATATCGATGGGCAGCTGCTCGCGGGGACGTCGGCGGCAAAGCAGTCTGCTGACGAAGCGCGCGTGCTCACCTGACTCGAATGCCCTGTGCGATGAGTCCGAGGCCGAACTGAAGCCCATCTTCGCCTTCTTCAGCACATTCTCCTGGACCATCGAAGACCAGATCAATCAGACACTGCAGCGCAACCTGAACCTCGTGAAGGCGGCACGCGGCCAGAACCCGTCCATCACCACCGTCACCTATGCTGCTGAGGGTACAGTACAGCATACGACCACCAGCGGCCGGACGGCACGGAACCGCAACCTGCTGACGGCGGTGCTGTGCATGATCGCAGGACTGGTCATCGGTCTCCTCCTGGGGATGTTCATGTCGTGGTGCCGGAGAAAGAATAGGACTCAGACAGAATCCGGTGAACTGGATCGATGAGGACTTCGACAGGGATCCCAGCGTTCACAAGGGGCGTTGGTGGGTGAGAAACCCGAGAACGGTGCTCTACAATGACGCGTATCGCAAGACGTCCGTAGGACTGGTTGCCATACGGACGATCTTCCAGTGAAGCGATCGGCTCGTAGGCGCTGTCACTTGATGAGAGCACTGCCTTGTATATGCTGATACTGGTGAATGAGCAAAACCATACAAGGGAAAGGAGCGGGCAATGGCGATTCATATCGTAACAGACAGCATGGCATGCCTGCCGCAGGAGTACGTGCAGCAGCACAAGGTGACGGTCGTTCCCCTCAAGGTCTCGCTTGACGGAGTGTATTACCGCGATGGCATCGACATCACCAACGATGAGTTCTACCGCCGCCTCGTGGCGGGCGCCAAGGGGGGCAGTACGCAGCCGTCGCCCGAAGAGTTCACCTCTGCCTACGGGGCCATTCTGCAGGAGGATCCAGCGGGAAAGATTGTGTCGCTGCATGTCAGCTCGCACTTGTCGGGTACGCTGAATTCGGCTCAGATTGGGCGCAATGAGGTGGGTGCGGATCGCGTGCACCTGGTGGACACCTTGAATGCGGGCCTGGGCATCGCGTTTCCCGTCATGCGGGCAGTGGAGCTGGCCGAGGCAGGGGCATCTGTTGAAGAGGTCGTCGCTGGGGCTGAAGCGCTGGTCCAGCGGACCCATACCTACTTCGTGGTCGACTCCTTTACCTATATTGCTAAAGGCGGGCGCATCGGCAAGGCTGCCGTTGTGGCTGCCAGCATCCTGAGGATCAAGCCTATTCTTACCTTTACGCAGGGAGTCACCGACGTCGCAGATCGTCCTCGCACAAAGAAAGTGGCGATGGAACACCTCTGGGCCATCATCGACCGGTATGTGCAGAAGGGGATCTACGCTATTGGGTTCCAGTATGGCACCAACCGGGCCGAGGTCGAGAGCTTCCAGCGAGAGTTCACCTCTCGGTACGGCTTGCCGAGCATTGTGGCGCAGATCGAGCCCGTCCTCGGGAATCAGGTGGGACCGGAGATCCTCGCGGCCGTCATCGCGGAGAAAGAGTCGCACTGACCCGTTCCTGCAAGTTGCTCCTGCCGATGGGGCTTCACAATGGGGGCTGCAAAACAACCTTGCCGGGCGAACGTGGTGATAGTTCGGGTACCTTGGCCGGCAGGGTCCGTGAGAAGTTCGCACATGGGGACGATGCCATAAAGAGGATCGTCACACTATAGTTCATCGCGTTGTTCCCGCTCTCTGCCCTTCCGGCAGGAGTCGCAAAGGCAATAGCCCGGCGAATCTCGTCGATGGAGGCGTACGACCCCCGCGACATGCGGGTCAGTGCCCGTATGATAATACATCGGCAAACAGCGGAACACTCGGGCGGGAGTTCGAAACGGGGGACGAGATCTTCTCATCGCCGCAGATGGCTCCTGACCGCTCCGTCTCTGTGGGGTCCTGGGGCGGATGTTTGCATGCCGTCGGGGACTGGTAGTAATGCGGCTCCCGTGAACAGGGGCCCGAAGGTTGGGAACATGGGTGAAGAGATGCTGTTCTTTTCTATTGTGATTCCTGCCTACAATGAGGAGAAATATATCGGCACGACGCTCACAGCGCTTAAGCAGCTGGAGTACCCGCCAGACAGGTTCGAGGTGATCGTTGTGGACAATGGTTCCACAGACGGGACCGAGCGTGTTATCGCGGCAAACGCCCCTGCGTCCGCCAAGGTCGTCCATATCGAGGAGCCGGGCGTTTCACGCGCAAGAAACCGGGGCATCGACCTGCTCTCGGAGGCCAGTGACTGGGTCATTTTCCTGGATGCCGACACCTATTTTGCGCCGACCTTTCTCACGGAACTGAACCGTTTCCTGAGGGCACACGCCGGCAGCAATCTGGGAACCGGTATGGTCTCGCTCCGTCCCGCCCCTGACTCGAGGGTCGCGAGAGGCTGGTATCACTTCTACAATTCCATCAGCTACATGACCCGGACGACCAAGTCCATCCAGTTTGTGCGCCGTGACCTTCTGCGCGAGATCCGCTACGACGAGAGCCTGACATTTTCGGAGGATGTACAACTGTTGATGGCGTGCCGCCGCCGGCACACTCACCACTTCTACCTGAGGAGCACGAGCGTCTTCTCGTCGACAAGGAGGTTTGTACTCCACGGGTGGCTCCGGGAACCCCTCACCTCCATTTGGCTGCTCCTCCTTCCGTATCGGAAGAAGAAATCCATCCACTATCCCACACCGCGGTAGGCCCTGGCGAACTGCATCTTTTCTTCGTCTCCCCCGCAAGGCGGGGGTCCATCGGTGCCTGGCTCATGTTGCACTCTCGTCTCAGCGGTGTACGCTGAACATGATGCGCGAAAAGGTGGAGGAACGGGATGCACATGACAAGTGATGTGGCCGAGGGGCTGTACGGCGAGGTACGGACGCTGGTTGACGATGCACGGATGGTGCGCAAGGACCGGGTGGTGCGGCTGCGGCAGGTCCTGGAAGACGTACTACAGGAGGCGGTCCGTGGCGATGCTGCCTGCACCTTTGCGGATATTTTTCAGCGGTCCGTGTACGTCATGCAGCGGGATGGCGTCAGCCCCCGCATCCAGCGGCGTGTGCATGCGTTGCGTGAGGCTGCCAACCATAGTGCCCATGAGCTGGCTTTTGTCCCCACGGAGGCGCAGGAGCGGCGGGGAATAGGCGCCGTTTGCGAGCTGATTGCCGCGCTCAGTGGAGTCCCTGTTCCCGTGGCGCTGCAGGCTTACTGCGGCATGGACGAGGAGGCGCTGGAAGAGTCACAGCAGGCGGCCGGCCTGATTCAGGCCGTGCGCGCCCTGGTGCTGGATGCCGGCGAGCCGTCGCAGGGAACGGGAGCGAGCGGGCGCACGTTGTGGTACCGCGCCGTGCGCTGCGTCCTGGATGAGCCAGACGAGGGAGCCGAGACCACGCTGCTGCTCACCGGAGCATGGGCACACACAGCGGTGTGGCCCTTTGCCACCATCAGCGCGACGTCCTGCATACGCTCCACGGACGGGCGCATCAGCACGACGAGCGCAAGCCTCGTGGCTGTGCAGCCGGACATCCTGGTGGAGGCGACCACGCTGGGCGCGTGCTTCACGCCGGGAAGGGGTCTCCCCAACGCCAAGCTGGCGCTGGTGGGGAGGTACCGAGCGCGCGTCGTGCGGTGGCAGATCCTTGCGGGCGTCATTGCGAATAGCCTGTTCGACAGCCTGGCTGCAGGCATGGAGGTCGATGTTCCTGCATTCGTCGAGGCTCAGCTGCGGACACAGGGGATGGCCCTGTTGGCACTCTCGGAGAATGACGTGGACATGATCCGCAGGAGTGTACTGGGTCATGTCGGCACCATACGGCGGGCGGCCGAGCGCGTCCAGGCTGGTGGAACGCCATCGATGGAGGTGTCGCTGGCCTCCAGCACATATGGGTTGCAGGGACGGCTGGATGCGCTGGTGACCGGCAGGGATGCACGCTCGTTCAGTGTCGTGGAGCTGAAGAACGGCGCGGTACCGCATGCCGCTCCCGGCCAGCAGGATGACGGCACGACCGTGCGTCCCGATCAAGCGGCACAGGTCTGGTGCTATGAGCTGCTGGTGCAATCGGCGCTGGGTGCTCCGCCGAAGGCGGCAGATGTCGTGTACCTGGCCGACGAGGTGCATCCGTGGCGTGCCGCCGCCTCAAGCGAGCAGGAGCGAGTGCGTCTCCTGCAGACGCGCAACGAGCTGGTGGCCTTGGATCACGCAATCGCCTTCGAGGGCGACATGTCGGTATTCCGGAACTTGACCAGGAACGGGTTCGGGCCCGCCGGCACCTTCGACGGAGAGGTAGTGAGTACGCTGGCTGCAGCTCTTGACGGGGCGACGGAGGCAGAGCGGGCGTACTTCCTGGCGTTCTCGGCTTTCCTGACGCGCGAGCGCTGGACAGCAGACCTGGGTACCGCTGATGACAATGGGCACGGCGGTGGCTTCGCCAGACTGTGGCTGATGGACTTACCACAAAAGGAGGAACGGCTGGCTGTCCTGCCCTATCTGCACATTGCTGGTCGGGACAAGGTCAGTGGAATCGTGCGCCTCATGCAGCGTCCGGTACGCCAGGGCGGGACAAGCTTCCGCGAGGGCGACGGGATCATCCTGTACCGCCACGATGGACCGCATGCCCGTCCGATGCGAGGAGCACTGTTTAAGGGCACGATCACGGCTATCGACCATGGTCTGGGAGAGGTGACGGTCCAGCTGTACGACCGGCACGCCGCGCTCGACCTCGCTGCGTCCTGGGCGCTGGAGCTCGACGCCTCGGGTGGGCTCATCACGTCGCAGTATGCGGGCTTGCTGCATTTTCTCCAGGTATCCCCTGCGCGGCGCGCTCTGTTGATGGGCGTAGAGGCGCCGCGTTCGCTGGACCCTGCCATGCTGGATATTCGGCCTACACGGGAACTGACGCCACATCAGCGCAGACTGCTGGGACAGGCGCTGGCCGCCCAGGACTACTTCCTCATGCAGGGGCCGCCCGGGTCTGGGAAGACGCAGGTGATGATGGTTGAGATGGTGCGGCACCTCGTGCACCAGAGCGACCAGGCAGTCCTGCTGCTGGCGTACACAAACCGCGCAGTGGGCGAGATGTGCCATGCGCTGAGTGCCGATGCAGACCCCGCGCTCCACGGCTACCTGGTGTTTGGCAGGGACGCCGGCCTGGATGAGCAGACCCAGGAGAATACCTTCACCTTCTACGTGGAGGAACATGGTGCTGCCGAGGGGCGGACACTGGCGGCGAAGAGCCGTGTGTTCGTGGCTACGGTCGCCATGTGCATACAGCATCCCGAGATCCTGCAGGAGCTGAAGCGGCACAGGGTCCGAGTCACGGCCATCGTGGACGAGGCGGCGCAGCTACTGGAGCCGCAGGTGATCGGTATCCTCGCGGACGTCGACCGAGCCATTCTCATCGGCGACGAGCGCCAGCTGCCTGCGGTCGTGCAGCAGCCCGCCCAGTTGGCTGCTGTGACTGACCCCGTGCTGTTGGCGGCCGGGTTCCGTGATCTGCGGATGTCGTTGTTCGAGCGCCTGCTGTTGCGCTGCAAGGAGCAGGGATGGACGAATGCCGTTGGCATGCTGACGGACCAGGCGCGCATGCATCAGGCCATCGTCGCCTTTCCCGACTGCGAGTTCTACGGAGGACAGCTGCATCCGCTGTACGCCTGGCAGTCGTCATCGGAGCCCGCATTCGTGCCCGATGCACTGGATCCTCTGGAGTGCCTACTTGCTACGCGGCGGATCCTGTTTGTCCCGTCATCTGAACAGGACGGCGTGTCACATGTGCATGAGCAGGAGGCGCGGCGCGTCTCCCTGCTGCTACAAGCATTTGTGGCTGCGTACCGGAGGCAGGATCCGACATTCGATCCTGCTGCATCGATCGGCGTCATCACGCCCTTCCGCGCGCAGGCCGCGTGCATTTACCGAGTCCTGCCGGCCGACCTGCAGGGCATCGCTGTGGACACCGTGGAGCGCTACCAAGGCGGCGAGCGCGACATCATCATCGTGTCATTTGCTGTGCACTCCATGTCGCAGATGCCTTCCATCATGGCACCGTCCTGGGATGGATCGGTCGACCGCAAGCTCAATGTCCTGTTGACGCGAGCCAGAAAGCACCTTGTCCTGCTCGGTGACCCGCATGTGCTGGAGGGTTCACGCCTGGAGGATGGCAGCCCCTCGCATCACGCTCGCCTCCTGCAGTATCTCCACGATCAGGGTGCGTGGCTGGAAGACCTGTAACATTCGGGACGGTTCCAAAACTGTAACACTGTTACAGAAATGGAACCGTCCCGCTGGTGTAACAGGTCGGATAGGTGTCAGAAAATGGGCAGTTCTATCTCGCGGCGCTCACCTACAATGGAGGAGGCGTGCTACCCATGAGGACAGCGGCCCGCTGTGTCTTGAGGGCACCCAAAGCGTCCGCCAGAACAGTGAAATGGATATAGAAGCCGCTGGGGGCGAGGTCGCGTGGAATGTCCCAGCTGCTCTCGAACCCGTCGCTCGCTCCGACCGGGATGGTCAGGTGCGTGATGACCTGTGCAAATGCTCTGCCCTTGGACCAGTGGTAGATGATGTTGCCGGTTATGTCCGTGATGGTCCAGTCGAATTGCTGGGCGGTGGGGAAGTCAAGAACCAGCGGCCGGTCGCTCAGGTTCGTGATCGTGTACTTGACGGTCAGTCTGGTCCCAACGCGGTAGATCAACTTATCGGTCGTAAAGCGGGCGCTGATGCCCTCCGGCGTGGCCGTCCCAATCGTGAGGTCCACCTTGGCTCCGGTCGGCTCAGTTGTCGTGCTGGTCAGCACAAACTCCAGCTCGTAGCTGCCGGGAGCAAGATCGGCGGTCACTTTCCATGAGCCTGTGAGCTCCATGGTCTCGCCCATCATGATGGTACGCGTGCTCATGACGTCCGCGAACATCTTACCGGCGGACCAGCGGGCCACGACCTTGCCATTCTGGCGAAGGATCAAGTCATAGATCTGGGCCGATGTGAACGTAAGCTCCAACGGGTGGTCGCCTCCATTGTACAGGGTATAGCGCCAGTCGACGGCTTCACCCGGGGCATAGGATGGCTTGCCTGTCGTCAGTGTCACCGTGGGTGGCGCATAGCGGATCCCGACGGGCGGGTCGGCAGCCTCCACTGGATGCACGCTCACCGAGACTGCCAGCGCAAGTACCATCAGAACAATCAATAACCTCTTCATCGCTTCTACCTCCATCTGGCGGCCATGCTATTGCCGGCCTTCTTCCTCTTGGACGGATGTCGGCGCCTTCCAGTTCCCACGCCTCTCCATTATGCTCCATTCACAGGATGACCTCATGCAGCATGAATGTCAAGGATGACACCAGCTGTGGCCGGCATATGCAAAAACCCCTGTGCCATGTGCTGGCACAGGGGGTGAATGGCATTCGTTACGGCTGTTTCTGACCGTTCAGGACCTTGACGCGGTCCTCGTACTCTTCCCTGGTGATATCTCCTGAAGCGAATCTCTTCCGAAGAATATCCATAGCCTCGTCCTGTCTGCCCTGCATCATGCCACAATCATCATGCATGCCGGGTACCCAGTTCCTGTAGCCCATTGTGTAACCCATTCCATGTCGTCTCCACGTCACCATTCGGACGATCCAGACAATGAACATGACAAAGAGCATCAGTCCAAGCAAACCCATAATCATGCCTCCAATGCCAAAGCCCATCATACCAGGCCTGAAACCGCCATATCCAAATCTCTCAAATGCCATCATATGTATCGCGTCTCCTTTTTTGCGGAGGACGCCTCGGCGTCCCAGCAGGTATGATACGCAATACGATGAGATTCCGTACATGCAAGTGTGAAGGCCAAATGGCTGACAACTGCCGACGGGCCTGCTCCGAGCTGACGGAGGCCCGAGAGAGCGTGTGACACCTAAGACAGTATCCTGACGATCTCTGCGACTTCCTGGACCGAGACCAACTGTGGGCCATACTGAACATAGGGGAGAAGGCGCGCAGCCGGAACCGTGGCGACATGCGCTCCGCCTGAACGCGTTGGAGCGGTGCCCTCAGAGGCCACGATGGACCGGACGATCTGAGTGTTGCCGGCTTCCTTCAGGATCTGTGTACACAGGAAGGATGCCTGGCTCACCTGGAGGATGGGATCGGCCTCGGGTCCATCTATTCGGGCCGTGCGGCTCCAGCTTCTGGTTTCGATAGCATAGATGCCGGTAGGCCCCACCAGCAAATGGTCCAGCTGGGCCGTTCTCACGTAGCCGCCGTCAAAGGGCAGATCGCGGCTGGCATGGAGATGCAGGTCATTCATGAGAATGAAGTCATCTGGCAGCGCGCTGAGCGCCTTGATGACATTGCGCTCTGCGATAGCATTGGCCAGCGTGGCCGAGTGGGCGATCGCTTCGACCTGCAGGACAATGCGCCGAGTGCTTTCGACGCGCCTGGCGATCTCGGTCTCCCGTCCATCGAGAAACTCCTGAAGGGCACGTGCGGCAGGAAGTGCACGACGCGACAGCGCGCGTACCTGTGCCCGTTCCTGTGCTTGCAGGGTCAGGCGGGACAATCCGGTCCAAAGGCGCGACGTCGCAGGCTGAGCAGCCAAACGTTTCAGGCGCTGTCCGAAATCGTCGTGGACGCGGGTGATATCCTGCGCTGCTGCAGCCTGCTTTTGCGCAAGATCGCGCTCCAGTTCGGCTTCTCGAAGCGCCAGATCGTCGCGCGCCCGCAACTCCTCCTCGGCGAGGATCTTCTGGGCGCGTGCCAGCTGGATGCCCACATCCGAGGGCTTGCTCACGACAATGCCTGCCGTCCGCGCCATGAGCAGCACCTGCTTCCATGCACCGCTCTCTCCTATCACGATCGCCACGTGTTTACCTCCATGGTCACCATGAACAGTATAGACTCGGGACGGGAGCTTCGTCAATGGTGCGCTGTCCCAGGAGCTTCTCCCGCACCAAGGTGGTATGGGTGTGCTGCATCAGGGGGTGTCGTACCGGTTGGCGGCGCTCAGGTCACCTTGCCAAGCTCCGCCGGTTTGTGGCGACGTTCCCGTACGGGCACAACGACAAAGAGCGGCCACCACGGCTATGGGATGCTATTGCTGCATTACTCCTGTTCTGTTGTTGGCCGGTGCCGCAGGACTAGCTTGCCAATCTCCGTTGCCCACAGCGTCAGCGATGCCATGACAACCCCGATGCCGAGGTCTAGCATCGAGAGCGATTCTGTCTGGAAGATACGGTGCAGTACCGGCGTGTAGATGAGTATGAGCTGCAGGCCGAGGGAACTGAGGACCGCAGCCACCAGGTTCCAGTTAGCATGCAGCTTGCGGCTGAACACCGACTCACGCAGGCTGCGGGCGTTGAAGGCTTGGAAGAGTTCCGCCAGGACCATGACCGTGAAGGCCATCGTGCGGGCCTTCACCAGCGATTCGTGT
>JAJFTL010000026.1 GCA_021373025.1 bacterium
GGCGATAGCCAATGTGGCTTCACAATCCATGTGCACGAAAAACCGGAAATCGTTGTATTGGTGGTGAGGTAGCAGCAAAGGCATGGCAATGCGGGTGCGCTTGACAAAGCTGGGTGTCCGCCTATGATTGCTGCGCTTGAAAGGAGATGTTTCCGTGGAATATCAGGGGACTGTTGTACGTCCGGAGGATAGTATCCGGGTCTTCTTTAACCGTGTTTATGGCTGGATGGCTGGTGGCCTTGCTCTGACTTCTGTTGTCGCATGGTTTGTTGGCATCAATGCTGCAATTCAGCAAGTGATCTTTGGGAACACTTTTGTTTTTATACTGCTTATCATCACAGAATTTGGTCTGGTGATCGGGCTTTCGTCGGCTATCAACCGGATGTCGCCGCAGACGGCGGGCGTCCTGTTCCTTACGTACTCCGCGGTGAACGGCCTGACCTTGTCGTCTATTTTCATGGTGTACTCCGAGAGCAGCATTGCGATGGCGTTCGTGGCATCTGCAGGCACGTTCCTTGCGATGTCTCTCATTGGGTCAGGTACCCATATGGACCTGTCGAAGGTGGGAAACATTGCCCTGTTCGGGTTGTTTGCCATCATCGGGATGTCCGTCATCAATCTCTTCCTGAACAGTTCCGGGTTCGATTTCCTGATCAGCATTATTGGTATCATTGTGTTCCTGGGATTGACGGCATGGGACACTCAGAAGCTGCGCGCGATTGCACTGAATCTTGATCCAACGGGAGACAACCCGATCACGATGGCCGGTGGCAATCCACAGGCGGAGAAAGTGGCCGTTCTCGGGGCTCTCACACTTTACCTGGACCTGATCAACCTGTTCCTGTTCATCCTCCGATTTTTTGGGGGAAGACAGCGCGACTGACTGTTAAACACGATGTTGTGAAGGCAGCCAGACTCCTTTACATGGGGAGTCTGGCTATTTGTTTCTGAATGGAACCTTTACGGGCGCTTCGACTGGTGGTATAATCGCCACACTATGGACACAACACAACTCGTGAGGGTGTTCCACAGAAGAAAGGCCGTCTTCTTTGTAGTACTTGGCATCCTTCTTGGTGGACTCTTCCTCTGGAGTGCAGGCGTTCACACGTATGTTGTCAATGATAGTGGCAACAAGACGCGGATCGTCGCGTTCCACAGCATGTCGGTGAGTAGTATCCTGGCAAAGGCGAACATACGTTCGCTGCGCCCGGAAGATGTGGTAACACCGGATGTCGCCGCGGTCATCCCCCATGGGGAAATCGCTATCGTGCGCGCCAGACCGGTCACACTCACCATCGATCACATCAGTGAGACCATCTATTCGACTGCAAAGACGGTTGCAGAGTTGTTGGCGGACAACGGTGTCAAGCTCAATAAGGAGGACAAGGTGGCTCCCGTTCCAGCCGATCCTGTGCCCTACAGCGCCGAGATTGTCGTCCAGCGCACGACCTACGCCTACTCTACAAAGACCGAGGCTGTTTCTTATCAGCGCGTCTACAAGAAGAACCCCTATATGGAGGTTGGACGCAGCTACATCAGTGTGATGGGACGGGCTGGTCTGCTGCAGAAGACGATCAAGGTGACCAAGGTTGCCCAGAAGGCAGTCAGCTCGACCGTGGTGAAGACGGCAACCATCAAGCCGGTCGTCAATGAGGTGTACGATGTTGGGACGGCACGGCTCGACCTCAAGCCGACACGGAGCTACACGATGTCCGCGACGGCGTACTCCAACAGGGCTTCCACTATTCTCGATGGCAGGGATCACCTGTATGGCTACTCAGGTTTGTGGCTTCATTATGGCACCTGCGCCGTCGACCGGCGCCTGATTCCGATGGGCACCGTCCTCTACGTGGAGGGGTACGGGTACGCTGTAGCGGCAGATACGGGTTCCAGTATCCACGGCAACTGTATTGACCTCTTTTTTAACTCGTACGGGGACGCGTGCAACTGGGGCCGACGGACGGTCAAAGTCCACGTCCTCCCCATCACGCGGACACAACTGTACGCCAAACTTGGCATCAAGTAGGGTAGACACTGGGCAGCTCACCGCCTGTCAGTGACACAGAAGGGGCTGCAGATCTTTGAGGGCACATCCGGGCTATCTCCAGATGATGTTGAAAGTTGCAACGCTCCGAAGTCTGTTACACTGAACGTGGAGAAGAGATGAAACTTTACAGGTCACCCAGTTCATATAGAACAGCTCCCCGACCGGTCAAGAGCACAGGTGGGGTTCGCTATCGTGCGAGGTCCCGCTACAAGACGGGTCGGTCATCCAGGATGAACCGCGGGGGTGCCAGCTGGCGTACGTCGGAGGAACTGGAAAAGGCAAAGCGTGGGCTACCGGTTTTTTTGACGTTGTGTGTCGTATTGGGGCTGGTTCTCCCGATCTTTTTCGGGCAGGTTGGCCGTGCTGCTGCACCGCAGGGGGAGACGGTGGTGCTCGTCCAGGCGACCTTGAACGGCAAGCCCTGGTCCGGACGCCTTGCCTTCCGCTTGAATGGGGCGACGCAGTGGACGGGATCCATGGTCCCCTACGAAGTCTTCGCGCTGCCGGGCGTCTATGGGCTGGCCGTGACCGGCGGCGGCCCCGCGGGCGCAAAGATGCTCGGGGTGACACCCACAGGGTCAGTGCTGGGTCGCCCGGGCGAGACAATCACGTTCACAGTGGAGTTTACAGGTCAGTAGACGTTATCCTCATCGGCCGTCTCCACGTCGTTCACAAGTTTTCCTGTACGAAATCAGGGTGTCCTTCGTACTAGAGGTGGCAGCATCCATGGGTGCCGCACTTCGGGGGTGACCTCGTACAAAGGGAGAATACAGTGAGAAAAACATTGAGCAAGGTTGTCCTGGCCGTGCTGCTTGCCGGACTGTTGACGGGCGGCATCGCCGTAGCTTCGGCAGCGACTAAGGTTCGTACAGTGACGACACCAAAGGGAACGACTGTGGATGTGATCTCTGTGACGGGTACCGTGACTGAGGTCTCGACTCCATCCAGTGCGACCGCTGGTACGGGGTTATCAGGCATGTTCCGGCATCGGCAGGCAGGTTATGCGAAGATCAAGGACAATGCCGATGGGACAGTCTATACGATAGAGATCGGGCGTGCTGAAACAGCGAATCTGACAATAAAGGTGGGGGATACCGTAACAGTTGAGGGAACATCTAGAACGCGAAACGGCGTCGATGAATTGCGTATCTGGACATTTACGGGCGCAGACGGCAAAACGGTAACGCTGTGCAATGCCGATGGAACACCAAACATCGAGACCGTGAATGTCTCTGGCACGGTCATCGAAGTGGATGTTCCGACCACCGCAGCTCCGTCCACCAGAAGCACGACGAAGCCAGCTCCGAGGATCATGAACACTATCAAGGTCAAACAGGCGGATGGTACGGTCGTAACCGTCGTACTCGGACGTGATGCGAACACGGTCACCGTGAAGGTTGGCGACACCGTGAAGGTCGAAGGCTTCAAGACCCCGATGGATGCCAACACCATCATGGCAACCAGTTTTACGGGCGCAGACGGCAAGACCGTCACGCTGGAACGCCATGGCTTTGGCCGTCGTGGTGGTTGTGCTGAGGGACCGGGCATCGGTCGCGGGTTCCGTAAAGGGAGCACGCATGCCGGGTCCACATCAACTGGCCCTGCACCCTCCGGTGCGTAAGCGCCCTTTCTCTCAACACACTTCTATTCAGCCCCCGCTTCGACGGGGGCTGAATGTTTATGCAAGGATGGATGCCTGCTTTCGCCATGAGCGGCTGCTTTGCCTTGTACAAAAGACCGCGGCGGTATGACGGGAGGGGGCACGGCAGTGGTCCTCTTCGTCGTTCCCGCGAAGGCGGGAACCCACTTCTTGATTCAGAACTGAATGCACGGTGGGTGTCGCATTGGAAGACAATAGGGTATACTATGGGGGCATGAGCGACCAAAGGTATGGTCGCCTTGGCAGGGGTTGTAGGAAGAAATCGCTGCACAGGGGGTTCACGTGTCTAACAAGTTCAGCATCAACGTTGGTGGCAGGTCCATCGACGTCGAAATCGAGGAGGTCAGTGCAGCAAGCAGGCCAGACCTTGCACCTACGTCTTCCGGCATGGCACAGGCACACAGGGTAGGCATCATGGAGACGGTCCTGCGCGATGCGCAGCAGTCCTTGATTGCCACGCGCATGACTACAAAGGAGATGGAGCCGGCATTGGAAGCCATTGACGCGGTCGGCTATCATTCCATCGAGATGTGGGGAGGGGCGACGTTCGACTCCTGTCTGCGCTTTCTGCGTGAAGATCCATGGGAAAGACTTCGCACCATCCGGCGCTCCGTCAAGCATACCAAGTTGCAGATGCTCCTGCGCGGACAGAACGTCCTCGGATACAAGAACTACGCCGATGATGTCGTGGATGCGTTCGTCGAGAGGTCGCTGGCAAACGGGATTGACATCATCCGCGTCTTTGACGCTCTCAATGACATGCGCAACGTCGAACGGGCCATCCGGACGACAAAGAAACTGGGCGGCAACGCACAGGGCTGCATCGTTTATACTATTGCACCGACGTATACCATCGAGAAATACGTGGGGATTGCCCGCGAGCTGGAACAGATGGGCGTTGACAGCATCGCTATCAAGGACATGGCTGGTCTGCTGACACCGTATGCCACGTATGATCTGGTCGCTGCTCTCAAGAAGGTGACGAAGCTGCCCATCCAGATTCACAGCCATTACACAACCGGCCTCGCAGGACAGTCGTACCTCAAGGGGATCGAGGCGGGAGCTGACGTTGTTGACTGCGCAATCAGCCCCTTTGCGATGGCGACTTCGCAGCCGTGCACCGAAACGATGGTTGCCGCGCTTAAGGGGACGCCCTATGATACGGGCATCGACTTGGAAGCGTTGAATGCGGTGGCCCAGTTGTTCGTGCCAGTCCGCGAGAAGGCGCTGGAGTCGGGCGTCCTGGATGCCAGGGTCATGGGGGTCGACGTGAACGCGCTGATCTACCAGCTGCCTGGTGGCATGATCTCCAACATGGTCAGTCAGCTCAAGCAGGCGGACATGATGGATCGGTACCAGGAGGTGTTGCAGGAGGTGCCAAAGGTGCGCGCCGATCTGGGCTACCCACCTCTCGTGACGCCTACGTCACAGATCGTCGGAACGCAGGCGGTGCTCAACGTGATGATGGGCCGCTATGTCCAGTGCACCAAGGAGACCAAGGCGCTTGTGCGGGGTGAATACGGCCGTGCATCCGTGCCTATCTCGGACGAGATCAAACAGGTGATTATCGGCGATGAACCGACCATCGACTGCCGCCCCGCAGATTTGATCGAGCCGCAGATGGCCAGGTTCCGGGAGGAGATCAAGGACTATGCTCAGCAGGAAGAGGACGTCCTGTCCTACGCCATCTTCCCTCAGGTGGCACTCGACTTCTTCAAATGGCGCAAGGAGCAGCAGGAGGGCAAGGCATGACGAAGCATTCCCCGCTGACCAGTGACCTTGGGATCTGGCATCAGCCATTCTGTTCACAGTTGAAGGTTCGTGCTTCTCGCTGTTGAGCAGAAGGTGTTGTGGGTCCATAAAGGGCTTGCTGGGTTGTGGCCGGAACTTGTCCCAAATGGCATATTGCACCCGGAGGTTACTTGACAAAGAATGGCATTGGTGTAATGTTGAATTGCGCGTTCGCCTTCTTTTTGATAGCGGTAGCGCGTACTCTGTGAGAGGAGTTGTGGGCGCATCGTTGCGAGCCGGGGACCGTGACCAAGGTTGAGACTCTCATGGCTGTCATATCTGCCAGTATGGAAGGAGGTGTTAGCAAGCGCCGCTGCACCTGAAGTGAAGTCTTTTTTGCAACTATTCTGTAAAGGGAGGAGAAATACATGAGGAGATTCCTGTCTGTCGTTCTTGCAGTTGTTTTACTGCTCACTGTCTGTTCCCCAGTCCTCACCGCGCGCGCCGCCAGCTTTAAAGACGTCCCGGCGTCGTACTGGGCCTCTGATGAGATCAAAGCTCTCACCGACAAGAAGGTTATCACTGGATATGCCGACGGTACATTCAAGCCCGAGGGCAAGGTCACTCGCGAAGAGTTCGCGAAGATGATCGTCGTTGCCAAGGGTCTGTCCCTGGTGACCCCGGCCAAGCCAACCTTCACTGACGTTGCGAAGTCTCGTTGGTCGTATGGGTACGTCGAAGCAGCCGCCAAGGCTGGTTACATTGTGGGCATTGGTGGTGGCAAGTTCGGTCCCACCGCTCAGATCAAACGTCAGGACATGGCAGTTCTGCTGGTCCGCGTTCTTGGACAGCAGTCCGCGGCTAGTGCCATCAAGGAGCCCGTCACCATGTCGAACGACGAGTCGTCGATCAGCTCCTATGCCATTGGCGCGATGACTATCGCTGTACGCCCGCGCGTCCAGTTGCTGAGATGGGACAAGTTCCGCAATTTGAACCCCACGGTGTCTGCCACACGTGGCGACTGCGCGTATGCGATCTACAATACAATTGTTCCTCCAGCTTCCGGCAAAAAGTCTGTCACGATCGCCGAGGAGAATGCGCCGGAGAACCTGTTCCCGCTCATTTCCGACTCTGCGTATACAATGAAGGCCGTCACATTCTTGGCGAGTGCCCCTATCTCCGTGACACCATACGGGATCACCTATCCGGAAATGGCAAAGTATGTTCCGAGCCTTGCGAACGGACATCTCATCCGCAATGCCGATGGTACGGTCATTTCTGACGTGGAGCTGCGCAAGGGTATGACGTGGTCGGACGGCAAGCCGGTCACCATCGATGACTACATCTTCTCACACAAGCTGTACATGAGCGATGATATCCAGGTCGTTAGCCGTTCGCCCATGGACCTTGTCACCAAGATCCAGAAGATCAACGACTACAAGTGCCGCATCACCTGGAAGAGCTGGGACGCCTATATCCCGACCGGCTGGAGCATCTATCCAGAGCACATCCTGGGACCGCAGTTCACCAAGGACCCCAAGAGCATCAACACCTCCGACTTCAACAACAACCCCGTCTACTGTGGACCGTACGTGGTGAAGACCAATGTCCAGGGCCAGTACATCACGTACGCCGCGAACAAGAATTGGTTTGGCGGCCAGCCTGTCTTCGATACCATCACGGAGCGGTTCATTGTCGACACCAACACGCTGCTGATCAACATGCTGACCGGGACCATCGACGTTTCCTCCGAGTCGCTTCCTCTTGATCTTGCTCAGCAGTTCGAGGCCAAGATGGGCAACAGCTTCAATGTCTACTACAACAAGGGAACGAGTTGCGGCGTCATGCCGTGGAACATTTCCTCGCCGTGGTTCTCTGACAAGCGTGTCCGCCAGGCGTTCTACTATGGCATCGACCGCGCGCTGGTCACGAAGAAGGCCATGGTCGGCAACGACCCCGTGCTCTCACCGATTTCCTCCGGCTCTGCCTATTACAAGCCGGTCCTGGCGAAGTACACCTACGATCCAGACAAGGCGAACGCACTCCTGGATGCAGCCGGCTGGAAGTGGAACGCCGCTCACACGCAGCGCACGCTTCCTGATGGCACGGCAGCCGTTCTCAAGGTTCCATTCTCGCAAGGTGCCGCGTTCCGTGAACGTGAAATCACCCTGATGCAGCCCATGCTTACCAAGCTTGGCATCACGATGCAGCATGACCCCATGGACTTCGATGCCCTCCTGGATTCTGAGACCAATGGAACGTTCATCATTACCCTGCATGGTGTCAGCTTTGACAATTACGATCCCTATGGTTCAGTGCTGTCCTTCCGCAGTGACCAGATTCCTACTCAAGCCAATGGCATGCAGGGCCAGAACGTCACGCGCTACAAGAGTGCCGATATGGACAAGTGGCTGTACGCAGCACAGGCGGCTACCACGAGTGCTGCTCTCAACGAGGCCTACTCCCACATTCAGGACATCTTCGCCGAAGACCTCCCGACCTTCTATCTTGAGCAGCGCATGTACCCCGACGAAGTCCGCAAGGGCCTCAAGGGCTACGACCACTTCTTCTCCTCAACTGTCTACAACGTGTGGAACGTTCAGTACTGGTACTGGTTCAAGTAGACCGGGCAAGTAGGCTTGTCGGCAGTGCCGGCAGCCTGTTGATTTGAATTGTCGGCTTCCACGCCCCCGCAAGGGGGCGTGGAAGACTGCTGAAAAGGAGCCTTCGCCAACATGAGAGATTATGTGATTCGTCGTATTCTAGGCATGATCCCGCTCATCTTGATCGTCATGATTGTGTCTTTTGCCATTTTTTCGATGGTCCCCAACCCGTTCGCGGCTCTGATCGAGAACCCGCGTATCAAGAGGTCTGACATCGATCGCCTGATCAAAGCGTGGGGATTCGACCTGCCGTGGTACATGAGGTTCTTTCGCTGGTTCGGCGGCGTTATTCGCGGGGACTGGGGGCCGTCCCTCCTGTATCCTGGCTCATCGGCTCGAGATGTCATTGCCTTGGCGCTGCCCGTCACAGTGCGCTTGATGGGAATCGAATTTCTGGTTGCTCTGGCCATTGGCCTTCCCATTGGGATCCTCTCTGCCATCAAACAGTATTCCATGACCGACTATGTGGTCACCGTCGTTAGCTTCATGGGCATGTCCATGCCGACCTTCTGGTTTGGACTTCTGCTGATGATGCTGTTCAGTGTTGTCCTGAAGCGTCCGAGCGGGATGCCGCTGCTGCCCCCGGGCGGAATCCTTACGCCGGGGCTGGAGGAGGCTTCCTTCTGGGTAAAGTTCCTGGATAGAGCCCAATACCTCGTTATGCCTGTCATCGTTCTGGCGTTTTCCTCCATTGGCAGCTGGGCGCGATATATGCGATCCTCCATGCTTGAGGTTATTCGTCAGGACTATATTCGCACGGCTCGGGCAAAAGGTGTTCCTGAGCGTTCCGTTATCAACAAGCATGCCCTGCGAAATGCGATGATCCCGATTGTGACATTGATTGCGTTGTCGGTACCCGCTATTGTGGGCGGCGCATCCATTACCGAAACGATCTTTAACATACCGGGGATGGGAAAGTTGATCATTGCTGCGGAGACGAAGGCGGATTATCCTACCGCTATGGTAGGCCTGATGCTCATCAGCATCCTGGTCATCGTGTTCAATCTGCTGGCGGATATTGTCTACGCCTGGATTGATCCACGAATTAAGTACAGCTAGGGGTTATCATGGCCGAAGAAATGGTTGAAATCACGAAGAAGCGCCAGAAGAAGTCCTCCGAGGACTACACGTATGTCGGCATGGTGTTCCATCGCCTGACCCGGCACAAGCTGGCCATGGCTGGAGCGGCCATGCTAATTGTGATCCTGTTATTTGTGTTTGTGGGGCCGCTGATCTGGCGGGCCGACCCAAACGCCCAAATAGAAGGCATCGAGGGGATGTTCAACGCGCCGTCGAAGGCCCATCCGCTGGGCACTGACGATTACGGTCGAGATGTGCTTGCCCGCATGTTTTTTGGTGGTCGTATCTCGCTGTTTATTGGATTTGTCTCTGCGATCAGCTCAACGATGATTGGAGCAATTGTGGGACTGGTAGCTGGCTACTATGGCGGATGGGTGGACAATCTCCTGATGCGCTTTACAGACGCCATGCTGTCTATGCCCACCTTCCCATTGCTGATCGCTCTGTCGAGCGTCATCGGGAAGGGCGTCAGCCAGATTATCCTCGTCATCATCGTGTTTGGATGGATGCAGGATGCTCGACTGGTTCGCGGCATGGCCCTCTCTCTCAAGGAGCAGGAATATGTTGAGGCGGCACGGGCTATCGGCGCCAGCGCCAACCGTATCATGTGGCGGCACCTGTTCCCCAACACTCTTGCGGTGCTGATTGTCTCGACGACCATTGGCATCGGCAGCGCGATCATTTATGAGGCATCCATCAGTTTCCTGGGATTTGGTGTCCAGGCCCCCTTTGCCAGCTGGGGAAACATGCTGCAGAACGCTCAGCAGTTCATCTGGAAGGCGCCACGGCTCATTATCTACCCCGGCCTGGCAATCTTCATGACTGTTCTTGGGTTCAACTTCTTCGGTGACGGCTTGCGTGATGCCATCGATCCAAAACTGAAACTGTAGGGGGACTCCGTGGATAACCGGGAAGTACTTGTTGATATCAAGAACCTGCGTACGTTTTTCTACACGGAGGATGGTGTTGTCCCTGCGGTGGATGGCATCGATCTGACAATTCATCAGGGAGAGGTTGTAGGCCTCGTGGGCGAATCGGGTTGTGGAAAGTCGGTGACGGCCCTCTCGATCATGCGCTTGATTCCTGATCCTCCAGGGAAGATCGTTGGAGGTGAGATCTTCTTCCATGGAGAAGATCTTCTTAAGAAGAGTAATGAAGAAATGCGCCTGATTCGTGGAGACAAGATCTCGATGATCTTCCAGGAACCGATGACATCGCTCAACCCTGTTTATACGATTGGCGACCAGATCAGCGAGGCTATTACGCTGCATCAAAAGATCAATGCTGTTGAAGCCAAGAAGCGTACCATCGAGATGCTGCACCTGGTCGGTATCCCTGAACCCGAGCGGCGCTACAGCCAGTACCCCCATGAGATGAGTGGTGGCATGCGCCAGAGGGTTATGATTGCTATGGCACTGTCGTGCAACCCCGACTTGTTGATCTCCGACGAGGCCACGACGGCACTGGATGTCACGATTCAGGCACAGATCTTGGACCTGATGCGTGGCTTGCAGAAGAAGCTGGGCATGGCGATTCTCATTATTACGCATAATCTTGCGGTTGTTGCCGAAATGGCCGACACCATCAATATCGCCTACGCGGGCAAGATTGTCGAGAGTGCAACGGCCAGGGAGATCTTCAAGTCACCACGACATCCGTACACGTATGGCCTGCTGCAATCCATTCCGAAATTCACCGAGAAGAGGACCAGCGAGCCATTGCCGGCCATTGAGGGCATGGTTCCCTCGCCGTACCACATGCCCAAAGGGTGCAGTTTCAACCCGCGTTGCCCATTTGCGACAGAGAAGTGCCGAGAGGAAGAACCGGAACTTGTTGAGTTGGCTCCTGGCCACATGGTTCGCTGCTTCCATCCAATCGAGTCGTAGGCAGAGAGGAGAAACGACCATGGAAACCAGACTCGTAGAAGTCCAGAAACTCAAGAAGTTTTTTCCCATCAAGGGAGGAGTCTTCTCGACGACTGTTGCCTCCGTTAAGGCTGTCGATGAGATCGATTTCTTTATCAATCAGGGTGAGACACTAGGCCTTGTAGGAGAATCCGGATCCGGGAAGACCACGGCCGGGCGCACCATGCTCAAGCTGCTGCAGCCGACCGGCGGAAAGATCATTTATAAGGGCAAGGACATTACGAAGCTTACGCCAAACGAGATGCGGCCTCTGCGCCGGAACATGCAGATCATGTTTCAGGATCCGTATGGCTCGCTCAACCCCCGTATGCCCGTCGGTGATATTATCCAGGAACCTCTTGATGTGCACGCCATCGGCACGCGCAAGGAGCGCCGACAGGCAGTCAAAGCCATGATGGAAACGGTTGGTCTGCGCCCTGAGTTTGAGAAGCGGTATCCCCATGAGTTCTCCGGCGGTCAGCGCCAGCGTATTGGCGTTGCCCGTGCACTTGTGCTGAACCCCGAACTCCTCGTGCTGGATGAGCCCATCTCCGCGCTGGACGTGTCGATTCAATCACAGATCATCAATCTGTTGCAGGAGATGCAGCAGCGGCTGAACCTGACGTATCTGTTCATCGCCCACGACCTTGCTGTTGTGCGTCATATGTCCGACCGCGTTGCGGTCATGTACCTTGGCAAGATCGTCGAAACTGCAGAGAACGACGAGCTGTTTGACCATCCGCTGCACCCTTACACTCAAGCTTTGCTCTCGGCAGTGCCGGTGCCGGATCCTGAGGTCAAGCGCGAACGCATCATTTTGCAGGGAGATGTGCCATCACCGGTGAATCCCCCTTCCGGTTGTCACTTCCGCACGCGGTGCCCTTATGCAATGCCCATCTGCAAGGAGCAGGAACCCGCGATGATCGAGGTCTCACCAGACCACACCGTCGCCTGTCACCTGCTGACGAAGAAGTAGACAACGATAGAGCGTGTTTGAACCAGGCTGCCGGTCCTCGTGCTGCGGGGGCTGGCAGTTTTTGCTGTCACCTTAGATGGTGACACATTTCAGAGAAGGAGGTCGCAGTGGAAGAAGAACACAGGGATAGCGGGGCGCCAGATATGTGGCAAAGGGCGAACGGCACCGGTGGTGACATGCCTACCGGCTATCGTCCCTGTCCCTTCTGCCACGCTGTCATCCCATGGGCGTCCGAACGGTGCCCATCCTGCGGCCGCGTCCTGATCGAGCGAGCGGGCGTCAGACCTTCCCGGATACCGCAGAGTAAATCGCCCTCACAGATGCGGGACTCATGGTGGAGGACGAGAACGCATATTGTGGTAGTTCACTTCCGGAAAGCAGCGATGGCTGTCCAAGCTGCCATGCGGAGAGCGGGCTATCAGATCAACCGTTTTTTGGGGATCGGGGGTGCCAGCCGTCGAGATCCTTGGGCGACGACCAGCCGCGGGACCTCATGGTCTGTTTTTCGGCCGGCCGCGAGGCCAACCCGGTCCTGGTGGCCAACGTCGCTCCCAAGGCCCACGCAGCGTGAACGTCAGATTCTCCTTGTTACTGCCCTGGTGATGGGAATACTGTTTGTGGTGGCACTCATCTTCTAGCTTCTTCCGGGGTCGGTAGCTGACCGTTCCAACCTGTGAAGCCTGATATCGGGTCCAGACGTCAAGCGTCAATGTGTCGAACTTGACGATAGCTAACCTGCACTTCAGCTTTGCGACTGCGTTGTCCTGCTTTGTGGCCATGGGGTGTGTACGGATGTGGATTGTGTCGTGTAGTACACACAGGAGGTGCTCCTCAAAGGGGAGCCTCCTACAACCTACAAACAAGGAGAACTCTTATGAAGAAGTTTATTGTAGCAGCTTTGGCAGTAGCAGTCCTGGCGGGTTCCGGCATCGGGATCGCCTCGGCGTATGCAGGACCCAGGAACGCTTC
>JAJFTL010000036.1 GCA_021373025.1 bacterium
AGGCGTCGACAAGCGACTTGACGTTCTGGCCACTGCGATCTACTTTGGAGCCACTATCACAGACCTTGACAATCTGCAACTGGCCTACTCTCCTCCCTTTGGATCTCCACGCGATGCTGTCAACATTGCCGGCTCAGTAGCTGAGGCTCGGCTCAAATCCAGAGAAAATGGATTGTAGCCCGAGCATGCGCAGTTGCCTATACAGGAAAGCATCCAGCTCAGCTGTTACGTCTCAGGCTATCAGGCTTCTATGACAACGACCTGGTCCGTCACCGAAGTAACGCGCCCGGAGATCGATGCATGAATACTTGCTCCAAGCTTGCCTTCAGCGGGGCTGCCAATCAACTGGCCTGTGGTTACTGTATCACCAACCGCTACCATGGGGACCGCAGGCACGCCGATGTGCTGTTTGAGACTGATGCTCACCCTGTCCGTACGCACGTCAGATTCATCCCAGTCGACAGGTCCAGCATGATACGCTCCAACGCCCAGACGGGCGACCAGGCGATCCGTAGGAACAAGCCTCCCTTCACGAAAGGCGTCTGGCGTGAGGTCTGTCCGGCGATGCACGTCATTCTTCCAGCCGGATGCTGCAAGCTCGCGCTTTATCTTTTGGTAGAACTGCATGGGCGAAAGCTCGAGAGGGCAGGAGTAGGCCTCACAAAGACGACATTCGCAGCACAGGACTGCACTCGTGAGCACGTCATTTTTGACGTTGATGCCGTAGGCGCCAGCTCTCATGATCTCATGAGGGCTGAATCCATGACCAAGCAGGTGACGGGGGCAGAGGACGGTACAATCGCGGCATTGGTCGCAGCTCGCTTTGCCACGCCTGGTCCAGAGTTCGAGGGAGCGAGACATGAAGCGAACGACTTCATTCTCCACCGGGAGTACCAGGATGCCACCCGTGGTCTTGGTGATCGACTCCGTCTTCACGTCGGAAACGAGGTGCCCGGTCATGGGTCCGCCGACAACAACCCTGAGCTCATCTGCGCTACGCGTATAGCCGCCTGCCAGTTCGAGCACCTTGTCAAATGACATCCCTACAGGAACGTAGACAGTCTTGGGGGATTTGACCTCACCGTTGATCGTTACGTATCGGCGTGTCACTGGTATCCCTTCGTCAACCGCGCGTGCAATGTTGGCAAGCGTACCCACATTCTGCACGACACAGCCTACATTCAGAGGCAGCCCGGCCTCGGGGATAAGACGGCCTGTGACTTCGTAGACGAGACAGAACTCATCACCTGCTGGATACACGCTCTTCTCGATAATATAAAGGCTCACCGGCCATGCGTGTGCATCCTCAGAGTCCTTTTGACGCTCAAGTTCTGTTTCAAGTGCGGTGACAGCATGTGTATAGTGCGCCTTGACTGCAATAAGTCCGCGCTGCGCTCCTACGGCCTGCATAACAAGTCGCATGCCACGGATGACGAGTTCGGGATGAGCCGCCATGAGCTGCTGGTCACACCGCAACATGGGTTCGCACTCAGCCCCGTTTGCAATGACGGTGTCCACATTCTTCGCAACAAGCTTCACGTGAGTTGGAAACCCGGCCCCTCCCGCTCCAACGATACCTGCTGCTTTGACGCGTTCTACGATTTCTTCGGGAGTCATATGATCTTTTCTCTGACCTGATCGGCAAGCTGTGAAATGACTGTCTTGCGGACAAGCAATCCATCTTCCGTCGGCCTGACGATGCCGGCAGCGACTGACGCCTCGACGTCGGCGACTTCACCCTCCATGAGCAGGAAGCTCTTGCCCCCAAGTCCATTGGCGAGACGCAGCTCGAGCAAATTCACTTCCGCCGCCTTGGCCGCCGCATCAGATGCCACAATGCACGACGCAGCAGTGACCGTTTCAATGATACCCAGCGCAGCCCCGTTTGTCGTTTCAGAACTGAGATCCAGAGCAGAGAAAATTGCCGGATGAGCATTGGGCAGGAACAATGTATCCACGACGGATGCACCAGCTATCTGAACACCTGCTCGCAGAGCATTGCTGACCTGGCTCGTGTCGCCGCGGAACAGGACCATATACTTTCCAGGACAAATCGACCTGGCCTCAAGTAGCTCTACCGAAGCCCTCTTGACTGCTGCATCTGCAGCTTCGATGCCTGCTGCAACACTGTCTGTCTCGATGAAGCCAATCGCTTTCTCAACCATTGTCACTACCTCCTACCGAGCTCATGTTCTGCAGGGTCGAGCACTACATGCCCGCTTCATGCATGTTCTCACCACAACTGCGCGACTTCGCCCGCTATGTTGTTCATCGCAATACCAATGGGCGTCACGAACAGCGGCTCCCCTGGTATGATTGTCTCGATACCGGTAACTTCTTCAATGACACGGTCCATGCCAGGAAAACGTGCAGAACCTCCACACAGGTAGATCCGCTTGGGATGATAAGCCTCAACGTGACGCGATACAATGGTCGCGACTTTTTCCATAACTGCCTTGACAGCCGGGAAGAGCCTGGCCTGTTCAGCGGGATTCGTTTTGAGTGCCTCTGCATCCATGAATGGAATGTGCATAGCCCCAGCGACAACGAGGGTGAACTGCGTTCCGCCAGTTGGCTCATCCGCCGTATACACGACCTTGCCACCTTCAATGACGGCAAGCTTTGTCGTTCCACCACCAACGTCGACAACGACGCCGCTGTCGATCTGAAGGATCGTGTTTGCAGCAGTGGCTTCATCGACAAGTCGGGAACATTCAATGCCGGCTCCCTGCAGCACGTTGCCTGTGGCACGCACTTCCGCTAGAGGAACGCCGGGCGGATAGGCCGTCGCAGCTGATTCGATCTTGCGTCCGATTCGCTCTTCCACCTGCTGTTTCAGCTTCCTGACGATGCTGATGGCGCCCATATAGTCAAACACGACTCCTTCCCGCACGACCTGAGCAAACTGGTAAGCGCCGGCAAGAGGTGTCATGTTTTCGTCCAGGACGACCAGGACCGTATAAGCAGTCCCAAGATCAACGCCAACATGTAGTTCGCCCTTGTATGATACCGACGGGGCGGGCGTTCCGGCATAGACGATGACCTTGTCGGCTTCATCGAGGACTTCCTGCAACCTCGGGTTCATGCCCCCCGACTCTGTTGCAAGCTTCAGGGCACTCCGCCTTTTCTCATCGACCCCTGACTGTATCATCATGCGTTATGTTCCTCTCCAGCTTCTTCATATCTTGCCAGTGCAAACAAGACATCCGAGGTTCTGTTGAGATATGCTGCCACGTTTTCGTTGGGAAGTTCACCAGACTCCATGAGGCCGATGACCCGCCGTTCTGCACGCCGGACGACAGCGCGAGCCAGATCAATCGCAGCAGCTCCCACGGTCGCTCCCGGTATGATAAAGACGTTGGGCATGGACACCTTGCTCTCGATATCAACAATACATTGCTCGAGCTTTTTGACCATCTCTGCAGTGACAATCCACCCATGCTCCGCCAGCCTGTCATGGTACATGGGTTCCGTCGCCAGTTCGGCTGCCACAATACCAAGATCCTTCTGGATTCTGTCCAAGATCTCGCGAGAGTATTGTCGAACACACAGAGCCTTTGCGAGACCCAGTGTCGAGTTCAGTTCATCTATAGTTCCATATGCTTCAGGCCGGGGGCTATTCTTGGAGACGCGCCCTCCATACAACAAACTCGTCTGTCCCTTGTCTCCAGCACCAATATTCGGTTTCATGGTATGCTTTCTCTCCTTCCTGGTGGGCAGGACGAGACCTGCAATGACACAGTCCGTCTCCTCCTGCCCAAAGCTACAATCGGGGCATGCCGCCTATCCGAATGAGACGGGCGGGCGGGGAGGCCTGCAGGACTCGCTGTCTCCGGCCGATTCTTCGAAACGGATCTCCATACGCCACTGCTTGATAAAATCAGCAGCTGATGGAGAGAAGCGCGTGCCGACTGGAAAACACAGAACGATCCCTGTCTCCGGTCTCCGTATCTTGCTTCTTATTTCTGCTTCGGTAACGATTCGCATACAGCTTCTCCTCGCCGGGCCTGCTGGCCCAGGGAGACCCAGCGGGCGAACTCCGGTTCGCCCGCGTCGGTCGGTTTGTTTCTACAGTTTGAGCGCGACGCCGCTCACCTTCTGCTCCAACATGCGCTTCGCGATATCAACAATCGTCGCTGCAGCTTCCATCGGGTTCAGGCCCTGGCTGTAGATGTTCGAGATACAGTTCCTTTCGCCATCAGTGTCAGTCATCTTTGCCTTATATGCCATGTAGGCGCTGAGACTGGTTTGAGTAACCAGGCCGGGCCGTTCACCGATCAGCATGATAGCGACGTCAGGCTGCAGAACACGGCACACGTCATTCAACAGACGAACACGACCATTGTCCACATAGAACGGTGTCCCAAATGTGATACCGGCAGCCTCAAAACCATGTTTCAAAGCTGGCAGCAGATCTGGCAGATTCTCCATGACAGCAGAAGACGAGAGTCCTTCACTGATAAACACCTGAACCTGCGCTCCCTTCTTGCAATGAGCAAGAATCGCTTCTTCAGCTTCCTTGGTGAGAATGCCACCTTTCTCGGGATGGGCGAGGTAATCGTGCTTGTCCGTACAGACTGTGGAAACGCGAAGCGCAACGCCATGCTCCGTCAGGAACTCGTCAGGGATCCTGGTCCAGATCGCATCCTTCGCCGATGCTTCATCAAGACGGAACGACAACCATGCATCCACGGGAGGCCTGGCTCCTACACGCCCCGTTGCAATACGTGCAGGAGTTGCTCGCATCATTCCTTCGATCGCTTCGCGGTTGTATGGATTCTTGACACCCATTGCCCTGTGCTCAAAACCTTTTAGTTCACCCATTGTGGCCTCCTGTGCCTACCAGAGGAAGATGTCAGACGGCTCGGCGGAGAAGATGGACGGATCGCCAGCTCTGTCAGTGAGTTTGCCATTTTTCAGCAAGCCCATTCGTTCCATCCAGCGCTCAAACTCGGGAGCCGGGTGCCGGTCAAAGACCTCGCGCATCGAGGCGTCATCATGGTTGCTCGTGTCCTGGTAGCTCAGCATGACATCGTCACCCATGGGGATACCCATGTAGTAGACAGCACCACCAATCCCAGCAAGCAGGTTCGCCATTTCCTGACCGTTATGGTTCATATCAACATGGTTGACATAGCAGGGTGCCATGCCCATCGGGAATCCATGCATCTTGCCGGCAAACAAGTCTTCAAGAGTGCCGTAGGCGATCTGGAAGGTATCAAGATGGGTCTCCGGCCCGATGAACCCAGTGACATTGTTCACACAGAAAGGTCGGAAGTGACGGCCGTATCCATAGGTGCGGGACTCAAGTGTCTGTTCGTCGCAGCCGAAATCAAGACCGACCGACATCTCGGAGCCTTGGCCGGTCTCGAAATACATAACGTTGGGGCCTGCGCAGAAGGAGTACTCGCGAGCAAGAGCCCATGCCTCTTCCATCATCTTGAGGTCGATGCCGAAGCCCTTGTTGGCTGGCTCACATCCGGCAATGCTCTGGAAGAACAGACCGATGTGTGCGCCACGTTTGGCGGCTTCCATTTGGCCGGTGATGTGCCCAAGAGCTGAGTTCTGGGTAGGAATCTGCCACTTTTCGATGAGCCCATACGTCATCTCAAGGATGCGCACGAGTGTATCTGGAGTTGGATCCACTGGGTTGACGCCGATAACGACATCGCCCGCACCATAGGAAAGGCCGTCAAGAATCGAGGCACGAATGCCGTCGATGTCGTCCGTCGGGTGGTTTGGTTGGTTGCGGAAGGACATCGTTCCAGGCAAACCAATAGTGGTGTTGGCCGTTGTCACGTTAATGATTTTCTTGGATGCAACGACCAGGTCCATGACCGACATGATACGGATAACAGCAGAGATCATTTCCGAGGTCAGCCCGACACGAATTCGTTGAATGTCCTCGTTGGTAGTGTTCTGATCAAGCAGGTATCCACGCAGGTCGGCGACGGTCCAACCTTTGATCTTGTTGTAGATAGTCTTGTTCGTATCGTCGATGATGACGCGCGTAACTTCGTCTGTCTCATAGGGGAGAACGGGGTTTTCGAAGATATCCTGAAGGGTCAGATTCGCTACAACCCACTTGGCCGCGATACGCTCGCGTTCGGATTGTGCTGCGACCCCGATCAATTCATCGCCGGACCGCTTCTCTGCCGATTTGGCAAGGACATCCTTCACAGACTTGAAGGAATACGCCTGTCCTTGCAGCGTTGTTGTGAGATTCATATATTACTCCTGATTGTGAGATTCATAGCTCCTCCTGAAACTCTCGGTTCCTGGTTGATACACAAATATCCTCGAACATCGAGGCCGCGGCTTCGATACCCCCTGCACGACCGCTACGGAACGATTGGACTTGGCGTCGTTTTGCCAAGTTTGATCGTCTCCTGGAATGGACGCCAGAGGCCAGTGTTCTCATCACGACCCTGAAGAAGCACCACGCGAGCCGCACTTGCTTGGCCAGGAAGTGCCTCCTTATACAGCGATCCAATATCTCCACCCTTCACTCGATTGATGAGGTAGATCAGCTTCGTCTGTGGAAACTGGGTCATCATCTCAAAGTCACCATCGCTGTCGCCGGCAACAAAGAGAGGAGCTTCTTTGATGAAGTTGCGAATGACCGTTGCTTTTCCCATGCGCTGGGTCAGTTCATAGCCGGGTTCTTCACTCAGCTTGGCAATGTACTTCCCGGACGCATCCGTCTGGAGACGAACGCCAATCACATGGTCTTCAGGAACGTCGTACCCGTTGATTGCGGCAACTGCCTGGACGACCGGCTCAAATGATGCAGATACCACCCACACCTTCCAGCCATAATACCGCTGTTTCGACATCATGTCGATGATGCCCTGGGAAAGGCGGATGCCTGCCCTATATGTATACGAGGCTACAGCGGCTTTTCGCTCAAGACCTGTTGGGGCATGCATAGTAATCTTCTCGATCTTACGAGCAAGTGCATCATTGAGTGCGGCGACTGCCATCTTCTGGACTTCCGCCTCGGTCATCCCTTCGCAGAGAAAACAGACCCAAGGATACGAGTACTCGGCACCAATCTCGGGAGTGTCTGTCAGCCCATCATACATGAATGGCAGTTTGACCAGAAAATCCTGATACTCTGGTGTCGCCGTGATTTCCTCCAGCGTCATCTTCTTGAGACCGATATAGTTGTCATACAAAAAGGCATAGTCGGCCTGAATGTCCGAGGCGAGGTCCGCAAGAACCACATTGCCATAATCGGCCGAAAACTTCACAACATTGGAATCCTTGAGGGTCTTTCCTGCAGCTTCCGGGATAATGCTGTTGAAAGCTTCTTTACTCATTGCATAGTCCAGGTTGAACATCTGGAAACGGAACATCGTCTCCATGATGTCATTGTAGATGCACGTATTATCCCAGTCATAGACGGCCACCGGATGCGTCGGACCATACTTCTTGATAAACCAGTCCGTATAGATCCAGTTAAACGGTGTATAGCCAACGTACGTTCCGGACGGAACGCCGGCTGCCAGGGTGATACCTGAAACCGATGAAACGAGCAGTGCGACAAGGAGCACAATCGATATGATCTTGATGGTTCGTTTCATATTGTTTCCCCTTTCGTTGGGATGGGGCGTGCCTGGCATGTGCAATGAGACGAGGGTCAGTTCACAAGAGCAGGCCAACCCTCGCCTCAGGAAACAATGTAACTTGCTCCACATGATACCGCTGGCTCGGCCCGTTTCGGGATGGAGCCAGCTGTATCTCAATAACTAGGAGTTGATCTGCTCTGTCCAGTTGGACGGGAACGTAACGTAGAAGATCTTGGTCCAGGTCGGGGTATTCCAGTGAACAGCAGAACCCTTGGGGATGAAGACACAATCACCACGATCTGCAACGAGCGTCTTCCCCTCGCACGTGATCTCCATGCGACCCTCAACGACGTAATCAATCTCGTCATAGTTTAGTGTCCAGCTGAAGCCAGGCCCCTTGTGCCATGACATGAATCCACCGGAAATGCTGGCGGAGTCATCCATCGTAATCACGTCCAAAAGTCGGAAATCAATCTCTGGTGGATCTCTCCGGACGCCATCTTTGTCAATGAGCGGGGAGGATGGCATATCGGCATCTTGTGGATACTTTGCCAATTTCAGCTGGCCAGGACGAGTGCCATAGACCTTCGGTGTTGAGCACGGAGGGCATGTTTCAGGCTGACCAGCCGGTCCAAGACGCTCAAGAACGGCCTTGACAATCGCCTCAAGCTTGTCCGCGCTTGGTGCAGGCGCAGTCGTCGGAGCAGGAGCGCTGCCATGAATCGGTTCTCTGGAGTCTTCAAGCTTGATGCCCAGCTCGAGCGCGGTATCACGAGCCAAAGGGGTCAAGGTGTCACCAGGCTCGAGATGGAGGACAGTTTGTCCTTCGCTCTTGAGTCTTTCAATGTCGAACTTTGAAATGATGCGCTTCTCCATATTGAATTCTACCTCCCTAAAGTATCGGCCGGAACAACCGTCTCGTCATACACCCGAGAGTGCTGGAGCGACAGTCGTCCGACTGAGGTCGGGTACCAGCTACTCAGCGTCGGCCGGCCGCTTCGGCAGCAACATTTCCGTGTCGCTGGCTGGACGAGGGATAACATGAACCGAGACAAGTTCACCGACGCGCTGAGCGGCGGCTGCACCTGCATCGGTAGCAGCTTTGACAGCTCCGACGTCACCACGTACCATAACGGTAACAAGTCCGGAACCGATTCGTTCCTGGCCAATCAGCTTGACGTTTGCTGCCTTGACCATGGCGTCGGCGGCCTCAATAGCTCCGACGAGTCCCTTGGTTTCAATCATGCCAAGTGCAATCATGCCTGGATCTGCCATAGGTATCACTCCTTTAAGAAAAAAATAGGAAAACTCTCTGGTTGTTGCTGCGTCCCCTGCTCGCGCAAGGGACGCATAGTCCCGAATTCTTAGGCTGCCACCGGTTCGCGGTAGTCAGCCTTCGGAGCAACCAGAGTTGCTATGATAAGACCGAGGATACCGGCAAAAAGCTTGCCGATGATTAACGGCCCGATAAACTCCTTCGCGTTAGCCGCCGTGAATCCGAGGTGGTCAGCAAAGGTGAAGGCTGCGGCAACCTGAAATGCCGCGTTGAGTACCTTTCCACGAGGTGTCATGTCCTTGAACATACCCCACATGGGAATGTTGTTCGCGAGCGTCGCAACAAGTCCTGCAGCGCCGACATTGTCCATACCCAGCATCCTGCCAAGAGAACTAAGGGGCTTTGCAAGAACGGTCGTCAGGAACTTTACCATTGGATAGGCACCAGCAAGAGCCAATGCAATGGAGCCAATGACTTCAAGACCTTCCATGACCATAGCCTGGGCCTCGGGATCATAGTGAGAGAACGTGGGGGACATGCCTTGGAGAATCGTTACGCCGGTCTGGGTCTGGAAGATGACAAGGCCAAGACCCACGAGGATGAAGCTGGTGATGAACTTGCCGAAGTAGATGAAGCCCTTGACCATTGCTTCGCGCGCAAACAGAAGACCTGCAGCGATCAGAGCTGCAACAATGAAGACGGGAACAAGGTAGGCAAGGGACAGCCCGAAGGGATTGCCTGCCAGAACACTCTGAAGCAACGCACCAAACGGGGCAACGATGATGCCAGCCAGAATACCAAGCGCCAGATACTTGCGATCTTTTGCTTCAATGATACCAAGTCCGACAGGGATGTTGAAGACGATGTTGACACCGAAAACGGAGCCCAGGAGCAGACCACCGAAGTAACCGACCCAGACAGGATCGCCGGCGGTCTTGGCAAGCTGGAGACCGAGGGGCGTTGCACCCATGTCGATAGCCAGCAGTGTGCCAGCGAACATGGCGGTCTTGGAGCCAAGAGCAGTGTAGATCGGGCCAACCACCGGGATCAGCCACTTGCCAAGCAATGGAGTCATTGCGATGATTCCAACCATGGCAAGCGCCAGGGGGCCCATGGCGTTGAAGCCATTCTCCATCTCTGCACCAAAACCATCAATAATCGGAACCTTCCAGTCTGGAGCCCAATATTTGATGATCCTGTCGATAATGCCAAGAACTGCGAAGATTGCCATGATCCACAATACTACTTTGCTAATTGCAGCCATTACTACACCCCTTCCTTTGCATGAGAGTATGGTATATTGCACAGCCAACGTACTATTCCAACTAGTCGGAATCTCACTTTTCTGTTCTGTCCAGGCCTTGCCTCCTCTCCGGCCACTGCAGTCACTGCCCATTTGGCCGTCACAGCGTCACGTTCTTCCATCCTACCCCTTGTGCGCCAGTTCCTCGCGGATCACCTTGCGCACCATTGCCTCGATCTCTGACGTAGATGGCTTTTCAGATGTCGCCGAGGCAGCTGGAGCGGAAACGGACGATGACCTGCGCCCATCTACGATGGGTGGTTCAAACGGCCGCAGTCCATACGCGATGCGTTTCACATTGAACAGGTGATACACCGTGATGTTGTCACTGCTGATACCACCACCCATACCACCAGTAGCCAGGGTCAACGAGGGCATGAGGCCGGTCGTGTACCCAATGGCGCCGCCTGTGGTGCCGGCGTTGACAATGATACGGAATGCAGGTTTCTGAAGCCCGAACTGCATGATGATGTCCTCATCAGTGCAGTGTAATCCCATCGTGTGTCCCTTGCCGCCAAACTCAAGTATCTCGATGCACCGCGCACACCCAGCGTGCCACCCGTCCTCGACAAAAAAAGCAACCACGGGGGCAAGCTTCTCGCGCGAAAGAGGGACCTTTGGACCAACTTCGGAGAGCCTGGCGACCAGAATGCGTGCCTCGTCAGGAACCTTGAATCCGGCTTGTTCGGCCAGCACCTGTGGTGAGCGCCCTACAAAGTTGGCCTGCATGAGTCCGTTCGAACGGATCATGGCTTTGCCCAGCTTGTCAGCCTGCTCATCTGACAAGAAGTATGCCCCGTTTCTCTCCAGGGCTTTCACAAGCTGGTCGGCGATCGGTTTGTCTGCAATGATGGCATTCTCATGAGCACAGATGACCGCGTGGTCAAAGTTGACGCTGGTCACAATGTCATGAGCTGCCTTCTCGATGTCCGCGCTGCGATCGACGTAGAGCGGAACGTTACCAGGACCGACGCCGAGTGCCGGTTTGCCTACGCTGTGCGCGTATGAAACCATGGCTTCGCCACCGGTTGCAACAATCAGCTTGATCTCGGGCCGCTTGAGCAGCTCCGATGTTCCTTCCATGCTGATGTGTGTCATGCAGCTGATGAGGCCCTTGGGGGCTCCAGCAGCCTCTGCCGCCTCTTCTAGAATGCGAACCGCCTCAGCGGTACACTTCGGGGCCGAAGGGTGTGGAAGAATAATGATAGCATTGCGCGCCTTGACGGCGGTAATCGCATTGAAGATTGCTGTGGATGTCGGGTTGGTCGTGGGGACCATAGCGGCAATGACACCAAAGGGCCAGGCGATCTCGATGATCTTATTGGCTTCATCACGTCTGATAACGCCCTCTGTCCGAACATCCTTGATGGACATCCATACGTTCTTCGATGCAAACTGGTTTTTGATCGTCTTGTGCTCAGCGACACCCATGTGCGTCTCTTCGGCTGCCATGCGGCCAAGACGCTCTGCTGCTTCGTATGCAGCTTCAGCCATCGATGCACAGACGACGTCAACCTGGTATTGGTTAAAGTGAACAAATGCTTCCTGCGCGACCTCAGCCTGCTGTGCCAGATTTCGGGCCTCTTGAATAGAGAGCAGGTCTTGGTCGAGTTCTTCCGGCATGTTCTGCCTCCTCTTACAGATCTCCGCCCCGGTTCAGACTCAAACCGGAACGCCTATCAGAAACGACGTCGTGCGAGTTGCAGAACACTACTCTACTGGAAGGCCAGCGGGTCCTGGGCCACAGACATGATGGCCTCATCGAACGCACGGCAGGCGGCACGGCAAGCACTCTGTGTGCCGACCAGATAAGCGCCCTGATAGTTGGTCTCACTGAGCTGCGTGAATGCGCCAACTGATACATCAGCAGCCTTCAATGCCCGCTCCATCGCATAGGTACCTTCAAGAGGCGGTGCAGTGATGTATGCAATCGGTGTGCCGGCTGGAACTCCGGCCTCCTTCGAGAGATATGTGCCGGTACGGGAGATTGTGTACGCCAGCCAGACCAGTGTGGGCACAACACTAAAGTGCGGCATTGTGACCGTCGAGTATCGCAGCGAGTCCACAAACTCGAAGACTGCATTGATCCCCGCAGTAGCTTCTGCAGGATTTGGCGCCGCCAGGAAAAGCATAGCTTCGCCCGAAATGGGACCAGACGGGTAGCTACCACCAGCGAAGTGCGAGCGGCAGTATGCTACACGGACCTCGGCTTTCTTGGTCGCTTCATCTCCGCCGATATACAGCGGATCATCGATATTGCAGGTGAACATTGCCAGACTCTTCTCACCTTCGAGGAGACCCAGTGTCTTGGCCATGTCGGGATGAACATTGGGAATGAGTCTCACCGACAGGATTTCTGGCTTCAGGGTACGTTCCATCTCTAGAGCCATGTCATTTTACTCCTTCCTAATACTCGTTCTCAGGTTGCCCGGAACATCTCTTGAGACTATTCCAGACCCTTCGACGGAATCCAGCAGCCGGTCCCGGGGCAGATCCCAGGATCGTGGAATCGACCCCAGGGACCGGTGATTACTACCGTACTAAGCTCTCTTCGCAGTGGCGAGTGCAACGCCGCTGGTCTTGTACTTCAGGTAATCCTTGACAAGAGCGACTGCCTCAGCAGCTGCTTCGATCGGGTCCTTGCCGCGCTTGGAGATCATGCAGATGTTGTCGCGGTTAGCATCGGTCGTGAGCGGCTCCCAACGAGGCTTGTAGCCCATGTAGATGGAGAGTGCATCAGAGATGATGAGACCCGGGCGCTCGCCAATCAGTACGACGACGACCTCTGCGTTCAGGAGCGCTCCAACATCATTCATGATGCCGACGCGTGCGCGGTTGACATAGATCGGGGTACCGATATTGATGCCGGCAGCCTTGAGTCCATCAATCATTGCATTCAGGACGTCCTTGGCGGAATGCTCGATGGCGTATCCACTCAGGCCGTTGCTGACAACAAACTGAACGGTCGGGTTCTTGGCACACTTCTCAAGAACGACGGCCTTGGCCTCGTCACTCAGCTTTCGGCCAAGCGGAGGAAAGCGCAGATAGGTCTCAAGAGAGCCATTTGCAGCAGTCTCGCCGACATGTAGGAGTCCCATTGCCGTAACGGTCTCTTCTGGAATAACGTACTTCAATGAGTCCTGTGTAGCAGCATGGTCCGCTCGCATCTGGAAATACGTGAGCAGCTTTGGACGGGGACCGTTGCGACCAACGCAAATGCGAAGAGGTGTCGCATGGATGAGGGCCTTTGCGCCTTCAGGATCGACCGGATGATCGATGCCAACAGTTTCGCGAGCCTCTGTCGTCGTCACATCGGTCACGTCACAGCTGAACTTGGCAGCTTCGTCGCGCCTTGCTACAATGTCAGCCTGGCTCTGCTTTCCAACGTAAAGTTCGTATGTAGCCATGTCTACTCTCCTTTCCTACCGCTTCAGGAAGAACGATGCGTCGCCGGCCTTGTCGGTCAGTTTGCCATTCTTGAGCAGGCCAAGTTCCTCAAGCCACTGCTCCCATTCAGGAGCGGGGCGAGTACCCATTGCACTCCAGAGCGAAGCGGTATCGTGGAAGCTTGCGCACTGATAGCTCAACATGACATCGTCTCCCATCGGCACGCCCATATGGTAGTTGCAGCCGGCGACGGCATCAAGGACCATCAGGAACTCGTTCGTGTTCTGATCGGCGCGGACGTGGTTCGTGTAGCAGTTGTCCAACCCGAGCGGAATGCCGAGGAGTTTCCCGCAGAAGTGATCCTCAAGACCAGCGCGCATGATTTCGTCGGAGTTGTACAGATATTCCGGTCCGATGAACCCTACAACGGAGTTGACGCCGATAGGATTGTAACGACGGGCAAGGGCATGCTTGCGTGCTTCGAGTGTCAGCTGGTCAGCACCATTGTTCGCATAGGCGGACAGTTCTGTGCCTTCACCAGTCTCAAAATACATATAGTTGGGGCCTTCAGCATAGCAGTACTTGTGTGCCAGTTCATTGGCTTCGTCAAGCATGCCAACTTCGACACCGAAGGACTCAAGAGCAGCCTGGGTTCCCGCAATGCTCTGGAAGACCTGGCCAATCTTGGCACCCTTCTTCAGACACTCCATCTGCGTCGTAACATGGCCCAAAATGCAGTTGGACGCAGGGATATTCCACGTCTGCTTGATATCCCACAAGACGTCGTAGATCTTCATGAGGTTCTCAACCTGGTCAATTGCCGGGTTAATGCCGATAACCTGGTCGCCGATGCCATATGACAAACCATCGTAGACCTCGGCGCGAATGGCATCGATGTCATCGGTTGGATGGTTTGGCTGAAGACGTGCACCAATGCGACCGGGGAGGCCCATTGTACAAACGTTGTGAACCACGCACGGCATCTTCTTGCCCCCGACAATAAGGTCAAGGCTTGAGCAAAGCTTGGCGATGGCCGCAGCCATTTCGCCGGTAAGACCATGGCTGATTGCTCTGATGTCTTCAGATGAGGTATTCTCATCAAGGATCCAGGCGCGCATCTCACCAACAGTCTTGTTTTTGATCTTCTCGTAGGCGACGGCGTCAATGTCATCGTCAATAGCACGAGTGACCTCGTCTTCTTCATACGGAACAACCGGCTGGGCGCGGAGAACCCACATCGGGATCTCGGCAAGAACAGTCTTTGCCGCTACCCTTTCCTCAACACTTTTTGCGGCAACACCCGCCCCTTCGTCGCCGGACTTCTGTTCGTTCGCTTTGGCGAGAACTTCTTTGACGTCTTTGAACTCGTACGTTCTGCCAAACAGTTTAGTACGAAATGCCATGTTTCCTCCTTGTCACATAGAGAAGATAAGCGTCTTCACTGAAAGAGAGACAAGACGATCTCCTAGCATCGATTGACCAATGTCAATGTAATCCCCTTCTGTCAGAGTGACTTCATCAATCGAGAGCACCTTGAACTGGGGTAGCCCGGCACTTACGACCTGTCCCAATGCTTTGCCCAGGTCGCGCTCAGTCACCAGAATCAGTGGGATACTCGGCGAAATGTACTTGGTGGCAAACGATTCTATACCGTGTGCCAGCTTCTTCAGGTCGTCATAGCTGCCCACTGCCAACAAGTCAAGAGCGAGAGCTACTCGATCCTTTGTGGGATCGAGATCCCAGCGATTATAGCCATCCATAATCGATTTTTCAAGCACCTGTTCGTCGGGGATGCCATCGAATATTGGACGGATAACTGGGACATTGCGCATGGGTAGCTCCTTTGGAGCAACCCATATGGTCATGCCACTCAACGTGATTGTCTCGTGGCTAGCGCCCATGACGGTCGCACGCTCAGTGTGAACAGGCTTGAGTACTGTCCACTCCTTGACGCGCGGGTGATTCCGTAATTCCTCGCCCATGAGAGGTCCGATGTCACCGTAGACAGCGACATCCTGGATGGTTCTGATGGGGTTGCTATCGTAGTAGAAGTCCGCGACTCCGCCCGAGAAGAAGATCGTCGTACCGGCAACAGACCGGGATAATGGAGTGGTTTCCATCAGATCACGGGCCATCCGTGACACATTGGCGGACAAGACTTCGACGATCAGGTCCACCATGAGATGTGCAACCTTGCGAAGAACATCTACTGTAGCAACATCACCAACCTTGAGCTCGATGCCAAGATGGTTCAGCATCTTCTCACCACTCTTGGTGATATGCTTGACGGTTCCCGTCGCCTGGTCTACCTGGATATGGCGTCCTCCGACCGAGAGGACGACCGTGTCCACAAGGTCTCCCTGCCGGAACACTGCGATGTTCGTCGTACCACCGCCGATATCGACGTTGGTTGCCCACGCAAAGTGCTCAGAAGACCATGCAGCTGCTCCGGAACCACGGCCAGCCAGGTGGGCCTCCAGACTGGGGCCAGCGACGGTCGACACAAAGTCTCCTGCGAGCGGAGCCACGATATTGAGCACGCGCTCAGCATTCTGGCTCTTGGCGGCTTCCCCTGTGATGATGACTGCACCTGTATCGATCTGATCGGGCGTAAAACCCGCTTCCTTGTAGTCAGCAGTCAAGATCTTCTCCAGTTCATCAACGTCCACCAGTCCGTTGGGATCAATGGGCGTAAAGTGCACGGGGCTCTGATAGAGGACGTCCTTCTTGGCAACATCCGCTCTCGGTTTGCGTGCAGGGCCATACCTTGCCTGCGGCATCGAGCTGAGGGTCGCCGTCTCCGCAACGAGCAATTTCGAGATAACGATCTGTGTCGTCGTTGTCCCTATGTCCACTCCAACACTGATGAGTTCAACTGATGCCATGAATACACCTCTCTTACTTTTCTGCTTTGTGATTGTTCTTTCTTGCAGCATCGTTTTTGTCAACAAACAGATATGCCTTCAGTGACGTAACCAATGCCTTCTTTGCCCCCTGCACTTTCTTGAGTTCCTCGACTGAACCGAATGGTCCCTGCTGCTCACGAAACTCGACAATGCGCTCCGCAAGTGCAGGACCCACACCGGGCAAGGCATCAAGCTGACTTGCTGTTGCCGTGTTCAGATTGACTCGCTTTCCCGGGGTCCTGGACACCGGCTGTTGCGCAGCAAGAGAGAAGTCCGCGTGAGCGGGCTGGATGGGCGATCGTATAGGAGCGGTTTCCCCTGCGGGCACTGTGCTCACCTTCTGTTCCGCAGGAATCGCGGCTTCTTCTGCTGAAGCTGTCAATGCCTGTGCGCCGGGCTCAGCAGGCGTTTTGACCGAAGGTGACGCATCCATGCTTCCGGGTACCGGAGTCGTGCCGGGTGCAGGACTCGCTCCCTCGCCAACGGGGAGTCCAAGGTTCCTGTTCATCGCATCGACGATCATATCAATGTCGCGATCTGGACGTGGAATGACGTGAATGGACACCAATTCCCCCACCCGCTGCGCAGCGGCTGCCCCTGCATCCGTGGCTGCCTTCACTGCTCCAACATCGCCACGAACAGCAACCGTCACCAGGCCGTCTCCAGAGTATCCCTTCCCGACAAGCCGCACATTGGCGGACTTGACCATGGCATCTGCCGCCTCAATGGCACCAATAAGCCCCCTGGTCTCAATCAACCCCAACGCAACAAGCTTTTCGCTGTCAGGCATGGTACCCCATCCTCAGCCTACCGTTCAGTAGAGCCCGGTCATGACTTGTTGAAGGTATCGTGGCCATCAACTTCCAGGGAATCAAGGATACCGACGATCGTGGCATCGGCAGGAGCCTGGTCTGTGAGATCCGTTTGTCTGCCCGCGCTGCCGAGAGCTACGAGGACAAGTTCTCCCTCGCCAGCGCCTACGGCGTCAACGGCAACGATCGGGTTGCCCTCCAGCAGTTCATTCCGTACCGTCGCCTGTTGAACGATCAAGAGCTTGCGGGCCGAAAGTTTCCCGGCCTTGATCGTTGAGACTGCCGAGCCAACAACGCGAGCAATGATCATGATTTCAATCCTCCCAATACACCAAGTTCATACATCCAGGTTCGCCAATCCCGTCCTTGGGTTGTCGTGTCAATCACACGAGTTCCCAGCGCATCATATCCTCGGTGCAAACAGAAGCATTCTGAAAACGCAAACTCAAGGTTCGCAATCTGTGGGCTTTCCCCACTCCAAGAATCGCCCTTCCGTGAGCAGTCTACACTGAAACTCTCATTGTGTCAACACTACGCATCGACACCGCCACGTTAGCAGCGAATCTGCGTACAACTGCTGTGATTTGCTCTCATCCATCAGGTGCTTGGAGTGGCGATCATCACCACACGCTGGCCTGTTTGCCGGACAAGGATCCCAGTTTCGGTTGATTTCCCTCAAGCAGTTCCTGCACGGTCTCCTCGTTCCTGGGTGCTTCGCGTACCCCACCGTTGGCGACGACATAGAGCCGGTCCGGCAGCATCCGTATGGTCTCCAGATTGTGCGTCGACAGTACGACTGATTTGCGCCTGGCTGTAGCCCAGGAGATCATGCCATGCAGTTCCCGCAGGCTGGGGAGGTCCAGGTGCAGCTCGGGCTC
>JAJFTL010000039.1 GCA_021373025.1 bacterium
CTGCCTGCAGTTAGGACACGAGGTGAGGGGGAAATCGGTGGCGCGGACGAAAACAACCAATGGCAGCACGACGGGGGCGAATCTGGGGTTCGAGGCCAAGCTGTGGAAGATGGCCGACGAGCTGCGTGGCAGCATGGATGCGGGCGAGTACAAACACGTCGTCCTGGGTCTCATCTTCCTCAAATACATCTCAGACCGGTTTGAGCAGCTGCACACTCAACTGGTACAGGACGTAGCTGATCCGTCCAACGAGAATTACATCGCCGAACCGGACGAACGGAATGACTTTGTCGAAGACCGCGATGCTTATACGGCCCAGAACGTCTTCTGGGTTCCGCAGGAAGCACGCTGGTCGAAGTTGCGCACGATGGCGCATCAACCCAGCATCGGCAAGGTCATCGACGACGCCATGGCCATGATCGAACGTGAAAATCCGAAACTGAAGGGCGTTCTGCCCAAGGATTACGCCCGCCCCGGCGTAGACAAGGAGCGTCTTGGTCGCCTCATTGATCTCATGAGCGGCATCGGTCTCAACGACGCTGAGCACGGATCCACTGACATCCTCGGCCGCGTCTATGAGTACTTCCTTGCGCAGTTCGCCAGCGCCGAGGGCAAGAAAGGCGGGGAGTTCTACACGCCGCGCTGCGTCGTCCGGACACTTGTTGAGATGCTGGCACCGTACAAAGGACGCGTCTATGACCCGTGTTGCGGTTCAGGTGGCATGTTTGTGCAAAGCGAAGAGTTCATTGAAGCACACGGCCACAAGGGGAGCGTTGCCATTTATGGCCAGGAGCTCAATTACACGACATGGCGGCTCGCCCGTATGAACCTGGCCATCCGTGGTATCGAAGCTGACCTGGGCCCGCAGAATGCAGACAGTTTCCTGCACGACCTGCACCCTGACCTCAAAGCAGACTACATCCTGGCCAATCCGCCCTTCAACATGAGCCCGTGGGGTGGTGACCGCCTCAAGACCGATCCGCGCTGGCAGTACGGCATCCCGCCGGAGGGCAACGCCAACTATGCTTGGATCCAGCACTTCATCTATCACCTGGCGCCGCACGGCGAAGCCGGCTTTGTCATGGCCAACGGCAGCATGTCCAGCAACACGTCAGGGGAGGGCGAGATTCGCCGTCACCTCATCGAGGCTGATGTAGTGGACTGCATGGTCGCCATGCCGGGGCAGTTGTTCTACTCCACCCAGATCCCCGTTTGCCTGTGGTGCCTGGCACGCTTCAAGGGCAGCAACCGTTTCCATGACCGTCGGGGGCACATCCTGTTCATCGATGCACGCAAGCTGGGCACCATGGTGGACCGCACGCACAAGGAGCTGAGTCCCGAGGACATCCAGCACATCGCGGGGACGTATCATGCCTGGCGGGGTGACCCAAAGGCAGAGGAGTACCAGGACGTTGCCGGCTTCTGCAAAAGTGCGACACTGGATGAGGTCGCAGCCAATGGCTACGTGCTGACGCCCGGCCGTTACGTGGGAGCCGAAGACGTCGAGGACGATGACGAGCCCTTTGACCAAAAAATGCAGGAGCTTGCTGCACAATTAAGCAAGCAGATGGAAGAAGCAAGAAAACTGGACGACGAGATTCGCAAGAACCTGAAGGGCTTGGGCTATGACCTTTGATCCAATGATGCCATACAACGACCTTCCTCTCCTGCCGCCACAGGCACAGATCGAGACGAGGACCGTCCTCAAGAAAGCCATTAGTGCGGCTCGCGCTTTGGCTGAGCTCAAAGGTCTGGGGCGGACGATCCCCAATCAGGCAATGTTGGTCGACTCCCTTGTGTTGCAGGAAGCCAAGGACAGTTCGGCGATCGAGAACATCTTCACGACGAATGATATGCTGTTCCGCTCTTACGCCGCGAAAACCAGCCATATTGACCCCGCGACCAAGGAAGTACTGCGTTATCGCGAAGCGTTGTGGAATGGGTTTGAATCCCTCAAAGTCCGGCCGGTGTTGTCGACGAACCTTCTCGTCAAGATCGTCCAAACAATCACGGAAAATGACGCTGGCGTCCGGAACGTTCCGGGAACTGCTATCGTTAACGGTGTGACAGGAGAAACCATCTATACACCGCCGGAGGGTGAAGGAGTCCTGCGCGACAAGCTCGCCAATCTGGAGCAGTTCATGCATGCAGACGACGGGATGGAAACGTTGGTCAAGCTCGCGCTGATCCATTATCAGTTTGAAGCGATCCATCCTTTCGCTGACGGCAATGGACGCACCGGCCGTGTCCTGGGGATTCTATTCCTGACATATAAGGGCTTGCTGGATTTGCCCGTCCTGTATCTCAGCCGGTATATCATCGAACACAAGCATGACTACTACATTCTGCTGCGTGGCGTCACTGAACAGGGAGCATGGGAGCCGTGGATCCTCTATATGCTGGATGCCGTGGAGCAGATGTCCATCGTGACACGGGATCGTATCCTGGCAATTCGTGCACTGATGGAGCAAACCGCGGAGCGCGTGAAGAAAGAATTACCCAAGATCTACTCCAAGGAGCTGTTGGAGCTGCTCTTCCGGCAGCCGTATACAAAAGGGCAGTTTGTTGTTGATGCTGGGATTGCTCAACGCCAGACAGCGGCCGAGTATCTCAAGAGGTTGGAAGTGCTGGGCATCCTGAGAGCACAACGAGTTA
>JAJFTL010000048.1 GCA_021373025.1 bacterium
CCGCTTACTCCAGAATCTTGGTGACGACACCAGCGCCAACCGTACGGCCACCCTCACGGATGGCAAAGCGGAGGCCTTCCTCCATGGCAATGTGTGTCATGAGGGTGACGGTCATCACAACGTTGTCGCCGGGCATGGCCATTTCCTGACCTTCAGGAAGGGCAATGGCACCGGTCACATCGGTGGTACGGAAGTAGAACTGGGGCTTATAGCCAGGGAAGAAGGGCTTGTGACGGCCACCTTCTGCCTGGGACAGGACATAGACCTGTGCCTCGAACTTTGTGTGCGGAGTGATGGAACCGGGCTTAACGATGACCTGCCCACGGCGCACATCGTCATGCTCAACGCCACGGAGCAGGAGGCCAACGTTGTCGCCTGCCTGTCCCTCGTCCAGCAGCTTGTGGAACATCTCAATACCAGTGACAACGGTCTTGCGGGTCTCTTCCGAGAGGCCGACGATTTCGACATTGTCGCTCATCTTGACGATACCACGTTCAATACGACCGGTTGCAACCGTGCCACGGCCCGTGATCGTAAAAACATCCTCGACGGCAAGCAAGAAGGGCTTGTCGATCGGACGGACAGGGGTCGGGATGTAGCTGTCGACGGCGTCCATAAGTTCCCAGATCTTGTCGGTCCACTCATTCTTGCCACGGGAGCAGTCACCTTCATACTCCAGAGCCTTGAGAGCAGAACCACGGATGATGGGGGTTGTATCACCATCAAAGCCTTCCTTCTTCAGGAGGTCACGCACTTCCAACTCCACGAGGTCAATCAGTTCAGGATCATCCACCTGGTCCACCTTGTTGAGGAAGACCACGATCTTCGGAACGTTCACCTGGTGAGCGAGCAGGAGGTGTTCACGCGTCTGAGGCATGGGTCCCTCGGATGCGGCAACCACGAGGATGGCACCGTCCATCTGAGCGGCACCAGTAATCATGTTCTTGATGTAATCTGCGTGCCCAGGGCAATCAATGTGCGCATAGTGACGCTTCTCGGTTTCATACTCGGCATGGTGAGCATTGATCGTGACACCACGGGCCTTCTCTTCCGGAGCGTTGTCGATCTCGTCGTACCGCTTGACCGCCGTATGGCCTAGGGTCGCAAGACACTTGGTAATTGCCGCTGTCAGGGTCGTCTTGCCATGGTCAATGTGACCGATGGTTCCGATATTGACATGTGGCTTGGTACGCTCAAACTTCTCTTTCGCCATTATAACCTCCCGTCTGATTATGCCTTGCTGGACGAACCTTCGAACTTGGCAACAATCTGTTCTTGAACTTCTTCTGAAACCTTTTGATAGTGCGAGAATTCCATGGAAAACGACCCACGGCCCTGTGTCAGGGAACGTAGAATCGTTGTGTAACCAAACATCGCGGCTAAGGGAGCAGACGCCTCCACAACCTGCAGGTGACCACGATCCTGAATCTGCTGGATAGTGCCTCTTCTCGCTGTGATACTGCCGATGACATCTCCAATGTTCTCCTTCGGGACAACAATCTCCAGTTTCATGATGGGTTCCAGGAGAAACGGGGATGCTTTTGCGCAACCTTCCCGCAATGCCTTTGACGCAGCGATCTTAAACGCCATCTCTGATGAGTCAACGGGGTGATACGACCCATCCGTCAATGCTACCGTTATATCCACAAGCGGAAATCCAAGAATGGGACCAGAGGTGGAGGCCTCCCGCACTCCAGCTTCAATAGCCGAAATGAATTGCTTTGGCACCGAACCGCCTACGGTCTTGTTGACAAACACAATGCCACTGCCGCGCTCCCCAGGGGCAATTCTCAGGACAACATCGCCATACTGGCCATGCCCTCCTGTCTGTTTGATGTATTTGCCCTGCTGCACAATCTCGCGGCCAATCGCCTCACGGTAGGCAACCTGAGGCTCTCCGACGACCGCGTTTACGCCATACTCCCGAAGCAGACGATCAATGATGATCTCCAGATGGAGCTCTCCCATCCCTGAAATGATCGTCTCGGAGGTTTCCTCATCTGTCTTGATCCGGAATGTAGGGTCCTCGATTGCGAACTTCGCAAGTGAAGCAGCTAGTTTCTGCTGATCCACCTTCGTCTTCGGCTCAACGGCCACGGAAACCACGGGTTCGGGGAAGTGCATCGTTTCCAGCTGAATCAGTCTCCCCTCATCACAAAGCGTTGTACCCGTAATAACATCCCTCGAGCCGACAATGGCACCAAGATCTCCCGCTCCCAGCTCCTCGATGTCCTCGCGCTTGTTCGCATGCATGCGAAGGAGCCTGCTCACACGCTGCTTGTCGCCCGTGTTTGCATTCACAACGTATGAACTGCTCTTCATGACACCCGAGTACACGCGTATGTAGGAGAGGATACCAACATAGGGATCCGACACGATTTTGAAGACCAAAGCAACTAACGGGCCATTCACATCGCTGGTGACTTCAACCTTTTCATCAGTTCCTGGACTCCTGCCAATAGCAGGCTTCACATCCAGCGGTGATGGAAGATAGTCCACAATTCCGTCCAGTAGGGGTTGGATGCCCTTGTTTCGAAACGACGATCCTATAAACACTGGAACCACAAGATTCGCTATTGTCGCACGGCGAAGAGCGGGCTTGACGTGACTCCATTCCATTGTCCCGGTAGCTACGTATTCCTCAAGAGCTTCGTCATCCACCTCAGCTACCGCCTCGATAAGGCGCTCACGGGCATCGGCAACCTGAGCTGCCTCCTGCTCGTCGAGCTGAAGAGTCTCGAAGGTCTCACCAGTGGAATCCGAGAACAGATACTTCTTGGATTCCATAACATCGAGAACACCCATGAAGCTATCTTCCTTTCCCACAGGCAATTGAACAATCGCCGGTCGAGCACCAAGCTTCTCTCGAATTGCTTCAATGGTCTTCTCGAAGTCTGCTCCCACCCGATCGAACTTGTTGATATAGACGATGCGCGGTACATGATACTTATCAGCCTGACGCCATACGGTCTCTGACTGAGCTTGTACTCCTTCGACCGCGGAAAGAATTATCACCCCTCCGTCAAGCACTCTGAGAGCACGTTCTACCTCTGCAGTGAAGTCCACGTGACCGGGCGTATCAATGATGTTAATCTTGAACCCTTTCCATGAGGCAGTAACGACGGCAGACTGAATTGTAATACCACGTTCCCGCTCCTGCGGGAGGAAATCCGTAGTCGTATTGCCATCATCGACATTGCCAAGTTTATACGTAGACCCGGTATAGTAGAGAATCCGTTCCGAAGTCGTTGTCTTGCCGGCGTCAATGTGCGCAATAATGCCAATATTCCGTATGTCGTTCAAATCGTTCTGATTAAGCATGCAGTACCATGACTCCGGGGTCTACCAGCGATAGTGAGAGTACGACTTATTCGCCTCTGCCATGCGATGGACATCCGATTTCTTCTTGAATGCAGCTCCCGTCTCGGAGGCAGCGTCAATCATCTCATAGGCGATCTTCTCGACCATCGACTTGCCAGCCCGCTTCTTAGCTCCATCAACAATCCACTCCATGCTTAGATTGATTCCGCGACGTGACTCAACTTCCACAGGAACCTGAAGCGTTGCCCCTCCAACTCGGCGTGGCTTCACTTCAACCAATGGTCTGCACTTTTCGACAGCCTGCTGAAAGACTTCAATGCCAGGCTTGGCACCCTTTTCGTCGATCAACTTCAAGGCACCATAGACAATGCCCTGCGCCTTCACCTTTTTGCCCTTCTTCAGAATCTTATTGATGAAATGGTTCAACAGCTCACTGTTGTAGATGGGATCAGACTGAGTTGGCTTGCGAAATTGTCGAATCTTCCTAGGCATTACTTGCCACCTTTCTTTGCAGCCGAGGTCTTCTTGGCTCGCTTGGCTCCGTATTTTGAGCGTGCTTTCATGCGATTAGCTACGCCTGCCGCGTCCAGTGTTCCACGAATAATGTGATATCGCACGCCGGGCAAGTCCTTCACTCTGCCGCCGCGGATCAGCACCATCGAGTGCTCCTGGAGGTTATGACCGATACCACCAATGTAGGCAGTAACTTCCATTCCGTTCGTCAGACGAACTCTTGCGATCTTGCGCAATGCTGAGTTCGGCTTCTTCGGCGTTGCAGTCTTGACCTGAGTGCAAACACCCCTTTTCTGCGGACTACCCTTGAGAGCCGGAGTCTTGGTCTTGAACTTCGGCCGCACGCGGGGCGACCGCGCCAGTTGGTTAAATGTAGCCATACAATTTCCTCCTAAGGACGTGAATACACATTTTTAAATGATACGCATCCCAACCCATATGTCAAGCGGTCCTAGCCTTGACAAATCACTATCTTTGGCCGGAGCTTCTTGAGATGGTGCCTCCGGCCCTGTCTCTGGCCTATTTTGTTCCCGTGTGTGTCAACGACGATGCTTCCGGCTGTGTCTTCCTATTGGCAAAGATGAGCTCCGGGGAGGAAGTGCCAGCGGGAATCGGCTTACCTACGATCACAGCCTCCTTGAGACCAGTCAATCGGTCAATCTTGCCCTTGATAGCCGCATCGGCCAATACTCTCGGCGTTTCCTGGAAAGAAGCAGCTGAGAGGAAGCTGTCTGTCTCGAGAGAGGACTTTGTAATTCCCTGCAGCACAAGATCGAAAGAAGCAGGCTTTCCCGCCTGGGCACGGACCCTACTGTTTTGGTGCAAGAGTTCGTGCTTGCTCACGATCTGATCAGTGAAGAAGGTCGTGTCTCCCGGCTCGATAATCTTGACTTTCTTGAGCATCTGGCGGATGATCATTTCAACGTGCTTCACGTTGATGTCCACGCCCTGAGACCGGTACACCTTCTGAACCTCCTGAACCAGATACCGCGCCGTTTCTTCAACACCTACCAGTTCAAGAAGATTCTTGGGGTCGATTGAGCCCTCTGTCAATTGATCACCAATGGACACGTGGTCGCCATCCTTCACTCGCAACCGTGCGTTAGACGAAACCTTGAATTTGACCTCGGCGCCAGCCGTGCCCGCGATGATAATCTGCTTTCGCTCTTCCTGATTTTTCTCCTTCAGATCGATGATGTGGAACACTCCATCCACAGGAGAGACCAAAGCTTGGCCCTTTGGCGTACGTCCCTCAAAGATCTCCTCAACGCGAGGCAGACCGGTCGTAATATCGACAACTGCAATGCCTCCTGTGTGGAATGTACGGAGGGTCAGCTGTGTTCCTGGCTCACCAATGGATTGTGCAGCGATCACGCCGACCGCCTCTCCCACTTGAACGTCATTGCCAGTGGAAAGGTCACGGCCATAGCACATGGCACAAACGCCGTTTTCGCTCTGGCAGGTAATGGCTGAACGAAGACGGACGCTAGTGATCCCAAACTGCTCAATGGCAACGGCCACCTCATCACGGATAAAACCATCCTTGGGAACGAGAACGATATCCTCGTCGACGATTACTCGAACAGAGGTGATGCCGGCACGCTTTGCGGCAGTAACCACCTTGTCCGTCAAAGGATCGCCCTTCATTGCGATTGTTCGACCACCATCACTAGATACGATATCCGCGGCAAGGGGCCGTTCCAGGATGCGCTCAAGCGTTGTCCGCGACCAGACGGGGTTGACGGCGATGGTCGATGCGCGCAGCACTATGTCGTCGGCCGCGTACCGACCGGCAATCTGCTCGCGAAGACCAACAATGACGGCTCCTCCATCAACAACAGGCTGAACAGTTAAGCCACCAACGTACCGCTGGATCTTCAGCGACTTGAGACCCAACGCCTCCAGACGTTTCGCCTGCTCCCAGGAGATCTCCTCACCGGGCTCAATGATAATTTCCCCAGTCAGCGGATTCACAACCTCTTCGTCAGCGATCTTGCCAGCTACCTCGTCAGACAGCGATGAAACAACCAGATTGCCGATCTTGATCTCGCGGGCAACCGAGTGCGTGCAGTCCACTTCCCGCACTACCAGCTCGTGAGCAACATCGACAAGACGACGCGTCAGATAGCCAGAGTCTGATGTCTTCAGTGCCGTGTCGGCCTGGCCCTTGCGTGTACCGTGCGTCGACAGGAAGTACTCCAGTACAGAAAGACCTTCACGCAGGTTGGATTTGATAGGGAACTCGATGATCTTGCCGGAGGGGTCAGACATCAGACCACGGATACCCGTCATCTGTACAATCTGCTTCTTACTTCCACGCGCCCCGGAGTCAGCCATGATGCGCACCGAGTTCTCCTCTGTGAGATTGCGGAACACAGCACGCTCAATTTCCTCCCCCTTGTCCTGCCAAACCTTGACCACCTTCAGATAGCGGTCGTTGTACGAGAGAAGTCCTTCATCGTAGAACGCATTGATTTCACGGACGCTCTTGTCGGCATCGTCCAGAATACGCTTCCGTTCTGGCGGAACCTCCATGTCTGAAAGACTGATGGACATGCCCGACTCGGTTGCATACTTGAAGCCAAGCGCCTTGATGTTGTCGAGAAGCACGCTCGTCTTGGAGACACCAAACTGGCGAAAGAAGTCCAGAATCATTGCCTCGATCTCTTTCTTAGGCATGGTCTTGTTTTGAAAGGGGAAGTCCGTGTACTTTGCCTCACCCTCAAAGATGCCTGTCCGCAGTTCATCGTTGAACACAACGCGTCCCACCGTCGTACGGATCTTCTGTCCGCCAATCTGGACAAGAACGGGGTCGTGGACGTGCAGCTTGCCCGACTCAAAGAGGTAGAGCACGTCCTGCTCAGGGTACACAGGAACAGCATTCCATTTCACTGCTTTCATCTTGTCCTTGATCTCGTACGTGAGGTAATAGGCTCCAAGTACCATGTCCTGAACGGGACCTGCCATGGGATTGCCACTCGCCGGTGAGAAAATGTTATATGAAGAAAGCATGAGCAGACGGGCTTCGGTCTGAGCCGCGAGGCTCAGCGGAAGATGTATGGCCATCTGATCTCCATCAAAGTCAGCGTTGAATGGGGTACACACCAGCGGAGAGATCTGAATGGCCTTCTCATCAATGAGGACGGGTTCAAATGCCTGAATGGACAGACGATGAAGGGTTGGCGCGCGGTTCAGGAGGACAACATTGCCCCTGACGACCTTCTCGAGGATGTTCCACACCTCGGGCGTCGGCTTCTCCACGATGTCCTTAGCAACCTTCATGCTGCCAACAACACCTTCACGCATCAGCCGATAGATCACATGGGGTTTGAACAGTTCCAGTGCCATTTCCTTGGGCACACCACACTGGCTGATCTTGAGCTGCGGCCCGGAAACAATGACGGCACGGCCTGAATAATCGACACGTTTGCCAAGCAGGTTCTGACGAAAACGGCCTTCCTTGCCCTTGAGCTTGTCACTGAGCGAGCGCAGGGGGCGGCCGTTGGCGTTGATAACGGGATATTGGCGCTTGCTGTTGTCCAGGAGAGCATCAACAGCATCCTGGAGCATGCGCTTCTCATTCTGCAGCAAGATCTCGGGAGCATTTTCGTCGATCATCTTCCCAAGACGGTTGTTACGGTTGATAACGCGGCGGTAGAGCTCGTTCAGGTCATCGGAGGCAAAACGTCCTCCCTCAAGCTGCACGAGCGGGCGGAGGTCCGGGGGAATGACTGGAATGCGAATCATGATCATGTCCGTGGGCTTCCGGCTATTGTTAATGAGAGCCGTGACGACGTCCAGCTGCTTGACAGCCTTTGCACGGTCCTGACGAGACTTGCCCTTGATCCGTATCAGAAGAGCATCACGCATCTTATATAAGTCAACGTCCTTCAGAAGATCCAGGAATGCTTCTGCGCCCTTCTTGGCAACGAACTTCTCACCCTTGATCTTCCGATCGCGATACTCTTCGTCTGTCAGGAGCTGCTTACGGACGAGTCCTTCCGCGTCGCCGGGATCCAGGACCAGCCAGCTGCTGAATGAGATAACCTTCTCCACTGCTTTGCTAGGCATCTCCAAGAGGAGCGCGATGTAGTTGACGGCGTTCCGGAAATACCAGATGTGAGCGACGGGAGCATGGAGCTCGATGTGGCCCATGCGTTCACGGCGAACGCTGGAATCAGCAACTTCGACATGGCACTTGTCACAGACCTGTCCCTCGAAACTCTTTCCCTTGAGCTTCCCACAGCGGCACTGATAACTCTTGGTCGGTCCAAAAATGACCTCGCAGAACAATCCATGAGGCTTTGGCTTACCACTGCGATAATCAAGTGTTTCGGCTTCGGTGACTTCTCCGTGCGACCAGCTGCGTATTTCCTCCGGCGATGCCAGGTGAAGGGATAGAGCCTCTATCTTATTGTTTCTCAATCTTCCTCCCTATGAACTACTACTCTTCTTCCTCAGCGACCGCATTAGCCTTCGCATCGGCAATGATCTTCTCGGCAATCCGCTCAGGTACTTCTTCATAATGGTCGACCTTCATGGAGTATACACCAGTTCCCTGCGTGATTGACCCTAGGTCAATCCCATAATTCAGCATCTCCGACAGGGGGACAAATGCCTTGATGGTCTGCTTTCCCTGAGTGTTTTCCATGCCCGAAATCTTGCCACGCTTGCTGGTAAGATCCCCCATGACATCGCCCATATATTTCTCGTCGACAGTGACTTCAAGTGCAACGATTGGTTCGAGAAGAATGGGGTTGCACTGCTCAAATGCCTTCTTGAAGGCAAGCGATCCTGCCAATTTGAACGCCATTTCTGACGAGTCAACCGGATGGTACGACCCATCTACGACCGCGACCTTGATGTCTACAGCGGGATAGCCTGCCAGTTGGCCCTTGGACATCGTCTCCAGCATGCCCTTCTCAATAGCCGGAATGAACTGCTTCGGGATCGCTCCTCCAAAGACTTTGTTCTCAAACACCCATCCTCCACCCCGTTCATTCGGTTCCATTTCGATCCAGCAATCGCCATACTGCCCATGCCCACCGGTCTGTTTCTTGTGCTTTCCTTCGACACGGGCGTGCCCCTTAATCGTCTCGCGATATGGAACCCTAGGCACTTCCAGGTCGATGTTCACACCAAACTTCTTTTGAAGGCGCTCAACAATTACCTGAAGATGTGCCTCGCCGAGACCCCTCATGATGGTTTCATGAGTTTCCGCGTTCTTCTCGATGACTATAGCAGGCTCCTCTTCCTTAAGGCGGCTCAATGTAGAACTCAGTTTGTCGTCATCTGCTCTCGACTTTGGCTTCAAAGACCGCATCAGGAGCGGCTGCGAAAAAACGATCGGGGCAAGCTCAATGGGGTCGTCTTTGCTGGTAATTGTATCATTCGTGGTAGTCGCGACCAGCTTCGAAATGACCACTATATCGCCGGCGATACCCTCATCCAATGCTTCCTGCTTCTTGCCGATCATGTGGAACAGGCCGCCGACTTTCTCAGAAACATCCTTTGTCCCATTATAGATTTCGTGAGCGATCCTTCCACTATATATGCGTACAAACGACAATTTACCCACAAATGGATCCGAAGTTGTCTTAAACACAAAGGCTGCTGGGCGCGCTGATGGATCCGCACGAAGCTCGACGACATCGTCCGTGCCTTTCCGCTTTGCTTGCACCCTGATTTCCGAGGGACTTGGAGCATACGAGGCAAGAAACTCCATGAGATAGTCACAGCCGATTCCCTTCAGGGCGGAAATGCCAACAACTGGAAACACCTGACGGTTCTTGAATGCCTTTGCAAACACCACCGTAAGTTCATCCTGACTCAAGGCTTCACCACCGAGGTATTTCTCCATCATCGCATCGTCCGATTCCGCGACTGCTTCCGTCAAGGCGAGACGTGCTGCCTCGTAGTCTGACCGGACATTGTCGGGAATAGCATCCGAAATGACTGCCTCGTCCTTCCCAGCAGGATATGAATAAACCTTGCCCGTCACAACGTCGACAAAGGCCGAAAAACCTGGTCCAGAAGCGATCGGGATCGTCAGGGTCGCAACCTTATGGCCGAACGTTTTCTGTAACTCAGCAACCCGACTGTCAAAATCCACATTTTCCAAATCTACCTTGTTCACCACAAAAGCAACGGGAATCGCCTGCGCTTCGCAAAGGTTCCAGAAACGCGGTGTCTGGACTTCGACACCCGCGCCTGCGTTGATTGCAAGCAATGCCGTATCGGCGACTCGAACTGCTTCCTGTGCTTCTGTCATGAAATCGGCATAGCCCGGGGTATCGAGCAGATTTAGTCGAACCCCCTTATAGTCAAACTCGCAAAGGCCAATGCTTGTGCTGATATGGCGCCTCACTTCTTCATCCAGGTAGTCGGAGACTGTTGTTCCGTCCTCGACACGGCCAACTCTCTGGCTTGCCCCCGCACGAAACAGCAGGCGTTCTGTGATCATCGTTTTTCCAGAGCCGCCTTGTCCAACGAGCACGAAGTTTCTGATATTACTCGGGCTGAATCTGCTCACTTTTTCCTCCCCTTAGGAAATGCTATTCATTGTCTTCAAGCAGTACTTTTGTGCTCTTTGCATAGACTTCTCCTGCTTTTGGCAAACTCTCCAGATCGAGTCCGAGCCCTCGAAGTTCCTTGACAAGAACATTGAAGGATTCGGGGAAACCTGTTTCAAAGAGATTATTCCCCTTCGTAAGACGTTCGTACGCTACGCGCCTTCCCTCAAGATCGTCTGACTTGATCGTCAGCATTTCCTGCAAGACAGTCGAAGCACCATACGCCTCCAAAGCCCATACTTCCATTTCTCCAAAGCGTTGCCCACCGAATTGGGCCTTACCGCCGATCGGCTGCTGTGTAATGAGCGTATAGCGACCAGTTGACCGTGCATGCATCTTGTCTTCCGCCAAGTGAATGAGCTTCAGGATATATGCTTCGCCTACGGTAACCTGACTCTCGAAGTACTTGCCATACACACCGTCGCGCACGTCCTCTTTGCCGCTCTCACTCAATCCGGCCTTCACAAGAAGCGCTTTAATTTCTTCCTCGGTAGCCCCATTGAACACAGGGGTAAGAGCGCGCACGTTAAGCCTCCTGGCTGCAATGCCCAGACTGGCTTCAAGCAGCTGACCTATGTTCATTCGTGATGGTACGCCAAGCGGGCTCAAAATGATGTCCACCGGTGTCCCATCGTCAAGGAACGGCATATCCTCTTCGGGAAGGATGCGCGTAATGACACCCTTGTTCCCATGACGTCCCGCAACCTTGTCTCCGACGATGATCTTCCGTTTCTTTGCGACATAAACTTTAATGATTCGCTCAACACCAACAGGAAGGGTATCACTTGTGCTGTCTTTGGTGATCTCCTGCACATCAATGACAACGCCATCCTCTCCTGGCGGAACCTTGTAGGACGTGTTCTTGTAGTCTCGAGCCTTGTCATGGAACAGTGCAAAGTAAACCCTTACCTCGGGCGACTCTTCCTGCTCTGCTCGTGGAGTGATCTTGCCCACCAAAACATCTTCAGCCTTGACGTGTGCTCCAATCCGGACTATTCCCCGGTCATCAAGATGTCGAGCAAGCTCCTTGGAAACGTTGGGGGGATCCCTGGTAATCTCTTCCTTGCCGAACTCTGTGGATCTGACCTCAATCTTATGTTCCTTTATGTGGATGGAGGAAAGGCTATCGTCACGCACAAGGCGCTCGCTGACAATGACTCCGTCCTGATAGTTATACCCACGCCACGGAACATAGGCAACAAGCAGATTCTTCCCCAAAGCAAGCTCCCCATCGACAGAAGCATAACCGTTGGCGAGCAGATCGTCTGGGTGCACCTCGTCTCCGATAGAAACAGCTGGATGCTGGTTAATACACGTGTCCTGGTTCGTACGCTGGAACTTCTGAAGTTCGAAGATGCGCGCCTGTGGAACCGAAATGTGCGACACCCCGTTCTTTGCCATCAGAATCAGGTCGCCGCGAGTCAGTTTTTTGCCAACAGCAACTGTTTTGGTCTTGGGTTTACGAAGGTGCACATCCTCCGCCAACGTCTGACCCACCAGCGATCCGTTGACCCGAAAGAGCTCATAGGTCGAGGCCTTCGCTGGATCATAGGTAAGAATGCTCGCATTCTTGTCCTTGCCAAGGAGGTCACGCAGGCTGTCTTCTGAGACGACACCGCCAACACTGGCACTTAGATCCTGTGCCGACGTCACACGCAATATTCGGTGACCAAGAACCTGCTGTCCGATAGGCGTCATGGAAAGCGTCTGAAGGTCTACCAGCACCTCCGCGCCCGCTTCCTGAATCGGAAGAGAACGGATCCTAGCATTGTTGATAAGGCGACCGAGCAGCGTCTCAGTGATCTTCGTACCCGCCTTGTGCACTTTGTTCTTGCCTTCCTGCACATCCTTTGCCAGAGTCTTTCCGATCAAGCCATCATTCGTCTGCACGTCGAACAGATCAGCAAGCGAATTCTGCACAATAGACCCTGCGGGAACATATTGAAATGATTCAACACCGTCTTCTGCGAGACCTTCGACCTGCTCGCGCGAAATCTCAGACCCTATCAAGGCGAGAACTCCCTCAGGAACGCCCTCTGGAGCGAACGAAATAGGAACCATTCGCACCTCCTCGCCAGCAATCCCTGGCTCTCCTGTCTCTGTGGCAAGCATCACAGGGACTACATCAACCGGAACGCTGCCGCTTTTGAGGTCCGCAACAGTCACGAGAGGTGATACTCTGATCTGCTCCGCATCCACATAGGAAACAGTTCCCTCTACATCACTGAGAACCAGGTCACCATTATCGCGCACAACCCGCTCTTCCATGGTCGTCGAAACGCGGGTCAGATCTGGAGCAACAAGTGGAACCGCCTGTCGCTGCATGTTGCATCCCATGAGCGCGCGGTTTGCATCGTCATGCTCAAGGAATGGGATTAGTGATGCCGAAATCCCGAATACCTGGGAGGGCAGAAGGTCGATGTAGTCGACCTTGCTCGCTGGAAGTTCCTTTGGAAGAATTTCCCCTCCCTCGCTACGCTGTCTTGCAATAACTGTTTTCGAAGTCAAGCGGCCCCGATCGTCAACAGCAGTGTTTGCCTGGGCGATTGAGTAGTGCTCTTCCTCTTCGGCATCCATATAGACGACGTTACGTTCGTCCTTGCGCCCGTTCGAGACCTTTGCGTAAGGTGCCGTGATAAACCCGTACTCGTCGAGCATTGCATAAGAACTGAGACTGTTGATCAAACCAATGTTACCGCCCTCTGGCGTCTCGATTGGGCAGATCCGGCTGTAGTGGGAGGAATGGATGTCCCGTACTTCGACCCCCGCACGTTTTCTGTTCAGTCCGCCAGGCCCCAGAGAACTCAGGCGCCGCTTGTGTGCCAGGCTCGAGAGCGGGTTGATTTGCTCCATGAATTGTGACAACTGGCTCTGCCCAAAGAAATTCCTGATGGAGGAGATGATCGGTTTGGTGTTCAGAACGTTTTGGAGATTCATCATCTGCTCTGATGAATAAATCGTAACCTTGTCGCGCGTAGCTTTGGCTACTTTCAGCATGCTGTCCTGAATTTCCTCAGCTAACAATTCGCCGACACACCTGATACGACGATTTGCAAGGCTGTCAATGTCATCAAAGCTAGCTTTGCGCTCGCGAATATCAATCAGGTGCCGGATAATCGATATGTAGTCGTCTGTGGTCAGCACCGGCGAGCTGGTTTCAATACCAAACCGCTTATTGATTTTGTATCGCCCAATGGGGGTATACGTATTGTATGCTGGGTCGGTGAGCAATGTTGACAGGAGGTTCTGGGCAGCCTCGACGGTAAGACGCTCCTTGGGTTGCATCTCCTTGAAGATCTGCTTCACGGCCTCTTCCTGGTTCGCCGTCTTGTCCACGCTGAGTGTCTTAATGATCCAGCGATCTGGCTGCCTGCTGCTGACCATGAATAAACTGACTCCGTGATTCTCCAGGAGGCTCAGAGCCTTTTCGGTGATGGCGGCTCCCTCCTTGATGATTTCCTTGCCCCTCGCATCCAGGAGTGGCTCGGCTGCTCGATATTCAACCTGCTCGAACACCGACCGGAGTTGTTCAACCGACATACGCTCAGTCTTCTCGACGGTGAAGAGGCGCTTGATCTCTTCATTCGACTCTATCCCGAGTGCTTTCAGCACAAGAGTCACCGGAATCTTGTGAGCCTTCTTCCGAAGGCGCGTATAGATCACGTCATCCTTGCCCGCCTCGATTTCCATCCAGTTGCCTCTGTCCGGAATGAGGGTTACCATATAGACCTGCGCTCCTGACAGCTTGTCTTTCCCGCCTTCGAAATAGACGCCGGGCGATCGCACCAATTGTGAGACAATCACACGCTCAGCCCCGTTGATAAGAAAGGTCCCGTACGCTGTCATGAGAGGAATCTGAGTGACAATCAGCGGCTGTTCACGAATTTCGCCGGTTTCCTTGTTGATCAGTCGGAAATTGGCACGGATCATGGCCTCAAAGCTCAGTCCCGCCTTACGGCAACTTTCCATCGACCTTCCAGGGCGTTCGGTGTCGTGGCTCACGTACTCGATCCGCAACTTCGCGGTGTCAATAGGGAAAACTCTCGTAAAGATCTGAGCAAGACCTGGTCCCAAAAGCCAATCATAAGATGTCTTCTGGAGCTGGAGGAGGTCGGGCATCGCGTAACTTGATTTGATTTTGGTAAAGTCTATAATGTTTGCTGCCACGCGCATGGCTCTCCTTTCATGTCGGTATGAAAAAAAGCGTTCAAATTAAAAGTTTAGTCTTTTCCGGTTGACAGTCAACCGTGTGATCTCCACGGTTCAAGCAGGTTCTGCAACTACTCGTTTATGTGCGTTCCCTGCTCCTTCACATTTGGCTCGTCATCCTCCACCTCCCCCATCTCAGCGCAACGAGGTAAGGGCTTCTTCGGTGTTCATAGGTAACTAGTCCATAGGATTCTTTCTTGCGCCGCAAACGTTATCGCCTCAGCAGACCGTACCTCACCAGTGCCCCGATGAACCTGAGAGTGTCAGTAACTGAGTTGAATTTGCTTCTGGCCTCATTCCGGTAGATCGTTCGCGTCGGAACCCAGCCGATTCGCTGGCCCGCTCTAGCCGCTTTGAAAATCACTTCAGTCTCCAGGTCGTACTTGCTTGCCTTGAGAGGTAAAGCCATCACAGAAAACAACTTGTAGTACCTGAACCCATTCTGACTGTCACGGATCATCTGTCCCGAAAAAAGACTGATGAGAAAAGATGACGTATGATTGGCAAACCTCCGAATAAAGGGCATCGTCGAAACATTCGACATTCTGTTGCCGATAACCATGTCATATCCGCGTTCTGCAGCATCAACAAAAAGAGGGATTTCAGCTGGATCATGCTGTCCGTCGGCATCGATCGTAATAACCCCATCGTAACCATGTTCTAAAAGATATTGGAACCCGGTCTTGAGGGCGGCACCCTTGCCCATGTTTGACTCATGCCGGAGGACCATGGCCCCCGCCTCCGCAGCAGCCTCACTGGTGTTATCGGTGGAACCATCGTCGACCACAATCGCAGTTGGCACAAAAGCCAGTACGCCTCTGACAACGTTTCCGATGTTGTGGCCTTCATTGAAAGCGGGGATAACAGCAGCGATCTTCATATCACCCCACCCCAAAAATCATAGAAGTTGAGAAACTGGGTCGGATCCTGATCAACGATCTGTTCATATTGGCGAGCAAAGTCGACGACAAACGCCCTCACCCATGATTTCTCGTCTGAAGGTGCTGGGCATATCGGATCGCCGAACTTCACTATAAATCTGCCGCCCGGCTGACGCACCAAGAACCCGGGTATGCCGACCAACTTGCGACGGTAGCACAACACAGCAGCCCCGCGAGGAAAGTGCGCCGTGCGCCCAAAAAAGTTCACTTCCTCACCCCCAGTTCCGTACTCCCTGTCAGACACAATCGCTGGTACTTCGCCCTCGGGAAGACCTTGGAGCAACTGCCTCATGCCATAGCGAACGTCATGTGCTGTCACTCCAAAGCGAACACGGAGCGACTCGTAGAGCTGTTCGACAACGGAGCTGTTCTGTGCCAAAGCAATTGCATGAGTCCTGTAGCCAGCCACCCCGAGAATCGCACCGGCAAGTTCCCAGTGGCCATAATGCCCGGCTACCAGGCAGAACTCTTTACCGCCCGACTTCTCATCAAGCAGTGGCCGCATGCTGTCAAAGTTCACCACCATCGATCGGATGCGTGCATCGGTCATAGAGGGAATGCCAAAGAAGTCAACGAGATTCAGGCCGGCCTGTTTGAACGTCTGCACCGTCAGGCGCAGTAACATCTGGCGACCAATGCCGGGACGCATGACTCTCAAGTTCGCCATGACGCCCCTCCGTTGTCGCGCATTAAAGAAGAAATAGCCGATGGCGATAGGCTCTGCAATGGCACGCTTCAACCAGGAGGGGAGGGTCCCTGCCACGCGAAAAGCAACAAGATACCAGAACGCCATCAGTTAATGACCCGTCAACCCCTCAAACACGGCGTACCACAGCAACCCGATAAGCGTCTTTGCATCGTTTATATGTCCGACACGGCACTGCTCGATCGCCTCCGCGATGGGCATCAGAATCGGGTGGATAAACTCGTCAGTATCCATGTCTGTTGGACCCGGCTGAAGACCTTTCGCAACAAAGAGGGCCAGGCGTTCGTCAACAAAACCAGGGCTAGGCCAGAATTCAGCACATTTTTCCCATGAACTCGCAACATACCCGGTTTCCTCGCGGAGTTCGCGCTTGGCCGCAGTCAAAAAGTGCTCCCGCACGTTGCGGCGCCCGGCTGGGATCTCCAGCATGACCTTCTCGGGTGCAGGTCGATATTGGCGAACGAGCACAACCTGATTGTTGGTCGTTACCGCAACGACACATACGGCGCCGCCCGCATACGTCACGACGTCCCGATGAACGAAGCGGTCGTCCGGTAACCGGACGACCTTGTCCAGAACTTCTATGGATTTCCCGAGATATGCCCGTCGGCATGACACGACACTCTCGAACATCCGTTCGTGTGTTCTCAATGAGATCGAATCATCTCCTTGATTTTCAACAGTCTCGTCGTCGTGGCTCGTTCGTTCTCATCCAACTTCGATCTGATGAACCGGATTGTCTCTTCAAGATTGGGAATCATGACATATTCCAAGGCGTTTACCCTGCGTCTCGTCCGTTCAATCTCATCTGCCATGAGACGGATACTCGTCTCAATCTCGGCCAGCTTCATAATAGAAGGCATGATAGCGTACACCTTCAGAAGTGACGCTTCTACACCTGCGCCTTCTAACCCGGAAAATGACGGAGACTCAAAGTCGACCATGGTGAAACTCAGCACGGGCAAGCCCACATTCATAACGGTCCTGGTGCTGGCCTCGATGTCGAGCTTGGTCGATACCGTCCTCGAGAGCAAGTCCACGACAGCAGCAGGATACGTGGCGGTCTGCCCCCTGAACGAGGCAAGTGCCTGTGGCAGGTCATGGTCAACCCGGGCTCGATATTCGCCATACTCATTGGCCAGCTTGATGAACGTCTTCATAAGGCCCTCGAGCTTGTCTTTGAGAAGCTTATGGCCACGCTGCGCGAGTACGAAGCGCTTCTGCAGTCGCAGAAGCTCCATTCTCGTTGGGTTGATCTTGAGGATCATCGTCCAGTCTATGCCGCAGGCTTCGGCATGTACTTCTCAATCATGGCAGGCGACACCCTCTTCAGCTCCTGCAATGGCAACATTGCAAGAAGCTCCCATCCGACGGACAACGTCTGTTCTATCGACCGATCCTCGTCTCGCCCTTGCTGAACAAAACGTCGCTCAAATTCGTCGGAAAACTTCACGAACGTTCGATCTGTCTCTGTCAGTGCGGACTCGCCGAGGACGATCGCAAGTTCCTTCGCGTCGCGTCCACGAGCATAGGCAGCGAACAACTCATTCAGAAGACCGGCATGATCCTCACGTGTCTTGCCCTTGCCGATACCCTTGTCTTTCAGCCGCGATAGCGAAGGTAAAACATCGATGGGAGGATAGATGCCTGCCTGGTGCAGAGACCTGCTGAGAAAGATCTGCCCCTCTGTGATATAGCCGGTAAGATCCGGAATTGGATGTGTCTTGTCATCTTCGGGCATGGTGAGGATTGGTATTTGAGTGATAGATCCCTTCTTGTCCTTGATGCGGCCAGCACGCTCGTAGATTGTCGCCAGATCAGTATAGAGATATCCGGGATAGCCACGCCTGCCAGGAACCTCCTTCCTAGCAGCAGAGACTTCACGCAGGGCCTCGCAATAGTTCGTCATATCGGACAGGATTACCAGCACATGCATGCCAAGTTCAAAAGCAAGGTATTCGGCAGCGGACAAGGCGAAACGTGGAGTGGCTATGCGCTCGATCACTGGATCATTCGCCAGATTCATGAACAAGACTGCCTGATTAATGGCACCGCTCTTGCGAAAATCTGATATGAAGTAGTCGGCCTCCTCGAACGTAATGCCCATTGCGCCAAACACCACGGCGAACTCGTCCGTTCCAGAAAGCACACGGGCCTGCCTGGCAATCTGCGCAGCTATCTCCGCATGTGGCAGGCCACTGCCAGAGAAGATCGGAAGCTTCTGCCCACGTACCAGTGTATTGAGCCCGTCTATTGCGGAAATGCCTGTCTGGATGAATTCATCAGGATAGTCGCGTGCATAGGGATTCATAGGATTGCCGTTGATATCCACCACGCTATCCGGAATGATCGGAGCTATTCCATCAATCGGCGTACCAAGGCCGTCAAATACGCGACCGACGATATCACGCGAGACACCAAACTGTAGCCCATGTCCGAGGAACCTCGTTGCTGACCGACCACGGTCCATTCCCGATGACCCCTCGAATACCTGCACCAAAACGGTATCTCCAGAAATCTCGAGCACCTGGCCGTGTCTCAGGCCTGAGACAGTTCGGAATTCGACGAGTTCGCCGTATTTGACGTTTTGGGCCCCATCAAGCAAAACGAGTGGCCCCACAATTTCGCGGACTGTTCGGTAATCCTTATTCATGGTATTCCTCCCGTGCAGTCATATCCATTTCTGACAGCGCCGCAAAACCCTTTTCGATCGATTTCACAAGTGTGTCAAACGCAGCAAGGTTTCCCTCGGGAATAGCCTTTGAGCGTGCAATTTCTACCCTCACTGGCATTGCAAGAATGGCATTCAGCGGTATTCCATCCGCTGCAGCCTTTCCTGCCAGATGGCTCCACAGCATAATGCTATCAAGCATGCGCAGCTGCTTGCCGAGGGAGGTATAACTGTCGCCTTCAGTGAACGCTCCCTGCTGGAGGAAGTCCTCTCGCACAGACTTGGCGGATTCAAGCACCAGACGGTCAGACACGGAGAGAGCATCAACGCCAACGAGGCGGACGAGTTCCTGCAGCTCTGCTTCTTTTTGAAGGAGGGCTCGAACCTCAACAATGTTCCGGCTCCATTCCTCACCCACTTCTTTGTCGTAAAACTTCTCTAGAAGGTTGCTGTACAAGGAGTACGACTGCAGCCAATCAATCGCAGGAAAGTGCCGCGCGTCCGCTAAGCGGGAGTCCAGCGCCCAGAACACTTTTACAACCCTCAACGTAGCCTGCACTACTGGCTCCGATAAGTCCCCGCCTGGAGGCGACACAGCGCCAATGACACTCAGGCTGCCTTCTCTGGGGTGACTGCCAAGGCTCATGGACCTTCCGGCACGTTCATAAAATGCTGCTACCCTTGATGCCAGGTAGGCCGGGTAGCCCTCCTCGCCCGGCATCTCTTCGAGTCGCCCGGAAATCTCGCGCATCGCTTCTGCCCAGCGAGACGTGGAATCCGCCATGAGCGCCACGCTGTAGCCCATGTCACGAAAATACTCAGCAATGGTGATACCCGTAAAAACAGAGGCCTCACGAGCTGCAACAGGCATGTTGGAGGTATTGGCAATGAGAACGGTGCGATTCATGAGAACTTCGCCGGTCTTCGGGTCCTTCAGCTGGGGAAATTCCTGGAGGACATCGGTCATCTCGTTCCCACGCTCACCGCAGCCAACGTACACCACAATGTCCGCATCCGCCCACTTTGCCAGCTGATGCTGAATAACCGTCTTCCCACTGCCGAACGGACCGGGGACACAAGCCGTTCCTCCTTTTGCAACAGGAAACATACTGTCGATGACACGCTGACCAGTCACAAGCGGAGCATTAGGAGCCAGACGCTGTGTATACGGCCTGCCATTGCGAACCGGCCACTTCTGAACCATGGTCATCGGTCGCTCTTCACCGGACTCCAACCGAATCACGGCAACAGGCTCCTCAACTGTAAGATCATTTTCGGCGATAGACACGATGGTTCCTCCAAGGCCTCTGGGCACCATAATGTAATGAAGAACCGCCGTGGTCTCCCGAACGGAACCGATTATATCTGCCTCAACCACCACATCGCCGGCCTTTGCGCTGGGAACAAAGTGCCACTTCCTCTCTCGTGGAAGAGCCGGAAGAGCCACGCCACGCGGAATGAAGTCACCATATTGCGCACGGATAGCATCCAGGGGACGTTGAATTCCATCGTAGATCGAGGTGATGAGGCCAGGCCCCAGCTCGACCGTAAGCTGGCTTCCAGTCTGGATGACAGGCTCGCCTGGCCCGACGCCGCTTGTCTCTTCATAGACTTGGACACTTGCCATGTCTCCCCGAAGCTCAATGATCTCGCCGAACAATTCAGCGCTGCCAACTCGCACCAATTCATACATCTGGGGATTTGTCAGTCCTTTGGCAACAACAAGTGGTCCAGCAACTTTGACAATCTCACCGTGTGTCATGGCTCTTTTCCTCCGTAATTTTCCCAACTAGGTCGATGCCTACAGCATTCTCAATAAGACGTCGCACAGCAACCGAGGCGGTATCAGACGCCACTGAAGTCACCGGAACCACAAGCACGACGGGGATAACTTGTCTCCGAGCCGCCGACGACTCAGTCCACACGTCGGCCACGTCAGAAGTCAAGAGAACCAGGCCATATTCTCCCGAACGACTAATGGAGAGGACAGCCTGAGACGCTTCGTTCGCATCTTCTACTACCCGGCCGACAAAGCCCAGCGCCTCGAATGCCCCAACACAATCGCGCGTTGTCACAACTGCAGCCTTGCTCACAATGCTCCTCCCGGGTTACCCTCCCCCAGCTCCATCGCTGCAGCCGCTTTGAACAAGCGGCGCAGGGCCCACACTTCCCGTCTGAAATCCATGAGGTAGGCAAACACAACGGCAACCCCGTAAGGTTCAGCTGAGGCTTCTTCGGGGCGCCCAACAAGCCAGGACCCAAGAGCATCCTCAAGCATGTCTATGCGCTCATCGGCAGTGTAGTGCCGCCCCACGGGGAGCACATAAGCTGAAGCCTCTGGAACAAGGTCCGCAGGTTGGAGTGTATCCCAGGATATGTCCTGAATATGCTCTGAAATCGACACGAGAGTAACCTGTATGTCGGGCTCGACGAATGGCAGCAATCTCTGGAGCGGAGCTCCGATTCCGGACCCTCCCCGCAGCTTCATCTTCAGTGCATGCCCACTCAGCATCAATCTTCGAAGCCTTTCTACATATCCAATCACCGCAGGATTCCCATATGCCCTCGCCAGACCGCCAAGCGTGTCCTGAAATGAGAAGTCGAATACCGTCTGGGCATCTGACGTGGATGCCCCAGCCTCTGCTGCCTTCAATCCATGAGACAAGGCCACGCCGAAAACCGACTCTGCAAGCACTTCAGCAGAGTTCCCTGCCTTTTGAATACGTTTACAATACACTGCATACTCGCCACTTGTAGCACCCGTCAGGGATCCGTCAGTTCCGCCAAGCAGAGCCTGTGCCAAACCGGCCTTCGCATACTCCTTCTCATCGAGCGCCGCAAGCAGAAATGGAAGAAAGCCCTCCGGCAAGTCACGAGCCGCTCGAGCGAGAAACGCAAGCCATGTGCTCTCAACCCTCGCAAGGATGTCGCCTGGCGACATGTCGCTTGTAACAGGAGCATAGGCGCTACGGTTGAGCGCAGGCACCAGTGAACCGGTTTCTCCCGTCTCCGAGGCGTGTCGAAGTTCCTGTACAGGCAACAGCAGACTTCGCCTCGCCGAGAAGGCTCCAGAAGCATATGCATACTCACGCGCATCTGCCTGATGTGGCTCAATTGAAGCAATCATCTCTCGTCGCCAAACAGCATCCGGGCAGCTTCTACCACAGTACTCTCACGAAGTGCTTCAATGGCTGCCGACAGAGTCAGGTCAAGGTCACCCTCAGCAAAGTGAGCGATCAAGCCAGCACTGCTATCGGGAAGCGTTGTATCAATATGAACACCTGCCAATTCTGGACGCCTGTTCAGCAACTCCCTGACCAAGCTCTCATCTCGAGCAGTGCAGTCAACAGAGATGGGAACACTCTGCCCAAGCTGCTCCACTGCATGTGCAAGATACGAACGATAGAGAGCGTCGTCACCCCGTACCTTTTGGTCTATCTCGTGGTACAAGTCGCCAAGTAATTCCTGCTTGCGCTTGAGGAGAGCATTTCTTAGCTCAATTTTCAACGCAGCAGTCCTGTTCACAATATCACGGTCTCGGACAGCGCGGTGCTCCGCTGCCCGTTTCTCCGCCTGTTCCTCCAGGTGCCGTTTCTGGTCCTCAACAACTTGCGATGCCTTTGCGGTAGCGGCCTCAACGAGCGCATTCGCCTCTGCAGCTGCTTCCCGGAGAACCGCAGCTTTAAGTTCGTCGGTTCCCATGTATCAAGCGCCCTAGAATGCTGCCTGAGAGATCCAGAGAATAAGCAGGATGCCCGAAACCAGGGCGATGACAGCATAGGTCTCAACGAGCGCAGGGATGAGGATAGCCTGCCCGGAACTGCTTGGCTGGCGTGCCGTAAGGCTCTCTGCAGCAGCCGCCGACTGTCCCTGCAAAACAGCAGACAACCACTCTACCAAGCCGACGCCGACGCCGACTGCCATGAATGCAAGGCCCTTCGCGTTCGAGATCGCCGCCCCTTTGTTGAGAACACCCGACAGAACAATCATCATAATCCCGCAAACGAAGCTGTAGAATCCTTGTGTGCCTGGAAGAGCCATCATCACAAACATCTTACCGAAAAGTTCTGGCTTCTCAGATAGAACTCCGGCCGCCTGAGATCCACTGATGCGAATGCCTATGGCGGACCCCAGACCTCCGAGAGTGATAACAAAGACCGCTCCCATGAATATCCACAGTGAACTCAACGATGCCATCGGCGTGTTAGACAGCTTAAAGGCAAACGCCGCCCCAACAGCACTGAGCATCGTCACAAGAGCTCCGACCAGAATTGACCACAACGCTTCGATACCCATGATGTACCTCCTATTTTCCCTGAACAGTCGACTTGTCGACAATCTTGACAACTTCCGACGAGAACCCAAAACGATGGAACCGGGGCGCTCCACCCTCGTAGAACCGCCCAAAGAACTCGAGCAGGATGAGACGGGCAGAATGGATGAACGCACCCATGGTACCCATGAAATAGTTCAGTAGATGCCCAAACAGCAGTATCACGGCACCTATAATGAAACCAAGAACCGGAACCTTTACAAGAGACCCCATCATGTTGAAGGCCGAGCCCAGCATCGAGGTAGTCAATCCCAGCGCCAGCAGACGCGAGTACGAAAGGACATCACCTAGAAATGAACCAACACCATAAGAACTTTGAATGCCATACAGGTTCACGATCGCGGTAACTACCTTGGCTCCGCCCTTGCTCTGCCGTGCACCGCCAAGCAGAAGGAGCACAAGGCCAATGACTAATGCGATCAGATATCCGGTTCTGAAGGAGCTGCCCCACTTGGTTCCGATGAACAGCAATGCAGAGATTGCAGGCAGAAATAACAACCAGCCAACGCAATCATAAAGAATAGAAGCATAGTCATGTCGCCTAGCAGCCTTGTAGATTGCAAGACAGACCCCGTAGAGTTGGTTGATGGCCCCCATGATCCACACGATTATCAGGAACTGGAATGCGGCTTGCAGAGGATTGATGATTGTGAGCGAGGATACGAACCGCGCGATCGGATTTCCTGCTCCCAAGTATGTCGCCGAAAGGAGATCTCCGCCCCAACTCCCGGTAAGCACACCGACAACCATGGCTGCTGCGCCGCCGTACACAAACACCATCATGAAGTTGCGGACTCCCATCGACCGTCGATACTTGCGCATGAAGTAGAAACAGATTCCTATCTGGATAGCGCCATACAGGACGTCTCCCAGACACAGTCCGAAGAAAAGAAGAAACGGAATCGCCAGATAAGGAGTCGGATCGAACGAGGAATACACCGGAAATCCGAACATGTTGATCAGGATCTCGAGAGGTTTCAACCACTTGTTGTTGGTAATGGAAACGGGAGTGGTATCGCCCGCGGTAGAATCTCCCGTCATGCAAACGATTCCGCCAAGACTGGAACAAAGCATCTCCAGGGACTTGATATCAGTTTCTCGCACATATCCAGTGACGACGCTGCAGCGCTCTGTCCGCGTGAGTTCATTGGAGGCTTCCAGGCGCTGCCGCTCATTCAACAGATACTCGCGATAAACGACGATCTCCTGCCTGCGAGCGAGGTAGGACGCGACTTCAAGTTGAAGTGCCTCCACCCTGTCGTGCACGACTCGCTGCTCCTCAGTCAGGTGACCAATCAACGCTGCCACAGTGCCACTGACATTCGAGAGATCCTGTTCGACGAATCCCTCCGATACAAGTGCAGCCCGAACATCGTCAAGTTCGACATGCCGACATGCAACAACTGCCTTGACAGCAGTCTTCGTCTCAGACAGCGTCTCAACAGCAATGGGACTTCCGTGGTCCGAAAAAAGCCTCGTAACCCGTTCCAAGCCTTGCGAGGAGATGGAGCCTGTAATGAGCGAGATCCGCTTCCACCGACCAACTTCGCCGAAGTCCACTGGCAACGATGACCACGGTGTCAGCAACTCAAGATCTTGTCCGAGTTGACTCAGGCGACGGTGCTGTTCGGCAAGTTGCTCTTTCAGGGAAGACACGCTGCGCATCATTTCTGTGTAGCTGCCGTTGGAACCCCTCGATGCCGTGGTTTCCATATCAGAAGCACTGACATACACTTCATCAGGGAAGAAACTCTGGACGAGCCCCTTGGCAATGGGATCGACTTCAGCGAAAAACGAGAGTGTCGCATTTGCAAGTTCCAGCTCTTCTCCTATGCGGTGCAGCGACTCCTCTCTCTGGATTCTGCAGACGTCCGGCGATGCAAGAGGGGCTTCTTCTCCTGTTGCGTCTTCAGACGCGACATAAGAAGTCAGATGAACTATCCCGGCGTTGAACAGACACGTCAATACCACATCCTCGCTGCGATGTGGAAAAGCAAGAGCAAACTCCTGTACCTTGTCGATTGCCATACTAAGGAGCGATGAGTTTGGCCAGCAGTAGTTTCACAGCAGTGCTTCGGTGATCCCGTGCAAGACGATCCAGGTCTGAAAGCTGTTCCTGGAGATTCCTGTGGAACTGTTCTTCGACACGCTTTACCTGCGCATCTGCTTCCTGATCAATTGCATGAATGCGTTGTTCTAACGACGCTTCGGCAGAGGCACGATCTCTAATGAGTGTAGATTCAGCATTGCGCTGAATATCTTGAACCTTTTCTTTCGCTGCAGCAACTAGCGCGTCTGCTTCAACCTCGGCACGCTGCACGTTCTCGATAAACTCTTCGATCATACTGGTACCCCTCCGGTCAGGAGAATTACTGGTCGGGATGGTGGGATTCGAACCCACGACCTCTTAGTCCCGAACCAAGCGCTCTACCAAGCTGAGCCACATCCCGACAAATAGTGGTCGGGGCGACAAGATTCGAACTTGTGACCCCCAGCACCCCATGCTGGTGCGCTAGCCAAACTACGCCACGCCCCGACTATTTGTTCTCAACCAGCTTCTTCAGCCTTCCGCTAGCCCGAACGGTAACAACGCGCTTCCCCGGTACATTCACCGCTTCACGTGTGCTGGGGTTTACCCAACGTACCTTTCTGGTGGACTCACAAAAAGCCCTAAAACCGGTCAGGGTAACCTTACGACCTGCCCGCAATTCTTTGCTGGAAGTACTCGAAGCCTGATATAAAACGCTCTCACCAACTACCTTCGAACATTCAGTCTTCGTCCCCACTACCGAAACCAGACTCGACTGCGTCCCATGAGCACCGCAGAACCCGGCAGACGGCTCACGCCAGCATGGCGGGTCGAGCAACCAACAAACCACAAATGAATCTTACTCGCTTCAGCAACATTTGCAAGAGCCTCGAGACTGGATTCAGTGGTACGGTCCACAAATCCTGACCTTACAGGCATGCTGCCGGCGGCAACGATCACGATGGTCATCAGGAATCCGGCAACAGGTTGCCTTCAATGGAGGCATCAGAGCAGATGTTCCTGACTCGCTTCAGCACCTCCTCAATGACTGTCTCTGGGCACGAGGTTCCACCGACGATGCCAACGATATCGCTGCATGTTAGTCCCAGTTCGAGTACTTCCGAGGGGTCAGAGACGAGATATGTCCTGTGGCACTCCTCCGCAGCCACTGCAGCTAATCTTTTCGTGTTGGCACTGGACCGATCACCGAGCACGAGCATGACGGAACACTGCTTCGCAATGGCCATGGCTTCGTCCTGTCTCCGCAACACCTCGGGACATAACGTCATTTCCTCGCTCACCTCAACACCAGCTTTTCGAAACCATTCCAATATCCGCAGTCTGAACTCTCTCGACTGGGTCGTTTGATAGACGACTCCGACACGAGAGGACCCGATGGTCAGCGCGTCAAGATCCCTTTCCGATTCCACGACCGCCATAAGCTGGCTGCCGGCCGCTTCCATGAGATATCGTGTTTCTCGATGTTCTTTGTCCCCGACAACAACCACAGGCACTCCTCTCTCAGCAAAACGCTTTGCAGCACCGTGAGCACGATTCACGATAGGGCACGTCAGATCCCATACTTCTCGCGCCCGCCGTTCCCAGTCAGCGTGCTCGGCCACCATGGAACCATGCGCCGGAAGGAGTACGGTAGCCCTCGCTATCGACTCGCTGCTTATGGTCGATGCCATCTTCAAACCCATGGAGCACAGCCGCAGCATTTCCTCTGTATTGTGAAGAAGCGTATCAGTCGCCACCACCGCCCCCCGCGTCTGCAAGGCCCTCTCAGTGGCCATGATAGCGTGCTGTACGCCGGAACAGAACCCGGACTCTCTTGCAACGATGATGCGCATGTCAGTCCGGGCCCTGCTCCTGAAGTACCGAGATCCGACGCATGATATCGGTACTGATTGCCGTCAGGTCCCCCTTCAGACTCTGTCTCTCTGGAGGAAGCCGGTATGTCACTGCCTGCCCTATGCGTACGGTAACGCGCCCTGGCCGTGGGAAGCGCCGCTGCCTTGGCCAGCACTCGTAGGATCCGATAACGGCCATTGGAATGACAGGCGCCCCTGACTTCACTGCCAAGAAGGCTGCCCCGTTGTGAGGCGTTTGCAGCTTTCCGTCCGGAGATCGTGTTCCCTCAGGGTAAATCAAGCAGAGATCGCCACGGTCCATAATTGCCAACATTGCCTGGAGAGCGCCCTTGTCCGCCAACGCTTCGCGATCAATCCGCACTGCCCCCAGACGGCGTATAAATGGACCCAGCATTCTCTGCTCGTATATTTCCTTCCGAGAAATGCTGTAGACTTTGCGCGGCAAGACGACTGCCGCCACCATGGGGTCAAGATAGCTGCAGTGATTGCTACAGATCAGTCCAGGTCCATGCCGTGGAACATTCTCCAAGCCTACGACGCCCAATCTGAACAAGACTTTGAACCCCAGCTTCCCAACAGGAACAGCCAACTCATACAGCATGCGAGAGCCTCCTGCCATACTCCGAAACAATTCTCTGTACCACTCCCTCTGATCCGTCAGCTGAGTTGTCCACAATAACATATTCATCTGTGCACCGAAGGGGAGAGTCCTCTCGAGATGAATCAATCGCGTCACGTTCATGAATATTCACCAGAACCGCTGCAAAATCAGCCGTCACTCCTTGTCGTTCCAACTGCGCAACGCGACGCCTCGCACGAACCTGTGGATCGGCTGTGATAAAGACTTTGAGAAGTGCCTCGGGCAGGACTGTTGTACCGATGTCGCGCCCGACCATGACGACATCGTGGACAGCAGCAATACGCCGCAATTCTCTGTTCACGGAAGCTCTGACGCGAGGCACCGCACTGATGGGCGAGACAAGCAGATCAATGCGGAGATCGTGAAGCGACAGTGTGAGCATTTTTCCACCAAATCGGACTATTCCACCCGACTCATAGGCGACAGAAGACTCGAGAATCGTCGACAGATGATCATCCCGGAGGCATTGATCATCTGGAAACTTCTCCACATAGCCTGCTGTAAAAGCTCTGTAGAGTAGACCCGAATCGATAAACATGAGACCAAGCCGCTTCGAAACGTGCAATCCCACCGATGTCTTTCCACTTCCGGATGGGCCATCGATAGCTATATCACGTGTCACCAGGTTCCTCCAGAAGCACAGTCTTCACGTCCGCCTCAGATATCCCGCCCTCCCGCAGAAGAGACCATGAGCCCTTCGCCAATCGAACTACCGTCGAAGGCCACCCCTGGGGACGCTGCTGGCTTTCCAGGAGCAGATCGGCCTGCTGGATGAGGACAGCGGCCTCTGCAGTATCAAGGCGTTCAATCACTTCATGCCCGCTCTCGTTCAGGCTTGTCTGTGCCATCAAGAGGCCACGTTGCAACAGGTGAAGGAGGCCCGACTGAGCAGGAGCGCGGAATCCAATAGTTGAAGCCTCTGGATAGGGTGGCGGCTGCGTGTGCAGTCCAGTTCCAGCAACATCAACCACGATCGTGAGGGGACCTGGCCAGAACCTTGTCGCAAGACGCATGGCATCAGTACGCTCAGCTGGCTCGATCCAGTGAACGACACGATCGATCCCCGAAGTGAACACAGGCAGTGGCTTGTCCGGACTGCGGCGTTTGATCGAAAAGACTCTTGCAACTGCAGGAACGTACGCCGCACTGCATCCTATCCCATAGACTGTGTCGGTGGGGAACACCACGACTGCTCCGGCGGCAATGCACTCGAACAGCTCGTCCAAATCACGTTCAGAGCACCCGTCCAACTGAACTGTCTCAGTGAATGGCACTTGGTCTTACCTCCATCGCCACAGAGACGACACCCCGATCCAGAATCCGTGCTGGGTCCGCTCAAAATGCCATGCGCACGCCGAGGCACTGCTCATCATTCGCGCCGAGCCTCCACATAGCGTGGGAATCGTCTGAAGTCGGGCAGCCATCTCGCACCCTTCAGACCATATCGCTCACACAAGTTTAGAATATCGTCTTCGAGACCGTCGTCAATCTCCAGCAGCAACATACCTCCGGACCTCAGCCACCCCGGTGCCTCAGCAATAATTCTCCTGTAGAACGTAAGACCCGAAACACCACCATACAGGGCATGTACTGGCTCAAGAGGTGAAGACTCGCATGCGGATGCCAGGCGGTCTCTGCGCACGTAGGGTGGATTGCTCACCACAACGTCAACGGAGCGGTGAACTCCCTTGAAAGCGAGCTGCCAGGACCCCAGGACGTTCCCCTGGACAAAGCTGACTCTACCTGACAAGCCCATATCCCTGGCAGACTGCCGTGAACATGACACCGACGTGCTGTCAATCTCCAATCCAACAACGACCGCACCCGGGAGAGCTTTGGCTATTGATAGAGCGATAGCTCCTGAGCCGGAGCACACATCGAGAACAGTGACCGTGCGGAGGCCTTCATTCATGACGACGTCGATAACCATCTGCACCAGCTGCTCGGTCTCCGGCCGAGGGATCAAAACACCTTGCTCGACGCGGACCACAATATCACGAAAGGATGCAGAACCGATAATATATTCTGCCGGACAGCCCTGGGCCAGTCTCCGGGCGATTTGTCCACCGACCATCTCGAACTCTTTTCCTGCAGGCACATTCAGATGCAACAGCAAGTCAGATCGGGTCCACCCACTGCACTCAGCAACAACGTACTCTAATTCGTGAACCTTCTCAGCCGAGAGTCCGGCGTCCCGTCTGGCTCTATCAAGCACTTCTCGGAGCGTCAATCGTCGCTGTCCTGCAAGATGGAGGTCTCGAGGGTCCGTTCCCTAAACGCTCTGTGGAGAGCGTCGACAACGGGATCAAGATTCCCTTCCATGATAAGTGGCAAATTGTAGAAAGAGAGTCCAATGCGATGGTCGGTCACCCGACCCTGGGGAAAGTTATACGTGCGAATGCGCATATTCCTCATTCCACTACCAATCTGGGATCTGCGTTCATTGACCATTTCGCTGTCCGCTCTTTCTTTCATGAACTCATAGACGCGCGACCGGAGCACTTTGAGCGCCTTCTCCTTGTTCTTCAGCTGAGACCGTTCATCCTGGCACGATGCCGTGATTCCTGTTGGAATATGCGTCATCCGCACAGCTGTCTCCACCTTCTGCACATTTTGCCCGCCATGCCCTGAGGCATGAAATAACTCGATCTTGATATCTTCCTCATCGATGTGAACATCGACGTCCTCTGCCTCTGGCAGGACAGCTACAGTGGCCGTCGATGTATGGATACGACCAGAAGCCTCAGTTGTGGGAACACGCTGGACCCGGTGCACTCCACTCTCAAATTTGAACAGCTTGTAACTCCCGACTCCCAAAACCGAAAACACAATCTCCTTGAATCCACCAATCTCTGTCGGATGACTTGAAATGACCTCGATCTTCAGACCATGCTGCGCAGCATAATAGGAGTACATGCGGAATAGATCGGCCGCAAACAGCGCAGCTTCATCACCCCCTACTCCTGCACGAATCTCAACGATGATGTTTTTGTCATCGTCCGGATCCTTGGGGATGCGCTCTTCTTCAATCTGGGAAAGAACAGCATCCAGTTCTGATGCTATCCGCATGTTGTCTTCCTCAATCACATGACTGAACTCGCTCCCGGGATCCTCAGCAAGGAGTGCCTCGTTGTCGGCAAGCTGGTGTCTCAGAGACTCCTCCCGTGTCAGAAGCTGTAACAGAGAGTCCATCGTACGGCGTTCCAGCGTCAGTTTCTGAATTTCCTTCTGATCGACGTCATACCTCAATCCAGCAATCCGCTCGTCGATCTCACGGATCCTCCGTTCCAACTGCTCTGTTTCCAAGCTCATCGACTATCCTCGAACCTCAAATGAGGCGTTCCTTTTCTGGAACCCGCTCAGGGCATCCAGGGACAATATGATGCTCCCGGCAGCGCGCTTCGTAGCTCTCAGCGGCTCCGACCATAACTATGGGATCATCGTACCTTGCTGGACGACCATTGACGATACGCTGTGTTCGCGTCGCTGGCCTTCCACATACCATGCAGACAGCTGTCAACTTAGTTACATCTTCTGCCAGCGCAAGCAGCTCGGGCATCGGACCAAATGGCTCACCGCGAAAGTCTTGGTCCAGACCGGCCAGAATGACACGGACTCCCCTTCCTGCAAGATACTCAACAACGTCGATGATCTGAGGGTCAAAGAACTGCACCTCGTCGATGCCTATAACTTCCACCTGTCGCTCTTCCACGATCTTGATGACGTCCGCGGGGGAGCTGATGACTGCTGAATCGAGGCGTACGCCTGAGTGCGACGTAATGCCCTCAATCCCGTAGCGATCGTCCAGAGAAGACTTGAGAGCGATGACCTTCTGTCTCGCTATCTGGGCTCTCTTGAGTCGCCGAATCAGCTCCTCGGACTTTCCAGAGAACATGCAGCCAGTAACGACCTCTATCCTGCCGGCAAGGCCATCCATAATGTTCAGCGCCCAGCGCTCTCCTGAGCGACGATACTCGCCAGAAACTCGCGATTGTTCGCAGTTCTCTGGAGCATTGCAATAAGTTTCTCGAGACTCTCCGTAGGATCCTCGTTGCCAATGAACTGCCTGAGTGCCCAGATCTTCCGATATTCCTCTGGCGTATAAAGCAACTCCTCACGACGAGTTCCAGACTTTCGAACATCGATCGCAGGGAAAATTCTACGCTCGGCCAACTCACGATCCAGAACCAGTTCCATGTTGCCTGTTCCCTTGAATTCTTCGTAGATGACCTGATCCAACCGGCTGCCTGTTTCAATGAGTGCAGTTGCGACAATTGTGAGGCTGCCGCCTTCAACCATGTTCCGAGCCGCTCCGATGACCTTCTTTGGACCCCTGATTGCAGTTGGATCAAGACCGCCTGAAAGCGTTTTTCCCGAAGAGGAACTGATCAGGTTATAAGCACGCGTGAGTCGAGTAATACCATCCATGAGGATGACGACGTCTTTCTTAATTTCCACAAGACGTTTTGCCCGTTCCAGCGCAAGCTCGACCACCCGGATGTGATTCTCAGGAGGCTGATCAAATGTCGAACTGATCACCTCGCTCCGGATAGACTGCTTCATGTCGGTCACTTCCTCCGGCCGCTCATCGATCAGGAGAATCATCAGCGTGACTTCGGGATGATTGTACTCAATGCTCTGGGCAATGGCCTTGAGAATGGTCGTCTTCCCTGCCTTTGGCGGGGACACAATCAATCCGCGCTGGCCCTTGCCAATGGGAGCCACAAGCTCCAGCAGTCTCAGCGCCATGCTGCAGTTCGGTGTTTCCAGCTTGAGGTGCTTGTTCGGGAAAATGGGGGTAAGTGATTCAAACTGAGGCCGATTGAGCATGTGCCCCTCTACACTCATTCCATTAATACTGTGAATCCGGACCAACGATGCATACTTCTCCTTCTCACCCCGAGGTGGATGAACGGTACCCTCGAGCCAATCGCCAGTGCGAAAGCCGAACCGGCGGATCATAGGTGGTGAAATATACACATCACTTGAAGATGGAAAGTAGTTGGCTCGCATGAAGCCGTAGCCCTCGGCGAGGATCTCACAGAGTCCGGACGTAACGAACTCGCCTCCCCCCATTCGAGCGGGTTCTCCCTCTCTCCGGTCAGATGGACTCGTTATGATAGCTCCGGAGACCACCTGCGCCTGAGCATGCTGTTGTTCAACGTCAAGGTGCTCCGTCACAACTGGCGATTTGCCGCGATCATGATCATAAGGTCCCGTTCCAGTCATGGAAGGCCCTTCCTGAACATTCCCATCCGTCCCCCCAAGTTTCAATAATTCCTCGATAAGTTCCGGCTTCTTGAGCCGAGTGTAGTTGCGAACATGCAGAACCTTCGCAATCTCATACAACTCCCTCGATGTCTTCTCAAGCAGTTCCTGTTGCGTAAAATTCATGAGTCTCTACCTTCTTTCAAGAGAGTGTCATACAATGCTCAGCAAGCGCCCTATCGACTGTCTGAAGGAGGCTAGTACCGCTCTGCAGGTTTCACACTGTTGTATGGCCGCGCGCACCCGATCCTTGAAATCCACATCCCGAAGGTATGCAAGGTTTACATAGACGTTTGCGATTCCTCCCTCAAGCGCAGCTTCAAGCATCGCCGCACCCACATACAAGTCTGAGGCAATGTCTTTCGGGGCGTCAACGAACGTCACCGTAAGAAGTTCCGCAAACACGCACACGTGTTGCGCCAGCGAGAGAGGAACCGATGTCGACCCTTGCAGGGCAGCCTGCATGGCTGCACGCCTCACGCTCTTCTCCTCATCTGTCTCTCTTGGCAGCTTCACCGCCGACATGTACTCATTAAACGCCACACTGTCCTGGTCCATCATGGTTGCAAATTCCTCACGAGCCCTCTCACATGTCAGGACAAAAGACGCCAGACGGGCCTTCTCTGCTTCGTCACGTGCGCCGACAACATTCGCGACCATCTCAACCAATGCTACTCCCATCGCGGCAGCCAAGCCAGAAGCGGTGCCTCCGCCAGGAGTCGGATTGCGCGATGACAGTTCGCTTAGAAACTCATCCAGGGATTGATTCTTAAACATTTCGACCTCGTGGTTGACAATTGGATTGTAACGACTTCTTCGTTCAAATGATACCTGCTGATTCTGAAAATGCAAGCACCACCATGCGAAAGCGTTCCTGGTACACCAATGGTGATCTACTGTATAGTAGTATAATAGTATGGTATCATCATCTCACTCATGTGGAGGCTATAATGATTGTCATAGCAGCAGAAGACGTCGAAGCAATTCCCGTCACTGAAAACGGCGCCCACGGAACAACCATCCGCTGGCTCCTCAAAGACACAGACGGTGTTCCTACGTTCGCAATGCGGCAGTTTGTTGTCGAACCTGGAGGTGCCACACCTCGTCATGCTCATGCATGGGAACACGAGATCTATGTCCTTAAGGGTATCTGCACGGCCTTCTGCGAAGGAGAGACGCGGCGCGTCGGTCCGGACCATGCCATCTACATCGAGCCGAATGCCATTCACAGTTTTACCAATGAAGAGTCTGAACCACTTGTTTTCCTCTGTATGATACCGATTGGTTAGCTGATGGACCTCGGCCTCGCAGGCAAGACTGTTGCAATCATGGGCAGCACAGGGGGCATCGGTACCGCTCTTGTCAATCTCTTGGCACAGGAACGGGCCCGTCTTGTGCTGATAGGGGGGCAGAGCGAACGCCTGAAGTCCCTCGCTGCTCGCCCGACATCTGCCGGCATCCTTGTCGACGCTGTCACAGGCGACTTTCGGCGCGACTCGGATCGGAGAGCATGCACGTCCGCACTTCTTGATTTGGCTCAACTTGACGGCTTTGTATTCCTGCCGGCAGAACTGAGAACCGATACATTCCCGGACGCTCGTCCCTCAGAAATTCGAGAAACATTTGACGTTAACCTCTTCGCAGCCATAGAGCTGGCACAGGCTGCACTTTCACGAGCATCATCCACCGCAAGTTTTGTCTTTGCGTCCTCCGTTGACGCGCACCGCCATCCCAGGCATACGTCATCGGCAAGCTATGACAGCTCTAAACGAGCATTGGAGAGCGTTGCCGAGTCAATCGCGGTTGAAGCCGGATCTCGAGGCATACGTTCAAACTGCATTATCCCAGGTCTCATCCGGACACCCATGACAGAAGACCTTTTCAGCACTCAGTTCCAACTCGAGCGGGATCAATTTCTTGCCTCTGTTCCCCTTGGAAGGGCAGGAACCGCAACAGAGGTTGCGACTCTTATCGTCTTCCTTCTGTCTCCAGCTTCTAGCTATCTGACCGGAGCATGCATTCCTGTCGACGGAGGTTTTCTGTCTCAGGGCCTCTGACTACACAAAAGGGGCGCTCGCGCGCCCCGCTTCCATCTGCAATAAAGCGATCTACTTACGCCTGCGCGCAGCAATAGACTTCTGCTTGCGCTTCTCACTCGGCGCCACGAAGAACCTGCGCTTCTTGAGCTCGCCGAAGAGGCCATCACGGATACAATCCTGCTTGTAGCGCCTCAGCATATTCTCGAGTTGAGCGTCCTCACCTTGAGGTTCTGTCCTATCTCTGTTCCTATCATGATAGTTTGCCATCATTCACCCCTCCTTTCGTCAAACCGTTGCCAAAGGGGTTGATACACAACCAATCAATTATATTGGAGATGCCCTTTCAGTCAACCGGCTTCTCAGCGATATCTTCCTTGTCAGACTGGAGTAACCGCGCACTCTTCACGATCTCTCGTACGAAAACTGCTGCAGGCACTGCAAGCAACAGGCCAAAAAAACCGCCGAGAGAGCCCGCTGCGAGAAGCAGCAGGATCACTAGTCCCGGGTTCAGCCCTGTTTTCTCGGAAATGAGTCGTGGGGAAAGGATCTGACTCGTCACCGTTTCGATAGCACCGAAGATCACAACCCAGGCAATGAGCTCGCCTGGACCCGTCATAGCTGCAAAGAAGGCTCCCAGTAACGCGACCACGAAGGGACCAGCATATGGAATGAACTCGCCGAAGAAATCCAAAACGCCGATCGTCAGAGCATACCTGATACCGAAAACCCCGCTGAGGCTACCCATGAGTATCGAGGTGACGGAAGCAATGATGGCGAGCGCTTCAATGTATCTCCTCGTACTGGCAGCTATCCTTGACAGCGCGACCTCTGCACGGTCCTTCTGCGTGCGGATAAAGGGTAACCTGAGAGACATCATATAATAGTCATGAGAACCCGTCATAAAGAAGTACATGAGGACAAAGAACGGGAGAAGCGCACTTAAGCCAAGCAGCTTCTTGGATGATGTCGTCACAAGATCCTGCCCGAACTGGATCACAGCCTTCTGCACAGAATCCAGGACAGCTGTGATGGTATCTTTGGCAGCTCCCAGTTGATAGCGATCCAACCAACCCAAAAACTTCGAGAAGTACCCCTGAACTGACTTCACATAGTCCGGAAGAGAAGCTACAAGCGACCTGGTCTCATTAACAAGCGGAGGGATCGTAATTGCTATCAGTCCACCAAATACGGCCACAATCCCCAGCACAACAATGGCGCAGGTGATACCCATGGGAAGATGGGTTTTCCGATTGACCCAATGCGCAATGGGCAGAGAAAGAAACGCCGCGAACGCCGCAGCGATCCCCAATGCAACAATGCTTCGAAGGTCCCACAAGAGCCAGACGGCCCATGAAGCTATAGCAATACTCAGAACCGAAAGCAGGACGACACGAAGAGCACTAGCTTCCTTGCTGCTCAGCTTCATCTATAGCCTCCAATGGAGCTACCTCTTTCAGGATGGCCTCTGCGGCAATGACGCCGCTGCCATGGGACTTCAGCCGGATCACCTTTACACCTGATGAGTTCCTTCCCAGCAACGGCAAGGCCTCTGCAGGAGTTCGTATGGTCTGGCCAGTACTGGTCGACACGACAATATCCTGGTCAGGCGTGCCAGTAGTAAACGCCGCCAATGGACCCGTTTTCTCGGTGACTCGATAGCAGATTACTCCGCCGGACCCACGACCTACAAGCCGGACTTCATATGGGTTCAATCGTTTGCCATACCCGTGCTCGGTAATAAGCGTGAACGGGACGCCAGGCTGCAGGACTTCCATACCGACAACAAACCGGCCTCCTCGTGAAAGCCGCATTCCCCGCACACCTGCTGCAGACGCCCCCATTGCCCTGACGGATACCGAGCGGATTCGTACCGCTCGTCCTGAGTCAGAAGCAATAAGCACCTCATCGGTGTCCTTAACGGGCCTCACGGACACCACAGAATCTCCTTCTGCCAGCTTGATGAACGTCTTCCCCGTACTGCGTATGGTAACAAACTGAGACGTGAGCATCTTCTTGATGCGACCCTTGCGCGTCATGATGATGAACGAGACACCTTCCTGCTCTGCAGGCAGTACCGTTGCCTCAGTCACGAGTTCGTCAGCTCCCATACCCAGCAGCAGTGAAAGATTCTCTCCTCCGCCCTGCCTTTTCTCCTCGGGCATTCGGTACGCGGGGATAGAATAGACACGTCCTTTGCTGGTGAACAGCAGCACCCGCTGTTTGGTTCGGACAGTAAAGTACTTACTGATATAGTCGTCTCGTTTCAGGTTCATGCTTGCTACGCCCAGGCCGCCTCTTCCCTGGACCTTGAATGTCGAACTTGGGATTGTCTTGGCATAGCCATTTTTGGAAATGACGACCATGACTTCCTTGTCTTCGATGAACTGCTCATCGTCGTCTTCCCCAGACCCAGTGTCACTAATAACCTGAGTTCTACGTTCGTCTCCATACTTGTGAGCAATATCCGTAAGCTCTTCCTGAATGTAGAAGCGGATCTTGTTAGGATCTCCCAGCAAGCCGGAAAGCCGTTCAATTTCCCGCTTCTTCTCGTCCACTTCCTTGGCAAGCTTCTCCACCTCCAAAGATACAAGCGATCTCATGCGCATCTCGAGAATCGCCTCGACCTGGTCCTCGTTGAGCTGGAAGTTCTCTATTAATCGAGATGATGCTTCTTCCAGAGAAGCAGACGAGGTGAGGATATCTGTCACGGATTTGACGTTCCTGATGGCAATAACAAGGCCGTTAAGAACATTCAACCGCTCCGTATTCTTGCGAAGTTCCATGGAAAAACGCTTGTGGAGCGTCTCCTCCCGGAAATCCAGAAATGCTGCCAGAGCATCGCGTAACGACAGAGTACGTGGCACACCGTTGATGATACCAAGCATGCTGACATGGAAGTGCTGTTGGAACTGCGTTCGCTTCCGGAGGAGGAGATCAACACGCTCTGGTATTGCATCTTTTCTGAGTTCAAGAACGACGCGAATGCCTTCGCGACTTGATTCATCACGCAGATCAGAAACCTGATTCAGGCTCTTATCCTTCATGAGATCTGCGACTTTCTGAACGAATTCAGCCTTGTTGACCTCGTACGGAAGCTCGGTGATAACCAATCTTGTCTTGTTCCCTTCCTTTTCGATCGTGTATTTGCCTCTGCAGACAACATTGCCGCGACCCGTCGAGACATAATCGTCGACGCCGCTTGTCCCTACAATGATGCCCCCACCAGGAAAGTCTGGACCCTTTACAAGTGATCGAATAAACGCAAAATCTTCTGGTTGACCCTTCATGCGGCAATCCAGGAGATACTTGGAAGCGTCGACCAATTCTCTCAGATTATGCGGTGGAATATTCGTCGCCATACCGACAGCAATACCGCTTGAACCGTTGAGAAGCAACTGTGGCAGCTTAGCCGGTAAAACGCTGGGTTCTTCCAGACTATTATCAAAATTCGGTCCGAACTCGACAATCTCTTTGTCCAGTTCGTCCAGCATGAGCGCGGAGATGGGAGCCAGCCGCACCTCAGTATAACGCATGGCAGCGGGAGAATCGCCATCAATAGAACCAAAGTTCCCATGACCATCGACCAGTGGGTAGCGCAGTGAAAAATCCTGCGCCATGCGAGCCAACGCACCATAAATGGCTGGATCGCCATGAGGGTGGTATTTGCCCAAAACGTCGCCGACAATACGTGCGCTCTTTTTGTACGGTTTGTTCCAGAAACAACTGAGATCGTACATCGCGTAGAGGATACGCCGATGGACAGGTTTCAGTCCATCTCGGAAATCGGGCAGTGCGCGCCCGATGATAACACTCATGGAGTACTCAAGGTAGGATTTCTTCATCTCCTCCTCGACGTAGACGTTGAATACTCTATCGTTTTCAGGCATCTTTTCCCCTCACTCCATCAAATGTCAAGATTGTACACCTCACGTGCATGGTCGACAATGAACCGATAGCGCGGTTCTACCCTCTCGCCCATCAGCAAGGTAAAGATGCGTTCCGCCTCTTCCGCCTCTTCCAAAGTAACACATCCCATAATACGCGTCCCGGGATCCATCGTTGTCGTCCAGAGTTGCTCTGCGCTCATCTCACCAAGTCCTTTGTACCGCTGGACATCCGGCTTCCCTTTCATCCCGGCAAGAATCGTCTGGAGCTCTGCCTCGCCGAATGCATAGCGCATTCCCTTGCCGTCTGGGATACCAAAGAGCGGAGGCTGCGCAAAGTAAATATTGTGGTTGATGATAAGCGGACGCATGTAGCGGAAAAAGAATGTCAGCAACAACGTGCGGATATGCGCACCGTCGACATCGGCATCGGTCATGATGACAATCTTGTGATATCGCAGTTTCTCGATCTTGATATCATCCATGACGCCTGTACCAATCGAGGTGATCAGAGCTTTGATCTCTTCATTTTCGAGTGCCCGATGGATACCGACTTTTTCAACATTTAGGATCTTTCCTCGCAGAGGGAGGATTGCTTGAGTACGCCGATTCCTGCCTTGCTTGGCACTGCCGCCAGCCGAGTCTCCCTCGACAATATACAGTTCAGACTCCGACGGGTCCTGAGAGGAACAGTCTGCAAGCTTGCCTGGCAGGCGTCCGCTGTCGAGTTCCGTTTTGCGACGGACAAGATCGCGAGCCTTACGCGCGGCTTCGCGGGCCAGTTTTGCGCTGACGGCCTTATTCGCCATAGCCCGGAATTCGTCGATGTGCTTGTCAAGGTAGAGCTCGATTTCTTCCTCAACCGCGGCCTCGATAGGCGCTTTGAGTTCCGCGTTGCCAAGGCGCGTTTTCGTCTGCCCCTCAAACTGGGGGTCAGCGATGCGGAGGTTGATGATGACAACCAGGCCTTCACGAATGTCTTCGCCACTAAGGCTGTCCTCAGGCTTGATCAACTTGATCTGTCGGGCCTTGGCATTGAAGAGGCGCGTATAGGCATTCTTGAAGGCGACTTCGTGGACACCCCCGTCTACTGTGTTGATGTTATTGACATATGAAATCATCTGATCGTTGTACCCAGTATTGTACTGGAAAGCGATTTCGAGGAAAAGTCCTTCGGCATCTCGCACAAAATGTATAGGATCCGGAGGTACAACTTCGCTGCCTTCGTTCATGTAGCGAACGAATTCTATGAGGCCCTTCTCGTACTTGAAAACCTGGACCTCCTCAGTCGCATGATCGACGAAGTCGATCTCCAAGCCGGAGTTCAGAAATGCCAGCTCGCGCAGCCTTTTTGCTATACGGTCGGGATCAAAGATGAACTCACCAAAGATCTCCTCGTCCGGAGTGAAGCTCACATAGGTCCCTGAAACCCCATTGGAGATCCCTTCTTCTTTCACACGGAGGTGATACAGAGGCCTGCCTCGGCTGAATTCCTCCTGAAAGACCTTGCCCCACTGCGTGACCTCGACATAGAGCCGGCTCGAAAGAGCGTTGACACAGGAAACACCGACGCCATGCAGACCACCTGACACGTGGTAGCTCTTCTTGTCGAACTTGCCTCCCGCGTTGAGGCGAGTCAGTGCGACTTCGACACCCGATATTCCCAGAACGGGATGGATGTCTGTCGGTATGCCACGACCGTTGTCACGTACATCAACGGTCTTGTGATCTGCACTGAGACCAACCTCGATTTTCGTACAGAAGCCGGCCATGGATTCATCGATTGCGTTGTCTACGACCTCCTGTACTAAATGGTGGAGACCTCGAGAATCAGTAGACCCGATATACATAGAAGGTCTGGTTCGAACATGTTCCAGACCTTCAAGTACCTTAATGTCCTTTGCGGTGTACTGGGAATCCTGCATGCATAATCCTCCTCGTTTTCTGACTCTTATATGGTATCATGGAACGCAGGAAATGCAATGCAGAAACAGCGGTTGAGGCGCTTTCCCATTTCATCTATGTCAAGGATTTTTTGTCAAACAACCGTTGCCAAGACTAGACCAACCTGTCGAACGCCTCCCAAACGTCTTTCGCGACTTTCAACGACTCTCGCTCAAGGCTTTTTCTGTCCACCTCGAGCACCTCGTGATCCTTCACGACGACCTTTCCCTCTACAACCACAGTATCAACCAGGTCAGAAGACATTCCAAAGAACATGTGGCCAAAAGCGTTCGCCGCATTGATAAACGTTGGACTTGTGTAGTCCATAAGGATGAAATCTGCAGCCGCACCAGGCTCGAGACGCCCCACGGGGCGTCCGGCAAGTCGTGAAACGATGTCTGCATTGGTTTCGATCTGAGCGCGCTGGACTTCAGGCCAGAAACCCGATGGGTCCTGGTATCGGTTTCTCAGACCCACCAGCGTGTTGCGAAACTCCTCGAACATGTTTGTTGTATACCCATCGGTCCCGATGCCAACCTGGATACCGGCATCCAACATTTCACGAACGGCAGGGAGTCCGACAGCATTGTTCATGTTGGACATGGTGTTCACGACCACCGAGGTCTTGGATTCCGCAAGAAGGCTCCTCTCCGAAGCATCAATCCCAACGCAATGAACAGCAATTGATCGCGGACCAAGCAACCCTGCCTCATCCAGTCGGGCAACGATGCGCTTGCCGTATTTCCTGAGGCTGTCCTCTTCGTCGATGGCACCTTCGGCCACATGGATATGGTACCCAACGTCACGCGATCCCACTCTGTCACGGAGCGCAGCGAGCGTCCCATCCGAGACCGTGAACGACGCATGCAATCCTATCATGCCTGACGCCAAACCTGTCCCCTCCGTACCGACCTCGTCAAGAAAACGCAAGTTCTCCTCGATCCCATCCATCGCACCTTGTATACCGTTTCTGTCCGTAATTTCATAGGAAAGCACATGTCGCAAGCCAAGCTTGTTCAGTGCGTCAGATAACGTCGATAGACTTCCAGCGATATAATTAGGCGACGCGTGATGATCGACAATGGTTGTAGTTCCGCACCGCAACGAGTCCATGCCGCTGAACATGGCACTCATCCAACAGGCATCCTTAAGCAGTGATCGGTCCAAACGCCACCAGAGATCCTGGAGCACATCGAGGAAGCCATGCGACGTTCGCCCTGTGCTGATACCACGCGAATACATCGAGTACAGATGCATGTGTGTATTCAGCAGTCCCGGAAGCAACGTCATGCCTGAAGCATTGATCTCAACCAGATCTGCAGATGGCTGACAAGTCCCAGGAGAAGGGTCCCCCGCGCCCAGTCCAGCAATCGACCCGTCCCTTGCCAAGAGCCAACCCCGGTCGATGACGAAACCGCTTGTCGCCGGGTAGACAATCCGAGCATTCGTGACGAGCAGTTCCGTCATCTCGTACTCCTGTTACTTCTTGCTGACGAAATCGACGCCA
>JAJFTL010000057.1 GCA_021373025.1 bacterium
GCAAGTGCCGTTTCGATCGCCGCCATCGTTGTCTCCATTCTTGCCAATCTGAAGTGGCATTAAGTTCGATAATCTGAAAAACCGACAACTGAATTGACAAGGAGGTACAAACAAGCAAAATAAAAGCAATGACTTGATGACTGGGAGTTGGAAAGTTGAACAAGCGGACCGTGCGTTGGGATTTGGTGTACATTGGCTTCATGGGTTTGTTGGCGGTTTGCGTGGCCAGCTTGGCGGTAAAGACTGCGGTTTCTCGTCAGTACTCAGTGGACTGGTGGTGGGTAGTAGTCTTCCTTGTATTGAGCATTCTCGCGGATTTGAATCCAGTGGTGCGACTTGGGTTCGGCAGGGAACAGGTTGAATTCACAGTGTCTTTGGCTCTGACGTTCTCAGTTGCATGCATATGGAATCCTGTCATGGCCATTAGTATTGTGGCGGCCGAGACGGTATTTGCCGACTTGGTTACGCGAAAAGAGATTGAGAAAATTGTGTTCAATGCGTTCCTATATGTGATTGCTATAGGAGGAGCGAGTATCTCATACAACTCGATTGGAGATTCGACTGCATCCTATCTAGGAGCCATGGACCTTAAGGCACTTCTGGTGGCGGGAGGCTATTACGTTGCTTCTGATACTCTGCTGCTATCTGGCCTCTTTGCTGTGCTCTCTCACAAGTCGTTTGGCAGCGTCTTAGTCGGTCTCTTACGCGATAGTTGGCTCAATATTGCTGCCTTACTGCCACTAGGAATGGCCATAGCTGCTCTCTTCCGATTGAACCCGTGGGCCGTACTTTTCCTGATTCCAACATTTTTCCTTTTGTACGTTTCACTGAGGAGAGAGCAGGCTCTGCGAAGTCAGACCCAGACTGTTCTCGAGAAGCTGGTTGACGTCCTCGAAAGCAAGAGTCCCGATACAGCAGAGCACTCCAAGCGCGTGCGTGGCTGGGTCGTGGCTATCTGCAATGAGCTTGGAATGGAGAGTGCTCAGGAAGACACGGTAGTCCAGGCCGCTGTGCTGCATGATCTGGGAAAAGTCGGGCTCGACGAGGACCTGCTGCGCAAGCCAGGGTTAAGCGAGGAAGAGTTCCATCAGATCATGGAGCACTCCGCGGTGTCAGCCAGCTTTCTGGAGGGACTCACGTTGTTTCAGGGCGGCCGCGATATCGTTCTGCACCACCACGAGCGATATGATGGGAAAGGATATCCGGATCACCTGGTGGGCGAGGATATCCCTCTCGGTGCACGCATCATTGCTGTTGCGGACTCATTCGATGCCATGGTGGGCGTACGTGCCTATCGAGCCAAGAGCCTTACGGTCACAGAGGCACTGAAGATCCTGGATGAGGAGCGAGGGGCACAGTTCGATCCGCAGCTAGTGACTATCTTCACAAGGATCGTCAGAGCCTGCGTTGCACATGGAGATATGAGCAATTTCCCCGCGGCTGTGCAGGTGGGAGCTACCGACGGAGCTGGCATGGCCGTCGGAGTCGAGGGATAGCATGTTTGTCCTGGCTGTCCTGATTGCCGCATTGATCATCAGCCTGCTTACCGGTGGACGTTTGCGTCATATAGAGAACTTCCGCCTCAGAGCTCTGCCTCTCGGCATAGGAGCCTTTGTGGTCCAGGTACTTATATTCACGCCACGAGGTGAATCGCTCCTCGGGGCACTGGTCCCGGCGTTCTACGTCCTGAGCCTCGTGATGCTGATTGCATTTCTGCTCGCGAACCTCAAGGTTTTTGGCGTTCCGATCCTGCTTGTAGGGCTTCTGCTCAATGTCATCGTCATCGGGGCAAATGGAGGGCGGATGCCAGCCAATCCCCAGGCACTCATCGCCACCGGGCAGAGCTCTGCAGCTGAACGACTGGTCAGGGATGGCCATGCAGCTAATGTTGTTCTTATGGGAAGCCAGACCAAGCTCAATTTTCTTGGAGACTACATCGTTCTGCCCATTCTTGGGGACTTTGGTTCGGCCTACAGCATTGGTGATCTTGTGGCTCTGGTGGGAGAAGCCGCCCTGGTCTTCGGAATGGTGCGAACGGACGCAACAATCCAGACTGGCTCAATCAAGGACGGCTCTTCTGAAACCAGGAGGCGAGCATGACCGCGGAGTCTCTGAAGTCATGTGCTCTGCGATTCGTGCAACCCTGTACAATCCCATGGGAACCGATCCCCTGATATGGGAGGAACGCAGTGCGCATCCAAGAACTCTACGACTTGATCGACTCAGTAGCACCATTTCGACTGCAGGAGTCCTACGACAATGCTGGCCTGATCGTGGGCTCCATGGACGATGAGGTGCGCGGGGTTCTCTTGTGCCTCGACGTCACTCATGAGACTGTGGAGGAGGCAAGCCGGCTGGGCGCAAATCTCATTCTGTCCCACCATCCTCCTATTTTCAGGCCGATCACGGCGCTCGACTCTGTCCAGCATTCGGCACTGCTAGCGGCAATCCGGATGGATATCAGTCTCCTGTCTGCGCACACCAACTTTGACGCTGCTCCGGATGGACTCAACGCGTTCGTGGTGCGAGCGATGGGATTGACAGACGTGCACATCCTTGACGTGCGTGACCGGGAACGGTTGTATAAAGTCGTTACGTTCGTTCCACCCGAATTCAGAGAGCAGGTCCTTGAAGCAATGTTCAAGGCGGGGGCCGGTCACATCGGCGCATATGCCGACACGTCGTTCCGGGCGACCGGAACGGGCACATTCCGACCTCTTCCTGGATCACATCCTTTTACAGGCAAGGAACATGTTTTGGCAAGGGTCGAGGAGGACCGCGTCGAGACGATCGTGCCTGGGCGGAGCCTGACATCAGTGCTTGATGCCCTTCGGTCTGCACATCCCTACGAAGAGCCTGCAGTCGACATTTTCGAGGAGCATCTGCCAGAAGTGCCAGTCGCCGGGTTTGGGCATGTGGGCAGACTACCGCATGTCATGGATCCCCAGGAGTTTACGTCCTTCATCAAGTCCTTTTTTGGTCTCACGGTCTTGCCGGTGGCGGGGACATTTCCACAAACCATCGAACGTGTTGCTTTTTGTTCAGGAGCTGGATCATCTCTTGTAACAGCTGCAAGCGCAGCAGGAGCCCATGTGCTCATCACGGGTGACCTGACGTACCACGCGGCGCTCGACGTGTCTCAACAAGGCGGATGCGTCGCCATTGTCGATCATTACAGTTCTGAGCGCTTTTTCCCGGCTGCGATGGAAGAGGCACTGCGGAGTGCAGCGGGAGACACGAAGTTGCCTTCGCTGTACCAATCTACCGTGGATTATCAGCCCGTCAGGTACTGGTAGAAGAGGCACGAAACAACAGAAAACAGCCCGAAGCGCGACTGCGGTTCCGTCTGTTTCGGAAGGTAGGCATGTAACCGATACCAACGTTACCGATTACATCGCCACTACATGGAATATCCAACGTGTGTCAATGCTGATGTCCGAGTTCATGCCAAATGCGCGCCAACGGGTCCATGCTACAGCGTCTTAACGGCACAGTTCGCTGTTGAACGGTCATTGAAACGTGCTATGGTTTTCTCATGAAGAACGACAGCGGAATCAAGACCGGGCAATTTGGACGTCCGACGTGGGTTGAGATTGACCTAGGGCGGATACGAGACAATTATCAGGTCGTGCGCGGACTGGTACCGTCAACAACCAAGATCCTGTGTGTCGTCAAGGATGATGCCTACGGACATGGCAGCGTTGCTGTCGCACGCGTGCTCCAGGAGGAGGGTGCTCAATGGTTTGCTCTTGCCACGCTGGACGAGGCCCTTGAACTCCGGGAAGCCGGTATCAAGGGTCGAATGCTCGTCTTTGGTTCTGTTCCTGTTATGGGAGTCCCTGAGGCAATTGCTCAGAATATCACGCTGACCATTCCACACGAAGATGTAGCACATGAATTGATTGAAGCTGCCTCGGGCAAGGGGCTGACTGTGCACCTCAAGGTGGACACGGGTATGGGAAGGGCTGGGGTCCTTGCCGAGAGCGCTCTGGAAGTACTGCATCACCTCAACGGCTTGAGGGGTCTCAATGTGGAGGGCATCTATTCGCACTTTTCTTGTGCCGATTCCGATGAATCCTATTCGTCCATGCAGCTGCGACGATTTGAAAAGCTTCTGCACCAGTCTGCTGTCGAAGGAATCCGCCCCGCGATTGCACATTTTTCCAACTCAGCAGGCATTCTCACGATGAAAACCGCCATGCTGGACGCGGTTCGCCCCGGATTGCTGCTGTATGGCCTTTCACCCATTGAAGGTGTTCCCATTAATGGACTGCGCCCCGCAATGTCGATGAAGACGCGAATTGTGTCACTGAAGCAAGTGCCTGCGGGATATGGCATCGGTTATGGGCGCAGCTACCTGACGTACAAAACGACGGTCGTGGGCATTTTACCCGTTGGCTACGCCGATGGGTATTCGCGCATGTTGTCCAACAAGGCTTCTGTTCTCATCCACGGCAAGAGGGCACCTGTGATAGGACGGATAGGCATGGATCAGACGACGATCGACCTGTCCGATATTCCAGATGCCAAGGTGGGTGATGAGGTGATTCTTATGGGTGAGACAGCGAATCAGCGTATCACAGCGGGAGACCTTGGTTCACTGGCACAGAGTATCAGCTATGAGGTTCTGACAACCGTTGGGAAGCTGGTGCGCCGTGAGTATCGCGACCAGGCCGGCAGGGATGCCGAACTGTCCGAGATGTTCTTGACGTCGGGACGTTGATGACACAAGGTTCCACCTATCATTCTCTCCAGAACGCGCTGAAGGAACTTCTTGCGACGGCTGCATTTCCCTGTGCCGTACACGCCGAACTCCTCAGTGGAGATGATCACTGCCTCATTTTCTCGCAGGATGCGAATCTTTCGTTCGGTGCAGCGTCCATCATCAAGCTTCCCATTCTTCTCTGTGTTGCCCAGCTCGTCGAAGTCGGCGAATTGGCGTGGGATCAGCCCATTGTTCTCACCGTTCCAGCGCCTCACGGCACGGGTCTTCTCGAGTTTCTCGACCATGCCCGGTCGTGGACCATTCAGGATCTTTGCGTCATGATGATGGGAATATCTGACAACATGGCCTGCAACCAACTTCTGGAAGTGCTGCAGATGGCGAGGGCGAACGAGATCTTGCGCAGTCTTGGCTATTTGACGACCACGATTCGGCGACAGATGATGGATCGGGAGAAGCTTGCCCAGGGCATTGACAACAGCGTAACTGCGCTTGAGACAGCAGATATGCTCGCCAGAATCCATGCCCATCGTATGATATCGGCAGCGGCGAGTGATCGGATTCTGAGGTATCTGCGCATGAATCAGCTCAAGGACTTGATTGCCTGGTCGCTGCCCGGCAGCGCGGTGCTGGCAGGAAAAACAGGAGGTATGCCCGGTTCTCTGCTTGATGCAGAACTGATCACTGTTTCCCCAGCCATCACTTATTCGTTGTGTGTCTTTGCGTCAGGGTTTGACCGAGCACTTCAGGCAAAGCGCCTGATAGGCGGGATTTCCGAGATGGTGTACGAAGCGGTCATTGACACCGCAGAAAAGGCCTGCGACTGAGCACGTGGTCTCGTCGGCCAGGGTTAGATGCCCCCTCGGGTACTGATAGAGATTGCAGGATAGAGACGACGCAGGTTTTGTGCAAGGGCCTCAAGGTCTTGAATGTCAAATCCTCTGGCCTGTAGAAACTTTTGGTCAAGCGTTTTTGTGGGAACGAAATTCTGAATGACATAGTGTGAATTTGAAGGCAGCATCGCAACAATTCCCTCGATGTCAGCTTCGTTGAAGAGCAGGGGGAGGACTGTCGTCCGAAACTCGCTGGCAACGTTGAAATCTGCCAGCAGCTGTATGGATGTCTTGACAAGGCGGAGCGCTTCCGCATTTCGTGTCACCTCGCCATAGCGAGATGGCGGTGCCTTCACATCCATGGCAACATAAGCAACAGAGCCTTGTTCCAGCAGGAATCGGAGCATATCAGGATTGGATCCGTTGGTGTCCAATTTCACTGCAAAGCCAAGACTGCGAATGCGGTCAATGAATCGGGGCAGGTCTGCCTGCAGCGTCGGTTCACCTCCTGTAATACAGACACCGCTGAGCTTGTCTCTGCGCCGTTCCAGAAAAGCGAAAAAAGACTCCTCCGCCAGCCTCGGCGTATCGATCGTTACGTTGACCAGTTCGGGGTTATGGCAGTATGGGCATGCAAAGTTGCACCCGACGGTAAATACTGTGGTGGCCAACCTTCTCGGAAAGTCATTAAGCGATAGTGGCTCGTAGTGAGCAAGTATCATAGAGATGTGCCTCGACAATCGAAATATCCGATGGGAGCATAACAAACGCTTCTGGTAATTCTGCCGAAATCAAGCAGCCAGAAGCGTTTTCTGTATGAGCATCATTGTGCTGTGTTGTGTTCGGTCTTGACCTCAAATGTTCGTCTGTCAGCCCACTCGGCTTTTTTCCCTTTGTTCCACTGCGACACAGGCCTCAGATAGCCAACGACACGGCTATACACTTCGGTTTTCGTGCGCCGGCACGCGGGTATAACCGTTCCATTGTCCAGAAGCAGGTCTCCATTCTCCAGTTCTTTCACATATCACCTCCTCTTCATAAGCGAATTATACCACAAGATGTTAATGAGATACAGTGACACTTCCTGTTGCCACAAATGCCGAAGTCCCAGATGGCAGAAGGACCTGAATAGCACGCTTGTCAGCCGTCATGCTCATTGCTACGACGTTGTCTCCCTTTACGAGACCTGTCGTGGCAGGCTGGGTCAGACCTTCATCCAGGTAGACCTTTACTGCCGCGGGCGCGCTTACCCTGGCAAATGGCAGATAGGTTGAGGTTCCACGAGTTATCTGTGCATAAGCACCATAGATCCAGCCCGCTTTTCCTTTCGCCTGTCCAAGCCCCTTTGCCTGAATCCAACCCTGACCCAATGCGAGAGCTGTCCGTTTCTCAGTCGGTGCAGCCACTTCAAGGACAGTACTGCCAATGGTAATTGGCTGGTCGCGGAACATGACTCCGGTTTCAGTTGTCAGCGTTGGAGCGGATTGTTTGCCAGCAGTGACCGGGGCGCTGCCTCCTGTAAATTGATAGGAGAACATGGAAGGCGAATTTCCCTTCACGATAAGTTTGGGCTTCTTGGAGCCTTGAACGTATTGCCACGTTTCGTAGGTCAGCGGTGCACTCTTGCCATCGGCGCCTGTTCCAGAACCATAGATACCCAGCTCATAGACGATGGTCTTGAGGTCCGTGGTGCGTGAAGCCCCGCGTACGAAGGGCTGAAGGATACTGCCCGAGGTTGGTGGGGGAGTTATGCTTGTGATGTTGCCATCCTTTGTCTTGAGGCCAAGAAATGCGCCTTTTGTGTCCTGCATGATGCCAACAAAGGTGCCATCACCAAAGGTGACACCCGAAGCACTGAGAAAGGTATGAGCCGTATCAAAGCCGAGGCTTGACGTGCCAATCGTCCAGATACCACCGGGCGATACAAGCAGGGGGGTTGACCCATCCAGAATCAGCCACGTGGTCCGGTCAAACTGATCTTTGGTCACCGGAACCTGTGTCCAGAAGGAACCGTCGACTGTTCCATCATAGCCCATCGAAATCACGGTGAGTTGGATCAGCCGTGCAACAGTGGTCGGCGAAGCTTGCACCAGCAGAACGCTGTTTGGAGTGCAGAGCACCTTCGGCCGTATTTCTGCCGTGCCCTGTTGAATAACAAGCTCCTGCTTGGAGGCAAGCTTACGGTCGACCAGTTTGAACGAGCCGTCGGCCTCATTGGTCACATAGACAATCTCACCACCAGCTGGATGCCAGTCAAACGCGGACACCGTGCCCAGCTTGGTCATTTGGGTCTTGCGTCCGTTGACCCATTGCCAGAGGTCGCCCTTGTCAAGATAAATGCCTACATCATTCTTGGATGGCTTTGTCGACGTTCCCGTGCCCGGGACCTGGGACGTGTCCCTCGAATTCAGCTGGTGCACCACAAGAAAGGCGCTGATAGCGACAACGACCACTGCAGCTGCCAGGATGAAGACTTTCTTCGTCGAACGTCGGCGGAATCCACTCATACGATGAGCACCTCTTACCGTTCAGGATGAGCCGCGAACGGGATATCCTCTGAGACAGGACGAGCAGCGGACTTCTGCGCTTCAGCAATGAGTTCGTCATCGCACACTGGACAGAATGGATGGTTGCCAGCGATGTATCCATGCTTGGGACAGATAGAGAATGTTGGCGTAAGGGTGAAGTAGGGAAGCCGATAGCTGCTTGTTACGGCGCGAACAAGCTGTTTTGCCTGGTCTGCGCTTTCAAGCCGTTCGCCCAAGAACAGATGGAGGACCGTGCCCCCTGTGTACTTGGTCTGGATGGGATCCTGCAGGTCAAGTGCCTCGAAGGGGTCCGTTGTATAGGCCACAGGCAATTGAGTGGAATTGGTGTAATATGGATCGGCGCCATCTCTGAAAGCTCCCTCATTTGCAACGATGATGTCGGGGTACAGTGCCTTGTCCTGCTTGGCCAGCACATAGGTCGCTGATTCAGCCGGACTTGCCTCGAGATTGTAAAGCTGTCCACTTTCGTGCTGAAATTGTTCCAGCCTGCCAAGCATGAAGTCCATGATCTCAAGAGCAAGCTGCTGCCCCTCAGTCTCGGCGACCGTGACGCCTGCAAAGTTGAGCAGCAACTCATTCATGCCATTGATGCCAATCGTGTTGAAATGGTTAGCCCAATACGTTCCGTTGCGTTCCTTGACAGCATCAAGGTAGTGACGCGAATATGGGTAGAGACCCGCCGCCGTAAGATTCTCGATGATCTTGCGCTTGATCTCGAGTGATGTACGGGCAACATCCATGACGTGAGACAGGCGATCCAGCAATTCGCCTTTGCTGTGGGAGAGATAGCCAATGCGTGGAAGGTCGATGGTCACTACCCCAATCGAGCCCGTGAGCGGGTTTGCTGCAAACAGTCCACCCCCTCTCTTCTGCAATTCGCGCGTATCAAGTCTCAAGCGACAGCACATGGACCGTGTGTCATCCGGACTCATGTCACTATTCACGAAATTGCTCCAATAAGGGATCCCGAACTTGGCAGTCATCTCAAAGATGGGATCGTAGACCGGGTTGTTCCAGTCAAAGTCCTTTGTTATGTTATATGTCGGAATGGGAAACGAGAAGACACGACCTTTCGCATCGCCCGCCAGCATGACTTCAGCGAATGCCCTGTTGAACATGTCCATCTCGAGCTGGAAGTCCGCATAGGTCTCCTGTATTGGCTCGCCCCCGATGACTGCCTGTTCGCCTGCCGTGGCTCCATGTGGCTTCAAGTCCAGTGTAATGTTGCTAAATGGAGACTGGAAGCCCGAGCGTGTGGGAACGTTCATGTTGAACACAAATTCCTGCACAGCCTGCTTCACCTCGTCGTAGCGCAGATGGTCATTGCGGATGAACGGAGCGAGGTACGTGTCGACGGAACTGAATGCCTGGGCTCCTGCTGCTTCGCCCTGCATCGTAAAGATGAAGTTGACCATTTGTCCAAGGGCTGAGCGAAAGTGTTTGGCGGGTTTGCTTTCGACTTTACCATATACGCCACCAAGGCCCCTTAGAAGAAGATCCTTAAGATCCCAGCCGACGCAGTAAGCGGCTAGATACCCCAGGTCATGAATATAGAGTTCGCCACTCACATGCGCATTGCGGACTTCCGGGGGGTACACCTCGTTGAGCCAGTACCGGCTGACGACGCTGGTCGCGAGGTGCATATTGAGCCCCTGAAGAGAATAGCTGGTGTTGGAGTTCTCGTTCACTCGCCAGTCAAGCTTCTCCAAGTACTTCTGGATGGTCTCGCGTGGATCAAGAAGTGACTTAAGGTCGCGCAGCTTTCGGTGTTGTTCCCGGTAGAGAATGTACGCTTTTGCAGTCTTGTGATGCCGAGACTCCATGAGCGTCTGCTCGACCAGGTCCTGAATCTGTTCGACCGTAGCGATATCGTCCGGGATCTGAGCGACAATGATCCGCGTGAGGCGATCGGACTCAGCTTCGTCGAATTCCTTGGTGGCTCTGCCCGCCTTGGCGACGGCCGAACGAATCTTCATCGGATCGAACTCCACCTTCTCGCCCGTGCGCTTGATTACATATCGCATGCGTCGCCCCCAAATATCGTCGATGGCCTTGACTTGTTCTGGGCAGGATACTCCGTCCGTACCACCCCCAACTGCTCTCCATCCATTTTAGGGGGACGGGCAGGTGCGTCAAGCATTGTGAAGAGGAGGTAAAGGGACTTGACAGAAACTCAAGTTCACTATATGGTGCGGTTTTTCGGCTCGGGGCACGTTCAAAGTGTGATGGGCTGTGCCCGACTGGTGCGTTTCTTCTCACTCTTCGTCTTGACAGC
>JAJFTL010000002.1 GCA_021373025.1 bacterium
GACCGGGTACGCGTCAGTACTCTCCATTCATTCAGTTTCTCTCTGCTAAGTAGACATGAAGTGTTCGACACCATGGGGCGTTTTCCACTCCCTATCGTGACATTTCGGAAGTCAGCAGTTCAGCAGTTCGAGGGACGCGCCATGCTTGCTGACATCCTTGTGTAAGCAGGAGGGACAGGAGCAGTGTCACATCAATGCAGGAGAAACAGCATGCCGGGAAAGAGATTGCTCTTCGCTACCTCCGTGCCCGGAAAAAGGAGAAAGGGATCATACTGCAGGAGTTCTGTGCCACCACGGGGTACAATCCTCCCTATGCAGGCTGCCATGGCTCTTCAAGAGAAGATCCGGACAAGGAGCAGGGTCCAGAAGAAGTATCGTACTTCAATGACTCCCCTCCACCGATTGCTGCAAGGCTCCGAGGTCTGTAATCAGGCAAACACACGGCTGCTGCATTAGCTGAACCAGATCGATCCTCGTGCCTTGCGATGAGGCCTCGGCATCGTGCAGGCGCGGTTTCTCCGATATACCAGCTCAAGACAAGCACCCCGTAGTAAGAAAACATCCTCGAGGCGTGGCAGACGGACAGGCTAGCTTTGACAAAGAATGCCACGCAGAGTACAATAAACAGCACAACTATTATGAAAAAGCTACTCATAAGGAACGGGACGCTGCTGACCATGGCTGGCGACCGTCAGCCTATCAAGGCTGACCTGCTCGTCGTGGACGGTCGTATCAAGGCCATCGACAGTATCATCGGACGTGGCCAACGTGCCGACCTCACCATCGATGCCTCTGGTATGTTTGTGGTTCCAGGCTTCATCTTTGGGCATGCGCGCCTCGGTTTCAGCACACTCAGGGGACAGACCGATCAGATCCTGGATGATACCGAGCGGGAGAAAATCGCCCTCAGGCTGGTCGCGAATCTGTCGGCTGACCAGGTACGCCGCTCCGCAGAGCTGGGCATATGCCAGGCGATCCGCGGCGGTGTCACTACGCTGTTCGAGGGCGGATCGATGCAGTACACTGATCAGATCTTCGAGGCAGCAAGAATCCTCGGATTCAGCCTTATCGGCGGGCGGCTCCTTGCCGACCGCACACCAGATTGGCCCGACAGTCTCCGGGTATCATTCAGAGATCAAGTGTCTGACATGCAGGAGCTCGCACGTGACATTACATCGAATAGCCAGGATGGCCTGCTGCGCTACGCGGTCAATGTCACAAATCCTTTATTCTGCTCTGACGAGTGCCTCACCCACGCCAAGGCTTTCGCTGACGCCAACGGCTATCCTCTCAAGATCGCGCTGACTACGGATAAGAGCCAACTCGAACGCCTGCGACGCGAGGGCGGCCCTCAGGAAATCGCCTCCCTGGAGGCGTTGGGAGTGCTGGGCGAGCATACCTTCCTCGTGAATCCGACCCAGACGTCGAGCCTTGAACAGAACATCATCCGCAAATCCGGAGCGCGCGTTGTGGCCAATGTTTCTGCTGATCTCAAGCTTGGCAGACCGCTCTCGCGTCTCCCGGAATTTGTCCGCAATGGAACGCCGGTGCTTCCCGGGTTTGAGAGCCCAGTGTATGGAGGCAGGATGGACGCCATCCGCGAACTATCCATCCTGGCGATGGCATTCCGCCCTCAATACGGCCCCCAGGTGATGACCCCTGAGCAGGTTCTTTCGATGGTAACCATTGACGCAGCAAGGGCTCTGGGACTGGATGAGGAACTGGGCACGCTGGAGCCTGGCAAACGGGCGGACATCGTCCTCGTGAACTCCGCTCCAGACGTGTTTAGCCAGCCTTCGGCCCATACCAACGCCTATAGCCGGCTGGTCTACCAGGCCTCTGCCAGCAACATCGCCGCCACTATCATCAACGGGCAGATCGTCTATCAAGAAGGTCACGTCACACGCTATGACGAGGCAGCCCTGGTCGAACAGACAAATGCTGACTTGGTAAGTCTTCTCGAACGAGCGTGAGCGCCAATCCATGAACAACAAGATCCAGACAGTTCAGGAACGCCTCACCCGCCTGATCGACATTGCCGCCGGCCGCTCACCCGCAGACGTAGTGGTGAAGCATGTACATCTGGTGAATGTCTTCGACGGCTGCATCGAGGACGATGTTGACATTGCGCTGGCAGGCAGCCAGATTGCAGGGATAGGCCGATATGACGGTGCGACTGTGGTAGACGGCAGGGGATTGTACGCTGCGCCAAGCTTCATCGATGGCCACATGCACATCGAAAGTACCATGGTCGTGCCGGCCGAATTTGCCAAGGTCGCGCTCGCGTGTGGCACGGGCACCGTGATCGCAGATCCTCATGAAATTGCGAACGTCGCGGGAGCGCGCGGCATTCGCTTCATGCTGGATGCTACGCGCACCTCTCCGCTGGATTTCTACTTTATGCTTCCGTCATGTGTACCTGCGACGCATCTCGAGACAAACGGCGAGACGCTCGATGCGGAGCGCTTGATGGAACTGCGCCGCAACCCAAGGGTCCTGGGCCTGGCCGAGTTCATGAACTACCCTGGCATTCTGTTCAAGGATCCTGCTGTCCTGTCCAAGCTGGCTGCCTTCGATGAGCAGCTGATCGACGGGCATGCGCCGTTTGTCACGGGACCGGACCTGGAGGCCTACATCGCGACGGGCATTTCGACCGATCACGAATGCACGACGGCGGACGAGGCACGCGAGAAATTGGCCCGCGGCATGTGGATCATGATGCGCGAAGGCTCGGTGACGCGGGACGTCAAGGCATTGGTCCCCCTGATCACCCGCGAGAACATGCACCGCATCATGCTGGCGACCGACGACCGGCATCCATCGGATCTACTTGCGGAAGGACATATCAACTATGCCGTCAATCTCCTGCTGGATGCTGGGATCGACCTCCCGACCGCTGTGCGCCTTGGTGCTCTGAACGCCGCCACTCACTACAATCTGCCACGCAAGGGTGCCATTGCACCGGGGTACTGGGCCGACTTCATCCTGTTCCCAGATCCCAAGCACGTGCAGCCATCGTCCACCTACGCGAAGGGCAAACTCGTCTCCAGCGATGGCGTCTGGCTGGGCGACGCTGACGGACACCCTGCGCGAACCTACGGCATCAAGAACAGCGTCAATATTGCCACGCCTACCTATGAAAACCTACAGGTACCTGCCTCCCCCGGCAAGCAGCTGCGCGTGATCGAGCTCATCCCGGGACAGGTCGTCACGGGTGAGCGCCGCGTCGCCCCGAAGGTGGACGCGTACGGCAATGTCATCTCCGACACCGACCGGGACGTGCTGAAGGTGGCAGTCTTCGAACGTCATCATGCTACCGGACACGTTGGTGTTGCGTTCATCAGCGGCTTTCACATCGCGCAGGGAGCGATGGCCTCATCCATCGCCCATGACTCCCACAACATCATCGTCTGTGGGGTAACAGATCGCGACATGCTGCTGGCAGTTCAACAGGTCGCCTTCATTGGCGGCGGTCTCGCGGTCACATGCGGCGGCAGGGTTGCCGGGTCGCTTGCCCTGCCCTACGGAGGCCTCATGTCCGATCTGTCTGTTCCAGAGGTTGCTGCCCGCCTGGACGAACTGGGCAGGATTATGCAGGCCGAGACCGGTTGTCCGCTGGCTGATCCCTTCATGACCATGGCATTTATGGCTCTTCCTGTCATCCCAAAGCTCAAGGTCACGGACTTCGGCCTGATTGACGTCGACAAGTTCAAAGTAATCAGTCTGTTCGTCTAGGGAGGCTTTTCATGCAGCAGCTCTTTCAAAACGCTCAAATCGCTGGGCCCGACGGCTCGCTCCTGGCCGTGGACATCCTGGTTACTGACGGGATCATCGAGAAGTTCCTTCCCGCAGGAGGCCAGCGGACACCACAGGGCATCATCGCCAGTGACTTGCATGGTTTGTTCGTCATGCCCGGCGGGGTTGACGGGCATGTCCATTTCGATGATCCCGGCTTCACGGAGCGTGAGGATTTTGCGACAGGTACCATGCAAGCAGCCGCAGGCGGCGTTACCACGATCGTCGACATGCCATGCACGTCCCTGCCTCCCGTCACGACAGCCGACAATTTCCGGATCAAGCTGAGAGCTGTCGCGCCGAAGGCATATGTCGATTTCGCATTCTGGGGCGGCACAACCCCAACGTTCATCGACAGTGGGGCCTACCGACGGCTGCTGCCGGAACTCAAGGAACTGGGTGTCGTCGGCATCAAGGCCTATACGATCTCGGGCATGCAGACCTACCCGCGTCTCGACACACGCCAGATGGTCATGCTCTTCGAGGCAGCCCGCGACTTCAACATGTTGGTGGCAGTACACGCCGAAGACTACTTCCTGGCCACATACTACACCGAGAAGATCATCCGCGAGGGCCGCACTGACCCGCTGGCCTACAAGGATGGCCGCACCTATGATGCCGAGCCCCTGGCCATCTCCACTGTCCTTGCTCTGGCCCGGCGCGAGCAGACACGCGTGCACATCGTCCATATGTCGACCTCGGCTGGTGTTGATCTGGTCCGTCAGGCCAAGGGCCAGGGCATCGATGCCACGGCCGAGACCTGCCCGCACTACCTGCTGCTCAATCGTGAGGACTTTGTACGCCTGGGCAGCGTTGCCAAGTGCACTCCGCCCCTCCGCGATCGCTACGACAATGAAGTTCTGTGGGCTGGCCTGCTGGACGGCACCGTGGACTACGTCACAACCGACCATGCCGCTGGCATCTATCCGCTTGAGAAGGTCATGGACAACATCTGGAAAGCCTATGCCGGTATGCCTGGCGTTCAGCTTCGCGTGCCGCTCATATTGCAGGAAGCGTGCAACGTCCGAGGCATGAACCTGTACCGGCTTGGCGAGATCCTGAGCACGAATCCCGCGAAGCGTCTGGGGCTATTTCCCCGCAAGGGCATCCTCGCTGTCGGCTCGGATGCCGATTTTGCCTGTATCGACCTGAACGCGGACTGGACCGTGCATGCCCAGGACCTGTTCGCCAAGAACAAGTACACACCATTCGAGGGGTGGAAGCTGCGTGGAGCAGTCCGCCAGACATATGTTCGTGGCGCCAAGGTCTATGATAGCTCTGCGGTGTTCCCCGCGGGTCCTGGCTATGGAACCTTTATCAAGGCTGGTTAGTCACTTGGAGGTGATATCATGCTTGTCACACTGAAAGAAGTCACGCAGGACGCACTCATAAATCACTATGCCGTTGGCGCGTACAACATCCACAACCTGGAGTACGCAAAAGCAGTCGTTGAAACTTCAGTTGAGATGAAGGCTCCCGTCATCCTTCAGATCTCGCAGGGCAGCTCCGACTTTGCAGGGCTGGAAGAACTCAGCATGATTGCCCGCCACTACGCTGCCAAGGCGCCCATCCCTGTCGTCGTGCACCTTGACCATGGCAAGAGCTTTCTGCGCTGCATCGAAGGCCTGCGCGCGGGGTTCAGCTCCGTGATGTTTGACGGTTCGTCGCTGCCATATGCCGAGAATGTCGCCATCACCCGTCAGGTCGTAGAGGCAGCCCACCACGTTGGCGTAGCCGTCGAAGCCGAGATTGGCAAGGTCGGCAAGTCCGAGGATGGCGCAAGCACAGAAGCGGACGATCTGCATTACACCGCCGTTGACGAGGCGGTGCGCTTTGACCATGATACCGGCGTCGATGCACTGGCCGTGTCAATTGGAACCGTCCATGCCATGGCCGTCCAGGCAGCACATCTCGACATCGACCTCTGCCGCAGGCTCCACGAGGCGATGCCCACCGTCCCGCTTGTCATGCACGGAGCGTCCGGCGCAGTGGACGAGGATGTCCGTCAAGTGATCCAGCTCGGCGTTACCAAGATCAACATTGCCACCTTCCTGCAGAAAAAGGCGGCTCTTGCCGTCAAGGCCATGTTTGAGCAGAATCCCGGCGCCATTGGCTTCCGAGACCTTGCCAAGCCTCAGATTGAAGCCATCAGGCAAGGCGTTCGTGAAAAGATCCTCCTGTTTGGCACCGCTGATCGCGCTTAAGGCTCTTCGTCACTGCACTATGGCAAAACCCCCAGCCGGGTGGCTGGGGGTTTTGCATGTCCCTTGCGCTGTTGCCGGACTACAAGGCTGGCTGAGGACTGACCGGCGCACCAGACGAGGCTGCTGGCGGCTGAATCTGTACTGTGCTTGCAGTAAGGTCGATGACACCCTTCAGTACCTCTTCGAGCTCGGGACCTTGCAGCGTTTCCTTCTCCAGCAGGACCTTCACCAAGTTCTCCACAACGGCACGGTTCATCTCGAGAATCTCGGTTGCGCGCTGATACTGCTCTTCCACGAGCCGCCTTGCCTCGGCATCAATAGCCTGAGCAGTCTCCTCGCTGTAGTTGCGCTCTTCGCTGAGCTCCTTCCCCAAGAACACAAGATCGCTGCTCTTGCCATATGTGAGGGGCCCAAGCTTGTCGCTCATACCATAGGCGCGGATCATCCGGTGGACAACATCGGTCGCCCGCTCAAGGTCATTCGACGGGCCTGTCGAGATGCTGCCGAGGAAAAGCTTTTCTGAGGCACTGCCACCAAGCAGCCCTGCGACTTCCCTGAGCAGCTCCTCGCTTGTACGCATGTAGCGGTCCTCGGTGGGCAGCTGCAGTGTGTATCCAAGCGCCATGCCACGTGAAACGATGCTGATGCGATGGACCTCTTCGCGCGCAGCGAGAGCCTTGCCCACGACGGCGTGTCCCGACTCATGGAAGGCAATGCGCCGCCGTTCGTCCTCGCTGATGACCCGTGATTTCTTCTGGGGTCCAGCGATGACCTTGTCAATCGCTTCCTCCACCTCGTCCATCGTGATTTCTGTTTTGCTCCTACGGACAGCGAGTAGCGCACTCTCATTCAGCAGGTTCTCCAAGTCGGCTCCAGTGAATCCAGCCGTTTCCTTGGCAATGGTAGAAAACGAAACATTGGCTGCAAACGGCTTGCCCGCAGCATGTACCTTGAGGATCTCCTCACGCCCTTTGGCATCGGGAAGATCGATGACAACCCGGCGGTCAAAGCGGCCAGGACGCAGTAGTGCAGGATCCAGCACGTCTGGCCGGTTAGTGGCAGCAAGGATGATAATGCCCTTGTTTGCATCGAAGCCGTCCATCTCGACCAGCAATTGGTTCAGCGTCTGTTCGCGCTCGTCATTGCCGCCTCCAATCCCTGCACCGCGATGGCGTCCAACAGCATCGATTTCATCGATGAACACGATGCAAGGAGCGTACTGCTTTGCCTGAGTGAACAGGTCGCGCACCCGGCTGGCACCCACGCCCACAAACATCTCGACGAACTCCGATCCGGAAACATTGAAGAATGGCACCTTGGCTTCCCCGGAGATGGCACGCGCAAGCAGTGTCTTTCCGCAGCCGGGAGGTCCGACGAGCAGAGCACCCTTGGGAATCGTAGCGCCCATCGTCGTGAATTTCTTCGGATTCTTGAGGTACTCAATGAGTTCGCCCGTCTCTTCCTTCGCCTCATCCAGTCCTGCAACGTCTTTGAACGTCACGCGTGGCCGATTGTCCATGAATAGCTTGGCCCTGCTCTTACCAAACCCGAATACCTGATTGTTCTGTCCGCCCTGCATGCGCTGCATCATGAAAAAGAAGACGCCGATCAGGAGAACGTATGAGCCAATGTTGAGCAGCAGCGTCAACCATACGCTCCGTTGTGGATTGCTGAAATCCCCCACGACGCCCTTTTCGACAAGCAGTGGATACAAGCTGGCATCGTACAGCGGCGCGATCGTGGTGAACTTGGTTCCATCCTTCAGCGTTCCTGTACCGACCTGGATGGCGTCCGAGATTTCGAAGGTGACGTCCTTCACGTCGCCGGCCTGAACCCTGGTGACGAAATCGGTATAGCTGAGTTGTATGGGCTGGCTGACCGGTGGCTTGAACATCGCCCAGGCACCCCACATGATCACAAAAAGCAGAGCCCATCCAATCAGCTCTTTCAGCAGATTCGGATTTGAGCTGCCAGTCTTCTTCTGATTAGCCACTTATCCCTTCTCCTCTTTTCTCTTCTCGTATACTTCAGGCTTCAGGACGCCGACAAACGGAAGGTTGCGATAATTCTCGTCGTAATCCAGCCCATAGCCGATGACAAACTTGTTGGGCACTTCGAACCCGCAGTACTTGATCTCGACGTCCACCTTGCGGCGCTGCGGCTTAGAGAGGAGCGTGCAGATCTCGACGCTGCGGGGGGCCCTGGTATTCAGGAGATCGACCAGTGCCCTCATCGTGAGGCCTGTGTCGACAATATCCTCGACAATGATCACGTCACGGTGCGCCACGTTCGTGTCAACATCACGCGTGATCTTGATGACACCAGTGCTGTCCATGTTGGTGCCGCCGTAGCTGCTGATACCCATAAAATCCACTGTAACATGGATGGGCACTGCCCGCATGAGATCCGAAAGGAATACGACTGCACCTCGCAAAATGCAGATCATCAAAGGATTCCTGCCCTGGTAGTCGTGTCCGATCTGTTGGCCCAGCTCAGCGGTCCGTTTCTGAATTTCGTCGGTTGAGACCAAAACTTCAAGTATATCGTCTTTCATATCCATGCAGTTATTCTACCCTACTCCCATGTCGACACAACTTAGCACTGTGAACTATCGTATACAATACGCAGCAAGTGGCACGATGCGCCTGTCACTGCCCCCACCCCGCTACGCGCGAGCCCGGGCAGCCAGATGATGCCATCCGCGTCACAAACGACAGGGTGACGGAATCGCAGCACCCGGTCCACCTTGGCGTCAGTGTAGATGTCCTGCAGCTTACGCTGGTGCCCACCGAATGTCAGCATGCGGTCTCCCGGGCGAGCGTGACGGATGGTGAGGGGCAGATGCAACCGGTCCAGATCAAACCATGCTTCATTGAGGCCGAGTACGCTCAAGTCCGAAGGCACCTCCGCAGCCATCTTCTCCTCAAAGGTCAGGCGCCTGCGAAACCACTGCACGCTGGCCGGCAATGCCAGAACCTCCTGCGGTTCCGGGCGGCGGCTGGCAAAGGCCGCTCCATGGAGGTACACGTGCTGGTATCCCACTTCCAGCGTCAATCGGTCATCGAGCGTGACGTGCATGCCCACCCTGCCTCCCCGTATCGCCTGGGTGCTTCGCGTGATCCGCTCAAAGCTGGGACCTACGCCCGCTGTCGCAAACACGTCCTCCAATGCATACTGCAGCAGCGGATCCGGAAGACCTGCGAGCGCAGCCCTGGACAGGCGCAGCGCCCCCGGATGACTGCCGTCGCCCGGCTCCAGGATCTGGATATTGTCTGTCACCTGCTCTGTCTGCCGTTCGAACAGCTCACACGAAGCCCGGGCCATGTCCGCGAGACGCGAGATTGATGTCGTCGCAGCAGGAAACCGGCTCTCGACCAGCGGGATTACGGCCGTACGAATAAAGTTTCGTTCGTAGTGCATGTCGGCGTTCGATGAATCCTCTCGCCATACGATTGCCCGCTCCTGAAGCCAGGACCGAAGCTGTTCCTTTGACCAGGCAAGGAGAGGACGAATGAACATGCCTGAGCGCGGAGCAATGCCCGACATGCCTCGCAGACCCGTCCCCTTGAAGAGCCGAAACAGAACAGTCTCCACCTGGTCATCATGCGTGTGAGCAGTGGCAATGCTGTCCGCCCCCCTCTGGATGGCCACCATCCGCAGAAAGCGCAGTCGCAGCTCGCGTGCCGCTTCTTCCCGGCTGAGGTGATGGCTCTCGGCATACGCCAGCACATTCTCAGACCCCGTTTCATATGGGACGCCTAGCGAGCTGGCCAGCGCCCGCACAAACGCCTCGTCCGCATCGCTTTCCGCACCGCGAAGCTGATGGTTGAAATGCGCGCACACGAGCTCCAGGCCATACGTCTCACGCAGAAGGCTCAACAGATGCAGCAAGGCAACAGAGTCTGACCCCCCGGAAACGGCAACGACGACGCGGTTTCCCGACGTCAACAGACCATGGGCACCGCACCAGGCCCACACCTCATCCTGAAGCAGCTGCGCCATCAGGTCTCGCCAGTGAGCTCGCTGAGAAGGTCTTCGACCCTGTCGTTGCGCTTGCCTGACTGAGCGAACGCACGCAGGCAATCAACGGCGGCAACGCGCCGCCCCCAGCTCTTCATCATGCTGGCTGCCCGTACGAGCAGCTCCACGTCGTCCGCGCGCAGTGCAATTGCCTTCTGCAGGAACATCGTGGCACGCTCCGTCTCGCCAGCAGACCCCAAGGCCACAGCCAGGTTGTAGTAACAGGCGGGCGCGGCACCAGGGAGAGCAACGGCACGCGCCAGCGCTGCAATTGCCGTGGACGTCCTGCCTTGCGCAAGCGCATTTGTGCCCTTGTGGTGCCAATAGATGTACTCCGCCGGGGCAAGCTCGGTTGCTCGCGAGAACTCTCTTGCAGCCTCTTCCAGACGGCCGGCCCGGTGCAGTGCCAGCCCAAAGCTGTTGTGCAACGATGCGTCATCAGGAAATTGAGCAGTCAGGTCAGCAAACAGCTTCAGAGCCTCGTCATTGGCGCCGGAGGCACTGAGCGCGATGGCAAGGTTCTTGCGCGTCGACGCATCATCAGGCAGAACCTTCAGGGCTTTGGCAAAAACATCACGTGCCTCCTCCCATCTGCCCTGGCCATACAGGTAGCTGCCGTACGCATTCAGTGCTGCACAATGACGCCCGTCGTCACCTGCACCAGACTCAACGGGTGCCTCTGGCTCAGCAGCTCGCGGCCGTCGTGCCATCTCAACCCCCTTTATCCTGTTCACGCTGAGCACACCAACAGTTCAGCACTCATCCCTCTAGAGTAGTGTAACAGGAATCACCAAACTCACAAAATTGCCGCCCCCGGACATGTCAGCTTCTCGTTCCAAGGCGCGCAAGCAGCCTAAGACCGAGACGCAGGTAGCCCTGAGCTTCCCGTTCCCGCAGAAGGAGTTCGGCAACCATGTAGGAAACGAATCCCAGTGCGATGAGTGGAAGAATGTGAACATGCGCCTGCGCACCGAGGAGGACTGCGACCATGGCGACGGTTCCGGCGCCGATCTTCAGCACGTCCCGGAAAATAAGGATGTAATCGACCGCTCCATACATCCGACGATAGACGACATACATCAGCGTCATGCTCACCAGAGCTGCGATAGACGAGGCGATCGCAAGCCCATATGCACCAAGGTGCAAGGCAAAGCCGAACACGTAGTTGAGCCCTACGTTCAGTCCCAGGCTGGCAATGCTGATGAACATGGGAGTCATCGTATTGCGCCTCGCGTAGAAGAGCCTTGTCTCGATGTATTGCACCGAGCTGAACACTAGCACGCCCATGTAACCCTGCAGCACGCGCGCCACGGCCGCCGTATTGGCTTCGGTGAACGCCCCGCGCTGGTAGATGATGCGCACGATCGGCTGAGCGAGGAGGAGCAGCCCGGCCATCGCCGGCAGGATAAAGAACAGGATGCGCTGAATGGCGTCGCGCGCCAGGCGGTAGCCGTTGCTGATGTTGCCCACCGCGAATGCCGAGACGATATACGGATACGATGACTCTGCGATCTGCACAGCCCAGACGCCCAGCGGCAACAGGAAGATTTTTTGGGCATACCCAAGCGACGCGATAGACCCTTCCGGCAGGAACGATGCCATCGTCCGGTCGATCAATGTTAGCAGCATGTCCGTGGCTGAGCCAATGAACAGAGGAGCGGCCTGCCTGAGCAGCGACTTCACGCGCGGGTCCCAGTGCCTGATGCGCGGCAGGACAACCCACTTCTCGCGAATCGCGAAGTAGACCCACAACGCCAGTGCAGACGCCAGCTGAGCCCCCGTCTTGAGAATGGGCAGCTCCATCTGCCGCGCCCCAAGCAGCAGCCCGCTGATGACAACGATGTTCATCAGCGCGTCGCCAAACGACAGGAGAACAAAGTCCTTCTTGACTGCGAGCGCTGTCTTGATCGTTGACGAAATGACAATGATGATCGACAGGGCTGCCATCCACCGGTACGTATATTCGGCGTACGCCAGAGTGGCACCCTTGAACCCTCCGCTGAACAGCGTGACAAACACCTGAGGGAAGGCAGCCACGGCGGTGAACAGAACCAGTCCTGCAATGGTAAACATCCCGAACACCGAGCCCAGCAGGCTCCGGTAGTCCCGCTCGCTCTGCAGACGGGCGTGTGTCAGCTCCGGGACAAGGGGGATCGAGATGGGCGAGGTCAGGAACGTGACGATATTCAACAGCACGTTCTCGACCAGCTGGGCGACATCCACGATGTACGTCGCCCCGAAGATCTTGGCAATCAGGATGTCACGCACAAAGCCAAGCAGTTTCGAGAGAAACGAGCCCGAGACCTTCCAGAACGCCGCCTGATGCGGCGTATTTTCACGCCTCGTGGACACAACCTCGGCACCATTTTCCAACATGACTACTCCCTTCAACTCCGGCATACACCAGATAGTTCAGTATATCACAGACCGCCATTGTACGATTTCTGCCCGTGCTCTCGACAACAGCGCCCTCATATTGAATGTAGCACTTTCGGGACGGTTCCAAACTGTAACACTTTCGGGACGGTTCCAAACCGTAACAGTCTGAGATAACAGCGTTGGAGTGACAGCTGGATGACGTTGAGGCAAGACGGTTGTGTGGTATCATAAGGTGTCCGAATAACTGTACTTGTGGGGAGGAATCGATGAAAGCAGCAAAACTGGGGTCTGAGAACGTTGTATGGGACCTGAGCGCCCTGTATGCCAGCCTTGATGATCCGCGCATCGCGCGGGACATGGAGGCCGTTCGCAAGGACGCTGCAGCCCTTGCGGCTACCTACCGGGGCAAGGTAGCAGCGGGCGAGGTGACCGCCGCCGAGCTCAAGAAGTTCCTGGTCGAAGAGGAGCGCATCATCTCCGCAGTGGGCCGCATCGGCGAGTTTGCGGAACTGACGCTCACGACGAACAATCTGGACGAGAAGGCCAAGAGTGCCGTGATGAAGGCACAGGAGCTGGGCAGCGACATTTCCAATGAACTTGTCTTCTTTCCCATCGAGCTCGGCCAGATGCAAGAGGCCGTCTTCACACGCCTGATCGCCGACAAGGCACTGGACAACTACCGCCACTATCTGACCTTCCTCCGCAAGCGCAGGGAACACCTCCTGAGCGAAAAGGAGGAAATGCTCATCAACAAGCGCGACCTCACCGGCAAGCTGGCCATCCAGCGCATCTACCAGGAGCTCACGAGTTCGTTCAAGTACACGCTTACCGTGGATGGCGAGCGTCGGGTCATGAATGGCGAGCAGATCCGCTCTCTGCGCGAGAATCCTGATCCAATGGTACGAGCACGGGCGATGAAAACCTACTTCGCCAAGTATGCCGACAACAGCCTGGTGATCACCAATGTCTTCAACACGCTGCTCAAGGATCACCAAATCGAGTGCGAACTGCGTCACTTGGATGAACCCATGGACATGCGCAACCTTGAGAACGAGCTGGATGCCGACATCGTGAACACACTGTCCGATGTCACCCGGGACAACGCCGGCATCGTCGCACGCTACTATACGCTGAAGGCGCACTTGCTGGGCAGGACCAAGCTGTCGCTCGCCGACATCTATGCACCCATCACCGCGAAGCCGCACAGGTATACGTGGAATGACTCCAAGGCCATCGTTCTGGACGCCTACGCCAAGTTCGACAAGAGGGCACACGACATCATCCAGGAGTTCTTCGACAAGAACTGGATTGACGGACGCACGCTTCCAAACAAAACTGGCGGAGCATTCTGCACATTCAACCTGCCGGGAGCGCATCCATGGGTCATGCTCAACTTCACCGGCACCAGCCGCGACGTCGAAACCATGGCGCACGAGCTCGGGCATGGCATGCACGGTGTCCTCTCGGCCAAGCAGACCGCGGTCAACCGTGACCCGATCCTGCCTCTTGCCGAAGTGGCTTCCGTGTTCGGCGAGATGCTCGTCACCGACTACCTGCTCGGTAGCATGAAGGACCCAGAGGAGAAGGTTGCGCTCTACTGCTCCAAGCTCGAGTCAGCCTTTTCCACGACCTTCCGGCAGAATATGTTCCACCGATTTGAGGTACGCACCCACGCCCTGATTCCCGATCACCAGCTCTCCACCGACGAGCTGTGCTCCATCTATCACGATGAGCTGAAGGGCATGTTCGGGGATTCCGTCATTATCCCGAAACACTACGACATGGAGTGGGCCGTCGTCCAGCATATGTTCCTGTGGCCCTTCTACGTCTATGCCTACAACTTCGCTCAGCTTGTCGTCCTGTCGCTGTACCAGAAGTACCTGGAAGAGGGCGAGAAGTTCAAGCCCGTCTATTACCGCATCCTGGAGACCGGCAGCTCCATGACGCCCGCTGAGATCCTTGGCCTGGCCGGTATCGACCCGCGCGACAAAGTCTTCTGGCAGAAGGGCTTCGACTTCATGCGCACCCGCTGGCTCGAACCCCTCGAGAAACTCGTAGCCGAACGCAAGTAGAAAAGAGAACCGTCCCGGACTGTAACATTTCGGGACGGTTCCATTTGTTACACAACCCTGCCTTCCCTTGAACAAAAGGACTCGGTGAGTTCCATTGTGTTACAGTGATCTTGTTACAATGCAGCCCGGGGGTATGGCAGACACAATATTGCTGAGTGTGCATCCGCGCCGCTGACGCGCAGAGGAGAGTTCTTGTGTTTCGTCACTCCCTCCGCGCAGTTCCTTGCATGCGGGGGTGCTTCTGAGGCGTAGTCTGCAGTGAAACCGCACAGGGGTGACATGGTGGCGGCGGGGGGATTCGAACCCTCGACACTCCGGGTATGAGCCGAATGCTCTAACCAACTGAGCTACGCCGCCAGATGGCGCTGAAAACTGCGAATATAGTAGCAGAGGCGACCGCCTCTGTCAAGTCAGGACCAACGAGGCGCTATCCGCGCTTACGCTCTGTCCGCTTCTTCTTGTCGACCTGCCACTCCTGTGAATCCTGCAGATACCGCTTCATCATCATGTCGAAGGGGCTCAGCTGGGGCTTTTCACGAAAAGGCCGGGCACTGTACGAGGTGCGCGGGCCAGACCGCGCTGGCGCTGACGATGCGATAGAAGGGGCCTCTCCAGCTGCTGCAGGGGCATCCGGCGATGTCTCGGCTGCACCAGCTGCCTTGGCAGCCTTGATGGACAGGTTGAGCTTGCCATCCTTGTTGCGGCCGATCACACGGACTGTGACCTTGTCCCCTTCCTTGAGGAATTGGTTGACATCTTTCACATACGTGTCGCTGATTTCTGAGATGTGAACCAAGCCCACCTCATTTGTATCTGTCTTGACAAATGCCCCGAACGGGACGATTTTGACGACAACGCCTTCAGTCAATTTGATACGGTGCTCTTCGGCCATTAAGCTCTTCACTCACCTCTGTTGGGGATAGCTCTGCTGAACAAGCAGGCTCCAGTAAGACAGCATACAGCACCCCTGCTAAAATACAAGCCTAGAACCATCCCTTGACCCACGTGATGAATTGGCTCAGTGCGCGTGGGAGACCCTCCGATTCAGAGGGAATGGGCTCTGGTGCTGGCTGTTCCTTTGGAAACAGGATCACGGTATCGCCTTTCTTGCTCATGAGCATGTCCTCGCGCGCGACCTTTTCGACGTACGCCTTGGTCGCATGGTACTCCATGGCCTTCTGCTGTTCGAGCGTCTGCGCGCTTACCGCCTGAAGCTGCTCGAACGTCCGCGTCGCTTCCCGGTCTGCCTTGCCCAGATATATCAGCGCAGAGATCGTGCTCCAGACGAGGTATGCTATGACAAGACACGCCAGAAGCATCGTTGCCTTCTGCAGGTTCAGGGTACGTCGTTCCTGCTGCCGTCTCACCACAGAACTCACCTCTCAGGCGCCGGGTTGCCCGTTCTCAGTTCATCCATACAGAGCAGCCTCACGGTCTCGGCCGGACGTATACCGTCTCGGTCCCGGACCCTCACCTAATCATACCCATTCAGTACATCCACGTCAAGCCATGGATTGTTCCCTGGTCCAGATCAACTGCCCGGACACGATTGCAGGAGCGTCCGGGCACTGGTTAGATCACTTCCATATCAAGTTTCACCGCTACAGAAAGGCATCCAGGCACTGCAACACATCCTCGCGCTCGAGTGGCGTCGTGAAGTGAACCGACTGCTCCACGTGGCGGACCCAGCGACGTCTGGGTGAACCCCAGAAAAACACTGACATTTGTGGGTTCAGCACCCGCAGGTCCGCCAGGTACTTCTCCTCATCGGACGGAAGGTCAGACAGCAAGAAAATGAGGACATCAGCCAGCCTCACCATGTCCCTCATGGTATCGTCCAGCACCTGCATGATGAACACCATCGAAAGGTCGTACCCAGGATGCGAGACGGTGCGGCGGTACAGGAGCTCCCGGCTGTCCCACTGCAGCGGCATCTCCCCACCGCACACATGCTGCCAGAATGTGTTCGCCATGATGGGGTCCCGTGAGGCAACGACACAACGGTACGTCGCCTGGCGTGGCGGACGCACAAATGGCACGACCTCAAAGGGCTCCTGATGCATCATAAGCGTCAGTTCCCGCGCAATTTCCGAGACATCCTTCTCCAGCACCGACGCCAGTGAATCGATCGTTTGTGCGCGGTCCCTTGTCAACTGCGCAATCTCGTATTGCACAGCTGGCAGCTGCTGCACGTCCTTGCTCAGCCTACTGCGCCACCAGTAGAGGTTGCCGGAGTCCAGCAGGCGCAGGTCCATATCGGATACGTGTTTTCGCCATGCTGCGAACCGGGCATCGACGTCCGCCAGCGTCTCGAACAGGCAGTTGGGTGCTTCATCCGAGCTCACAGCAGCCATCTCGAACGTCCCCTCTGTCTCCATCAGCAGGAGGAACAGGGCCGCCTCGCCGTGCAGTTGCCCCCGACTCGCATGGCTGATGCCCACACGACCGACGACGACCTTGTACCGCGCAGCCTTCGTCGTGACCGATAGCAAAACGCCTGGCTCCTTGGTAAACAGCACTTCAAGCATCGTACGCGCCGGAAACTCAGCCAGCTTGCCTTCGCCCATTCGCTCCTCCCACCAGAATCCTTTCGGGTCTTCGCCGCTCGTGCCGGACGTTCGACTGATGTAGAGTATACCACTACAGAAAAACGTGCAACAGCAACGTCGTGGAAATCCAGCACCGGGTCCGTTGCTGTGGATCCCCGACTCAAACATTCGGGGATGACGTGTGAGCATGCGGAGATGACGTTGCCGGGCGAAGGGGACACAGGACAGGAGCCCCGTACATGCAAAACCGGCACCATGTGAATGGTGCCGGCTGTATGGTACATATGTCGTGAGAGACTAGTTCTTCGGGTTCAGTGCTGCAGCCCCTTCTTTTGGCGTCGTGTCGAACTTGCCGGAAACAGACGCGCCCTCCTCGACGGCAATGCGCGCACTGGTCACATCGCCTTTGACCGTCGCCTTCTCGAGAACCTCAACCTTCTCGGTCCCCGTGACATTGCCCTCGACGCGCCCCATCACCACAACGAGACGCCCCTCGACATTGCCATGGATCTCGCCCTGCTCCGCAACTGTGATCGTTCCACGGCCGCTGACGTTGCCATGCAGGTGCCCCTCGACGCGCAGGTCGCCCTGGTTCTCAATGTCACCCTTCACAACGAGATCGGATGCAACAACGGACGCTGTCTTGCTCTCGGTTGAAGCCTTTGCAGGTCCAAATGCCATGGCTGTCTCCTTCGCACCTAGTTGAGATAGGTCATCGGGTTCACCGCGGTACCATTGATCATGACCTGGTAGTGGCAATGCGCACCTGTGGCACGGCCCGTCGCTCCCTCATAGCCGATGACCTGACCCTTTTTCACCGTCTGCCCGGCAGACACAATGGTGCGGCTCATGTGACCGTACAGTGTCTCGATGCCGTCCCGATGATACAACGTCACCGAGATGCCATAGCTGCCATTCCAACCGGCCTGTTCGACTTTGCCATCGGCGGTCGCACGGATGGCTGTTCCGTATGGCGCTGCGATGTCCACACCATCGTGGAACTCGCTACCAATGCCCCCAAACGGGTTGATGCGCCAGCCATAGGTGGAGGTAATCAGACCGTACAGCGGCCAGATGGACGGTGTCCGTGCCAACATGGTGTTGTACTTCGACGCCGCATCCTGCAGGATAATGAGGTTCTTCTCAGCCTCCTGTGCCTCCGCCTGAACCTGCGCAGTCGAGGCAGCCAGCTGTGCCGCACCAGCTGCCAGGCCACGGCTGACCGAAAGCGTCGGGGTCGACGTTGACTTGAGAATGGATGCCAACGATTTTGTGCTGCTACCAACGCCCAGCGTCTTGCGCACTTTGGCGTCCAGAGTCCCCAGGTACTCTACATATTTCTTGAGCGCCGCCAGCTCCGTGTTGCTCCTGGCAATAGCTTCGTTGGCTGCATCCAGCTGGGTCGCCTGAAGGCGCACGACCTGATCAAGGCCCATGCCATTGTACTGGGCAACAGTATTTTTGAGGTGTGCGTTCTCAGCGACGACATAGGCGAAGCCGGAGACAAGGAGGAGAAATGCGGTAATGACACTGTAGAGCACGAGGCGGGAAACCTTGAACTGACGCGCGCGGCCTTCGTATTGTGGGACGATCACGACTGAGTAACCTGTGCGCTTGCTCTTCTTCTCGACTGATGCTTTTGTCGCCATCATCGCCTCGCTTTCTAAGAATACTAAACAAACGGGGGCATCCCGGGCAAGCATTACCCGGAACTGGTATCCACTCTGACAGTATAGACACTCAGCGCAAAATGCAACCCCTGGTTCAGGAATGCACGTGGCGGCTCAGGAGCTCCTGCTCCTCGCGGCTCAGCGCGGTGTCGCTCTTTCCGCTCTCGATGCGCTTCGCATAGAGCTTGCTGCCCTGCGCATTGGTGAGCGACGTGAGCATCATCCCCGTCCCATGGCGATTCAACATGAGCAGCGAGAAGCTGAACTTGCCCGCCTGCCCTGCAAAGGCGTCATAGTGCTCGACGTCTACCGTATCAAAGAAGCCATGGCTGGTCTGCTCGAGCTCCGCGAACCCGGCCCGCAATTCTTTCTCCATCGCGGTCTGCTGGTCAAAAGCACGAGTCAGCGTGTCGATGTGCGCATAGAACGATGGATCGGCTGCCTGACCAAATATAAGTCCCAGGCGTGCTCGCTGGCGCTTCCACTGCACAAGCAGCACGATCCCCACGAACACCGCTGCGAGCGTCAGGACCAACGTCGCAAACTGGGCCCAAACGGTTCCGAGAATGCTGCCGACTCCGGCAAGGATTCCACTCACGGGCGGGCTCCCTGCTTACGACGCCGGGAATGCAAGCGTGACCCTGCGGGTTGGCGCATCCCAGGAGACCGTAGCCCCCAAAGACTCACTCACAAACCGCACTGGCACCATGGTGCGCCCGTTCTGGATCACTGGCACGACCTTGGCATCCTGCGAATCGATGCGTATGGTCCTGCCATTGACGAGAGCTGCCGGCTGACCGATCGTCAGCACGACTGTGTCCGTGCCCAGCTTCAGAGTGACCGTACGACTCGACGCGTTCCAGGCCGCGGTCCCACCGATGGCATTCATGATGGCACTGATCGGGACCATTGTCCTCCCTCGCAGTATTACGGGAGCAGTCGTGCTTCCCGGATCAATGGCTTGACTCATTCCATCAACGGTCATGGTCGAGCTGCCCACGGCAAGAACAACCACGTGAGACGCATTGACCGTAGAGGTCACCACGATGGCCAGCCGCCTGGTGTTGCCTGCCTTGTCGGTCGCGGTCACTGGAATACTGTTCTTCCCGCGAACAAGCGATACGGAGATCGCAAATGACCCATCGGTCGCAATGTCGGTCACCGGTCTGCCCCCCACTTCCAGCGTGCTGTCGTTCTCCACGTGTCCTCGCACCACGACAGCAGTCGACGCGATCTCCTGCCACAGGCGTGGCGAATCGATCGTCACTGAAGGAGCCACGGTATCGAGAATGACCTCCTTCTGGACGAACGTGGCAAGGCCAGCCTCGTCTCTGGCTACGACCTCAATATCGTTGCTGCCCTCCATGAGGGTGAGGTTCTCACTGAATGACCCATCGGTGGCCACATGGGTCTGCAGCCCCTGCACTTCGACCTCCGCCACTGGTGCCTGGCTGGCTCGCACGGTGCCACGGACTGTATACGCTGGATCATTGACAAGTCCAGAATCCAGCCCGGCCAGAGACAGAACCGGGCCGCTGAGAGCTACGTGGAACACCATCTCGGCAGGCTCGGCCGAAATCCCTGCAAGCGCATTCGTACCCACGAAACGGAGGGTGTGAACGCCCCCAGGCATGCTGATGGGGCCCGCATACGGCTTAAGCGCATCGGTGTCGACTCCATATGCAAGCTCGATCGTGCCGGGAACATTGCTCTCCGCGTTCAGCGTAACGACGGGAACATGGACGTACCAGCCCGCTTGTCCATCGGGCAATACCGGTTCAACCGTTGCTGTCACGGAAACGGCCGGACGGTCCACGATGACGAAGGGGCTCGACTTCACGTCTCCCGGCTCAGCACTCGTGCGCGCCAGAATCGTATACTCACCGCGCGTCGCAGGATTTGTCAGGTGAAAACCTGGAAGAAAGACAATGGTGAGGGCAGACCTTGCAGGCACGCTCAGAGGCATCTGGATGGCAAGAGCGTTGATCCCAGAGACTCGGGACACGATGGATGCCTGCACGCCGTTGACGGTGACCTGCCCTGCAACCGGCGTCGATGGCAACAGCATTGTAGCGGGAAACGTCAGCGTGACCGTATCCTTGCCCTGCACAAGCTCGCCACGTCCTCCAGTAGCCATGGTCACCAGGTACCCGGCCGAGGCGCCCGCGACATCATTGTCGGGGTGAACCGTCACGGACTCGAGCTGGCTCTCGCCGATAAGGTAGGGAACCGATGCCACTCTGAGGGGCTCCGTCTCGGTCCAGATTTCAGCAGCATATGTGCCTACCACAACAGGGTTGCCGATACGCGCCTGCTCGTCGAACACAATCTGAACGTGCGAACCAGCCGGCAGGGCAAGCGGTACGCGGACCTGGATCGATCCGATGGCCGAGTTGCCGATAACATCCTGGACGGGATTGATGCCATTGACGAAAACATGGTTGAGATCGATCTTCTGGTTGCAGGGCGTGCAGGGCAGCACTGTCAGTGATGGACCCGTGAACTGGATCGTGATCGCCTGGTACTTGTCCAGCGCCGCAGACAGATCAAACTCGATGACATACTTGGCGCGCACGCCAGCAGTATTAGGTGAGACCGTTACAGTCGGTACTGTGATCCCGAGCGCATGCGTCGGAGCCACACCAGCAACAGACACACAGAGAAACAGGACTGACAGTGCTACGGCGATCAATTGCTTTTTGGCAAACACGATGGCCTCCAGGTCAAATCGGTATTCCCGTCACCGGGCCGAGGGACTGCTAAGCAATTTGATAGTGACGCGCTTCGTCTGCTGGTCCCACGAAACGTCAGCGCCGAACGCCTCAGAGATGAAGCGCAGCGGCACCAGCGTCCGATCGCCGACGATAATGGGCGCCTCAAGGAGAGGCATGGAACCAAGGTCGACCAGGGCCGTCTTTGAGCCTATCTGAAGCTGGATGCTCGTGTCACCCCGCTTGAGCGTGACAATCCGCATGGCAGGCAGCCAGTCGACTGTAGCTCCAAGCGCTTCGCTGATGAACCTCAGCGGAACCATGACTGTTCCGCTCTTGAGGAGGATCGGCTGTGCCCCCATGTCCAGTGACTGAGTGTCCACTGTCGCCGTGGCTGAACCCACCGAAAGCTCAATCACCATCTGCTCACGGCGCTCGATCTCCACAAGGAGGGTCGACTCATTTCCAGCGAGATCGCGGGCAACGATGCTGATTTCGTTCACCCCGGGTGCCAGAGCCACGGGGGCACTCCACAATCCCTGTGCGTTCGTGGCAGCAACGCCGTTCACGAACGCAGTCCCAGGCTCGCTGAGCTTGAACGATACTATCTGATTACTCTCGGACGTGGTCGACTTGACCGAAGTCGGTGCGACCAGCTGCACCACCGGTGGAACTGCGTCCACATGGACGGTCCGGACAGATGCTGTCCCGTTGCCAGCCAGGTCACGGGCAAACAGTGAGAGAGCTTGACCGTCAGCAGCGGAGACGCTGACCGACCACTTCAGGTCGGCCCCTACGGCTGCTGCAACGCCATTGACCTGCAGCACATCCACCGGCTCCGATACCGTTCCGGAAAGTACAAACGGACTCTGGCGGACCAGCAGGTCGCCTGTTCCCTGATCAACAGTAACCACGGGTCGAACAAGGTCCACGAGAATCGTCTGGACCCCATGATCGCCCTCCGCTCCCTCGGCGTCGATCGCCCACGCCTCGACGGTGTGCCTGCCGGACGGTATGGTCAGAGGCTGCCCGTCCCAGACAAACGGGCTCCCCTCATCCAGACGAACGTAGACCGCCTTGGCACCATCAGCGACGAAAGACACGGTCGGGGAGGAGCCAATGTAGTACCCCTGTGACCCATTCGGGGACGCAGGAGAAAGAATCATGGACACGTTCACCAGCACACGGAACTCAATACCATTGCTATGAGCCTGCACACTGTCTTTAGACGTCGCAACCGCGACGCCATAGGTGCCGGGAACCACTGGCGAACCAATCCGCGCAGCCGGGAGGAACTCGACCTTCACCGCGGACCCTCCAGCGATCGGGGCAGCAAGGACAGCTGTTACCATCTGTCCTGCAACCGCAATCTGGCCTGCAGGAGCCCCACCCACCAGCACAGCTGAAGGATCGATCTGCGTGGGCACGACAAAACCGTGGTCGAACAATATCCGAACCTCATCTCCGGCACCGAGTGAACCAGCAGGGCTCAACACGCAGCTCACGGTCAGCTGGGTTGCTCTCGCGATCCCATGCGAGGCCACCGCCAACTGAACGGATGAGACAGCGGGCGGAGTAACGGTCACACGGGAGGATGCCATTGTCATGTCAGCTTCTGTATAGACACCAATTTCATAGGTCCCTGGAGTAGATGGATTGACCCATCCGACTGCCAGTGGCATCGCCAGAGTCACGGGTGCGTTGTCACCAACACCGACAGGGACACGCACGCTCAAGGCTCCCCCATCGCGCAACGATGAGGTGGCAGTCCCATTCACGGTGGTTTCCCCGCCAACCGGAACGGCATAGCCGCCCTGGAGTGCGACAACGTAGATACGCTGGCCAGGTGAAAGCCGGCCAACAGGAGACGTCACAAACGATACCTGCATCGCAGTCGGCGCGCCGGAAGAAGAACTGCTCAGGGTGATCGCAAGACTGGAAACCTCTCTGGCTCGCACGATGACAGCTGCAGAATCAATCACTACAGGCTCGCGGGACGTGCTCACACTGACATGAACCGGCCCAGCCTGTGTGGGGTTGCGAATGCCAAATTGCGCAGGGAAGAAGAGGGTAAGCGGTGATGAAGCCGATACGTTTATCGGCATGTAGACGCGCAGCGCATTAGGAGAGGAAGGCTCAAAGAATACCTTTCCCGTGCAGGCGACGCCGTTGATCGTAACAAGGCTGGCCTGAAGGGAAGCGGGCAAGGACGTGCCCGCAGGAAACGACACCGTGATGTTGTCCTGTCCAACCTTGAGTCCTCCGTTGACCCCGGTCACGAAACTGACGGCGTAGTCGGCAGCAGATCCAACAATCGGCGGCTCGATCGCAAGTGTCAGGCCCGAGAGCGCCGACGGCACGATCGTATACAGGTCAGACCATATCTCACCATACTCGAAGTGATTCCTGTAGAAACCCACCCGCATCCTGTAACAGCTCCGGGTGTACGTCGGGTTCACTAACCCGGCACTGGCAGCGACGTCCACGGTAACAGGCGCGCCGGATGGAAGCACCTGGCTCAGATAGACGTAGAGCTCGATATCATTGTCTGCGATTTTCGAGAACCGGGCGCTCATCACCGGTACGCCGTTGACCAGGACGCTGCTGGACATGACGGCTTCAGACAGGTAGGTCGTGTCATAGCTGAAGCGCAGAGCCAGCTCACTGACGTTCCCGTACTGCCCGGTGCTGAACGTGATATGGTACGAAGCGATGGCCCCTGCGGTATTGGGTGTAGCCGCCACAAGGAACGGTGTTGTCGCGCCACGCGCCAGATCGGCTCTGCCAACGGCTGCAACCTGGAGCACAACGAGCAAAAGAACGATGACACTTCTTCGCATGATAGACAAGGTACCTCCTTGCATGAGCTACGACTGCTTTGGGTAGATGACGGTCACTGTGCTCGTGGTCGCATCCCACAGGACATCGGCGCCCATGGTCTCAGAGACAAATCGCAGGGGGACCATTGTGACGCCACTGATGATGACTGGTGATGTATCCAGGCTGACGCGCCTGCCGTCAACGCCTGCGAACTTCACTCCAACCTGGAGACGAACCTGATGTCCACCAACGTTCATGTCAACGATGCTGAACACCGCATCCCATGACGGCGCAATCCCGAGGGTTTCAGCGATGAACCGCAACGGAACGAGAGTACTGCCGTTCTTGATGATGGGCGCAGCAGTCAAGCGCTTCGACTCGGCGTTGACCAGGGCGTCGAGCTTGCCGATCTGCATGCGAATAATGGTCGTCTTGAGAAAGGAGACAGATGCGGTGCGTGTCGTCGCGTTGCCGGCTGCGTCTGTCGCTGTTACTGTGACGATGCTTGCTCCATCGGGCAGAGACCCGATCGACGTCTCGAATGTCCCATCAGGATTGACCAGAGCAGTTGTTCCATTGACCGTCAACGTTGAGCCGGGTTCCGTCCGCCCTGTGACTTCAAGAGGAAGCTTGTACACCTTGTCGAACATTCTGGGCGTTGTCAGAGTCAGCACTGGAGAGGTCGTGTCAAAGGAGACATGCAGCGTCTTTTCGGAAATGTTGCCAGCCGCATCGGCAGAACGAACGACGACCACCCCCGAGTCTCCGGTCAGCGTCATCTGTGTGCTGAACGCCCCCGTCTCATCGACCACGACGTTCGTTCCATTCACAGAGACGGACCCACCCACATCGGTCGAGCCACTTACTTCGAACGTTCGACCGGTCAGCACTACATTGTCCTGCGGGCTGGCGATGTTCAGAACTGGGGCAACCGTGTCCACGAGAAGCACAAGTGAGCCTACGACACTCTGGTGGCCCTGCCGGTCCACAGCATAGAAGTCCAGCGTGTGCTGTCCTTCGATGCCAAGTACTGGCGTGCCTCCGTAGACAGCATACTGGTTGTTGTCGAACCGATAGTAGACGATTGGCGAAGCGTCGATAGGGGAGGATGCGAGGAACGCAATGGATGGGCGCGTCACGTAATAGTTCAGCTTGCCATCGGGAGAAGCCGGAGATATCGCTGCAGAAACCGTCGGAAGGGCCGAGATCGCGTACCCGGCAGATGATACCGGCGAAGACTCTTTCGTCGTGCTCACGCGGACCACGTAGGTCCCGGTGCCCACGGGATTCCTCAGCCCGGCGCTCTCCAGGAAGACAACGGTCACAGGGCTGCCACTCGGGACATTGGCCGGCACGACCGTGCTGATGATGCTTCCTGATACCGTCACAAGTGAAGACGTGAGACCATTGACAGTGACGGTGTTGCCCGCAATCGATGAAGGGATTGTCGTTCCCACGGGAAACTCGATGCTAATCCTGTCGATCCCGGCAGTGAGGCTGCCGCCCGCGCCCGTCGAGAACGTGATAGTGTATGAACTGGCCAGCGCGGCTCCGGGGTTCGAGAGGGCCACCGTTGACGCCGTCACCTGCGATGCGGTGATAAGGAAGGACCCGGACACCGATGACGTGTCCTGAGATGTGCTCACGGCGACACTATACGTGCCGACTGTTGCCGGATTCGAGATGCCGGACCCGGATTGGAAAACGACATGTATGCTGCTCCCTCCACTGATCTCACTGGGAACAGTGATGGCCGCCTTGCCGGCCGCGACCCACCCGACTGCCGCAGCCTGTGTGCCGTTCACGCGTACCGAGGTTGCGCTCACCGTTGTGGGGAGGCCCATCTCCGTCGGAAACTGCACATAGATGCGGTCGGAGTTTGCCTTTAGAGCTCCTGAATACGAGAGGATACATGAAACGTCGACCTGTGCCTGCATGCCCTGCTGAGCAGGATCTACGGCGACTGTCACCCCGGACACAGCGGTCCCCGTCACCTGATATGCGTTCGACATGCCCGAGAAGTTCTTGCTTGTCGCCACCTGAAGTGTGTACATGCCAGGCTGTTCAGGATTCAGGATCCCCGCCTGAGTCGTGATGATCACATTGCATTGAGAGTTGGCGGCGATCATAAACTCCTCACCGAGAAACAGACGCAGGCGATTCCCGCTGGTCTGCGTACTGACGTATTGCTGCTTCACAAAGATGCTGCCGGTTGTGAACGAACTAGGAATCCGGGTGCCTTCTGGAAATACAATGTCGATGTAGTCCCCCAGGCCCCCGACGAGAGCACCATTGTCTGGTGTCGTGAACTGGATGGCATATTCTCCCGCCTTGCCGGACGCAGCAGGATCAAGCGTGACCTGCACTGAAGTCGTCCCACCCGTCCCGACGGCCGCGCCAATGACAACCGTTCCCTGTCCGCCGGACTCGGCACTGGTCGAAACTGCTATCGCGTAAGCTCCCGGCGTCCCCGGATTGACTATGCCTGCCTGCAGAGCGAAAGTAACCGTCATGTAGCCCACAAAATTCACCGTGCTGAATGTCACCTTGATCGCCCGGCCTCCAAGGCTGCCCGTCTGCGTGGTCACAGAGCCCACCACCGCAGTGCCTCCGGAGGCGACTGACGCCGTTACATAGGCAGAGGAGATGCTCGCAGGAACACCAAACCCGGCGGGGAACTCCACCAGAACATATGGAGTTGTCGAACCAGCTAAGCCCTGAGTCGTATAGATCTGGAATGTATATGCGGCACCTGTAGCAACAGTCGGGGGATTGGCAGTGATGGAGGGCACACTGACCGCCGCCCGCACTGATCGCCCCATCAGACCGAATAACAGGCACGAAACCACAAGAACTGTGGCCCCTTTTCTCAAAAAGTGAGTCATGATGGTGGCCTCCTGATTAGTCGTTTCGACCGAAATGCGGGCTGCAGCTCCCCTCTGGTCTCAACAGCTGCAAGTATATTCCCCAAAATGTGATTTTCAACCTCCCGTGCCCCGTCCAGCATGGCCCCGACAACAAAAAGGGCCCCTGCTTTCGCGGGGGCCCTGACGTACAGGTGTTGCTCAGCTATCCGTCAGTTACGGCTGATAGGTGATGGTGATCGTGCGAAGAGCGGCATCCCAGACCACGTCGCCACCGAATGCTTCGGAGATGACGCGGAGGGGAACCATTGTGCGGCCGTTCTTAATGTACGGAGCAGCCGGCAGAGAGATGATGTTGCCGTCGATTACTGCGGTTGCATTACCGATCTGAAGGCCGATGGTGCTGTCGCCAAGGGTGATGGTGATGCCCTGAGTCTCAGCAAGCCACTCAACCGTAGCGCCAAAGGTCTCAGAAATGAAGCGGATTGGAACAAAGGTACGGCTGTTGACGATTTCAGGAGCGGCGTCAATGGACGTAGCCTTGCCGTTGACAGACACAATATCCGCACCGACGGTCAGGACCAGGGTTGTGCTGGTGCTGACGGCTGGCGTGTAGGTGACCTTAATGGTCTGGGTCCCCTTGTTGCCGGCGGCGTC
>JAJFTL010000050.1 GCA_021373025.1 bacterium
GAGAAGTTCTGAGCGAGTGACCAGATTGTCCGTGTTGATAGGATATTCGTGGGTTCGTTTGCGCCCAGTTGATTGTGTAACACAAGGCAGAGACTTGGGAGGGTAACGTGAAGCAGGGAACATCGGGCAGCAAAAGCACGAAATCGTCGAGTCACTTGGGAAAGACAACTGTCCAGCAGACGAAAGCCACCAAGGGAGTAGCAGGGATCCAACGCCCATCGACTTCATCGAAGGCGAGCAAGACACTCAAGGCTACTACAAAACCTATCGCCAAGAAGTTTGCAGCCGCCAAGGCTGCGAAGCAGGTTGGCAAGACGGGGGCATTTGCGGTGGCCACCCGACATAATCCAACTCCTCGCACCAAACCCTTGCCGAAAGAAAGCAAAGACTAGGAAGTAGAAGTGCTGCAGAAACGCATACGTAAGGAATGCGCCCAAGAGACCGTGGACTTCGAGTATTTGGTGCAGGAGCAACGCAGGTATGAGGACCTTGCTGAGACCTATTGTCAACGGGTCAATGACCACTATTGCGAGCTCTGCCGCCATCTGATATTGGCCGCCACTGTGCTGATTGGCCTATCTGGAACCATTAGTGTGGCGCCAGCTCTATCTGAACAGCTGAAAGGGTGCTTGGCTCGTGGTATGCTCTTCGGCGCGCTGTTGTTCCTTCTCTTATCCTTATTGTCGGGAGCAGTATACCTCTGGAAATCGGCCCAGTACCTTCTGTCTTACAAGACTGCCTACGAAGACATCGGCATCAAGGCGTGCCACTTGGCGGAAGGGCTTGTGCGAAGCGCGCCATCAGAAGAAGCAATGAAGGAGTACTCGGACTTCTTCAACGAGAAGACCAAGAACCTTATCCCAGAGGCAGGCCGTTGGCCCCTTGACGGTCAGATCGCGACTTTCCTGCTAGGGGCGCTGTCTCTCGTCGCTGCCTACGTCGTGATAGTGGTCGCTCGGTGACACATCTCAACGCAGGCACCAGCACTGAGCAGACAGATATGGGCTAGTTACGGCCGTGCACATCAAAAACGAACACCCGTTGTTGCTCTGAGGCAGGTAGATAGGCGGACGATTGGTCGGCGAACACAGTAGCTGCTGGACATAGAATACCGTGAGAGCGCAGTAGCCATACAGGAGGGCGCGGATAGTGCCAGACAATCAAGGGCTAGGGAGGCCGTTGCGAGAAGCGCCTCTATTTCATCCAATGCTTCACATAGACGGGTCCGTGTTCAGCACTAACGAGCTTGCTTTGGTTACTGCGGCGCTCGATGCCTTAGACACACGTGGCCGTCTCGAGTACTTGAGTCAGAACGCTAAAGCTGTGTCTTCAAGCGCCCTTGAGCGCATTTTGGTCGTGTCTGGCCCTGGTACAGGCAAGACCACGCTGTTCACAGATCGTATTGAGTATTGGGGCACTCAATATGACGGCATGATACTGGTGACAACCTTCGTGAAGAAGCTCGCAACAGACCTAAACAACCAACTGCTGTCCCCTTCCAGCAGACTCTCCGAAGAACGAAAGGCAAGTGTGCAACCGACAACACTGCACGCTCTCGCGCGGTCCATAATGGAAAAAGCGATGCCTTGGAATGGATTCCGGAAACACGTCCATGTCGTCCCAAATGCAAAATGGGATCGGCTTATCTGGAATGATGCAGCTTCGGACGGGCCCGAGCGAGAAGCTTGGAAAGACTTTGACCAAGATAGGGCTAGAGCCACCAATCCATTGCAACCGTCACTGGAGTCAACTGCAGCAAGGTATCGACAGCTGTGTCGCTACTACAACGCAGCATCTTTTTCGGAGATGATCCTTCTCGCACAACAAGCATTGCAGGCAAATCCAGAGCTCTTCACTTGTGACTGCGTCATTGTTGACGAGTTGCAGGATTTCAACAAGCTTGAACGTTGTCTGCTTGAAACCATCCTTCGGAATGCTCACAGCTGGCTCATGGCAGGCGATGACGACCAGGTGCTATATGACGAGCTCAAGCAGAGCACCCGCGACTTGATTGTTGACATGTACAATGATCAAAGTGTGGCAAAGGCCATGCTACCGTTGTGCACGCGATGTGACAACCATATTGTGCATGCAGCTGCGGCTTTCATGCAACAATGCCGTGTAGGGGATGGTCAATGCATTGAGAAGGCCTTTATTCCAGCCAGAACCGAACCATCTTCAAGAGTACACATGGTCTGCTGCTCTACCGCCAGTTCCACGTTCGAGTACCTGAAGGTCTATCTGGAAGGTATCACCGACAAACTGCAAGATCGCCTGAGTGCTCTATCTCGTAATGATCCCGAAATCACTGATCCATATCTTCTGATTCTGACGCCAAACAAGACATGCAGGATGCTTGGTAAGGGCGGTCGAGATCAACTTATGCAGCTGATATCTCCGTACAAGGCCTCCGCCAAGATTCACACTGAGAGCTACTACACAATACAAGAGTGCCTGACGTGGGAACAAAACCCTAACGACAACTGGCTCTGCCGCCGCGTGTTGGCCTGGTGCAAATCCATTGATGAGTCATCGGGCCGAGCAGCAGCACAAGAGTCATTCGCCAAGAAAATACCATTGTCTACGTGTGAAAGGGAATGCATGGCTAGAGCACGGGGTACTTGCGGGAAACTGAGATCGTTAATCGAAGATCATGACTTGGATGCCCGGTCTAAGGCCAAGAGCATGGCCGACCTCGTGTGGATTGAGGATGTCGAAGGTTTAGCCGAAGAAATAGAATCTGGAAACCTGAATCCTGAGATCTCTCCAGATGCTGCATACTCCGATGAAATGGCTGCTTCAGAGCGCAATGATCCAACTGCACTCTCAGCTGCAGAATTGCTAACGATAACTGGTTCAAAGGGTCTGAGCGCTGACGAGGTAATAATCCTGGGGTTCGACCAAATGAACATGGCATATATCAAGGAGAGAGCGATGTATGTTGCTTTGACGCGAGCTCGTCATCACCTCACACTCATTACTACTCTGGGTGGAGGAGCTTCCAGTCTGCCACGCTATTTCGATATGTTGCCCGAGTCAGATCTTGAGTTCTTCAAGTTTGCCAAGACAACAGGCGGACTCAAATCCTTTGCAACTCGATGGGCGTATAAACACTATGTTGACATGATTTCGGGGCACAAATGGCATGCTTAATAATTCTGGCCTGTGATACACGCCTTGATGACCAAGGAGGAGAAACGTGAATGATCGGCCAACTTCTGCACAGAAGCTTCCATTTTCTCAACGGTATGGCTTGGTCGCAGCTCCGACTGTTCTGTCTTAGAAGGATATCTCAAAGAAACTATGGGTGGATCTTTTCAATACGCTCCAACGCATATGCTCAGAAGTCATAAGGAAGGAAGACTTGACCGAAGAAATCTAGATGCATTTCCACCACGAACCAATCAGTGACTACCCGTATACTAGTTGGGGCGACCCACTGTCAATCGGGCAACTAGTCAACTATACCAGAGAGCCTTGACCGTGAAGGCCTTACTTGTTCTGCTCGCGTGTATGATTTGATTGAATTCGTCTACAGCACAATATTCTTCATGGATCGTAATCGGCAGTCTCTCCGACAGGACGTGACTGAAGATTTTGCAAGGAATTTCGCGTCGGTCAAGATGATTGATGGTTCCATTACGCCGATGTCAGACGAAGAACAGGCCCGAGAAATAGAAATGGCAATGCAAGGACCGTTCTCGAAAGTGAACTTCCAGTTGCATATAGCTCTGGAACTCTTGGCGGACCGGGACCAGCCGAACTACCGGGACTCCACCAAGAATAGTGTCAGCGCGGTTGAATCACTATACAAACATATCGTCGGAGATCGCAAGGCTACACTGGAAGAAGCGTTGAAAAAGATGGATGCGACGGCAATGCCAATCCATCCCTCCCTCAAGGATGCATTCGGGAAGTTCTATGCATACGCAGGGGACGTCGCCCGACATGGATTGATGGGCTCTGACAACCTTGATGTCAAAGGCGCAAGACACATGCTCGTAACCTGCTCGGCATTCATCGACTACCTTGTGGTCAAAGCAGGCAAGGCGGGAATTCAACTCTAATTCTGCGACCGAAACAGCTCTCTTACGTGCTTCATGTATGGGCGCTGACTCTGGCCAAATAACTCCACAAGCCTCTGGTCATCAAAACCAATCTCGCGTAGGAACGAGATTCGGGCAAGGGCTTCCAGCTTGTCCGTTGCGTTGATCAGTTCCAGCCCCGTGACCACATCGTTCCTTCTCCTGTTGTCCAGGTGAACAAGGAAGTTGCGTGTGTCCCTGACACTTTCTACAAAACTCCTCTGTTGATCTACGGTCGTCTGAAGCAACTCGGCATTGCTGTCGATGACGCTGTTGATCCTGTGCAACAAGCTTGGTTCATTGCTCCTCTGCAGTCTTTCAGCGAGCCACGACCGATCCTCCTCCATGACAGCTTCTAGGATACGTTTTTTCTTGGCCAGAAAATCCTCCGGGGATAGCACGTTATTCGAGCCTGTCCTTCTGTGAAAGTACTCCACCGATTGCACAGCATTGAGGAATCGCCAGTTTGAGTAAGAAAGGAAGTCTCCTGTCTCAGGAATGAGAAGCGGGAGAAGAAGATCGTACTCTTCGGGCTGTCCGAGAATTCGAACGAGCACATCCAGCTGATTAGCATCTTTAAGATCGACGTATGTAAGGAACATATCATCCTTTGATATACCGTCATAGTGTGGTCCCTCGGTCATCCCGTAGTACCACACATTCATGGGAGGATGATATGGCTTCTCCTCTCCTTGCCCCGTCGGGAGCATCCGCTTCATCTCTTCGGTCGTGCACGAGAAGAACGGAATGCGAACAGCACTAAGCGTCATAAGGGAGAGGAACTCACTAATCAACGGAATCATCTTGCGGGCAGATTCAAGAGTCACTTCCTCCGCGAACGAAACTGTGAGAAGCGATTGCTGTTTCATGGACAGGTTTTTCGAGGGGATTGCATTGAACGAGAAGCTTCCCCACACGCAGATCTCCCCCGTGACGTTGTCGGCTGTTCCCAGCGGAAGCTTCCTCGAAGCGAAAGACTGCAGCGCTAATCCTTTCGGGTGTGCATTGAGGTCTGAACACCAGGAGGTGTTGCTCCAATCCATCAGGACAGGCAACGAGATGGTGATATCTCTAACTCTGAGCTCTGCAAATGAGTCAATGTGCACTCCAAAGATGGCTGCGCTGACGAAGAAGACTTCTGTCAGCAGACTCCCGGATGACGTTTCTTCTATTAGGGTGAGACCTTGAAGCGTGCAAGGACTTCCCTCTAGCAGACCCAGAACGATAGGTGCCGACTTTCGCTCGAATGTTAGTACTGACTGCACGCCCTCGACGAAGCTATCCTGACGATCGATTGTCAGCTTCATCTGACCGTTGCTATCCAGCGAGAGAATTCCGGCAAGAGACGTATCCAGAGCATCCGGTAGTTGCCACGTGCCCCGTATCTCTTCCGCCCGATACAGCCGCTCGATAACACTAGCCTTGGACATAACCTTCTCCTGCGTCTGGTGACCAAAATGCTTGATCGATCCGTCCCTGAACTTCTCTTGTGTGGAGGAGCGCAGCAACGACGCGGGAGTAGTGCTGCGCGTCCGCACTGGTGAGAAAACGACCCTTGCGGTCTTTGAGCCACTTGTCCAGGACCTGGTAGCCACCGATCTGGTAGGACCAGAGATCAGGGGTAATGCCATCGAAGTACTGGGTCGCGTTGATGCTTACGCGCCCACGGTCGGCGTCGTACTCGACGTTGGTAACGGCGCTGTCGCCCTTGCCACAGAAGCGGCTGATGGGGTTGTCGAGCTCAGACGAACGCATCAGATGTAGATCAATGAGCTGCTGACCCAAGTCAGCCAGCTTGAAGAAGGTGTCATGGTCTTTGGTGAACGGGATGCGTGGGAAATCAAGAGTCAGGAATTCCGAATAGTCTCCGCGATAGTTATTGGAGTAGAGAATTGAATACACATACGCCAACAACTGCTCTGGATTGACGTTAGAACCAAGACGGGCCGAGACACTGTCTAGTATCCTAGCATTGATGTTGGGAAGCCTTTGGCCCAAGGATGACACTCCAAAGTCCTCAGAGTAGCAGTACAGTGGGAATAGCGATTCTCCGCCCCTGTTGTCTGAACGAATAGCACCATCGGACATGACTTTGTCGCATATGAATACATAGTTGCAAGGTCGCCCAGGCAGCATTGCTCTTCGTGCCACCAATCCAATGTTTGGATGGAGCATGTTCCTCATTACCTCGGCCCGCGGTCTACAAAGGAATCCACGGGAGTGCCCCGTGTAGTAGGTGTAGCGCACATCAAAGGGTCGATAGAGGACTGGTACGATGTTGTCGCGCTTTGGACCGCTGTGCCGGACATCGTCCTGAGCAAGTTGCACCTTCCAGTCCTGTGCATCTTTTCCAAGGTGAAATACTTCACGCGCTTCTTCGGGTGGCATACTGATAAACCTGTTGACCGTCTGCCACACCTGCTCGGGTGTAAACTGGATCGTCAATTCGTCGCGGGCAGTGACAATTCCGGTGCTTGATATGGGGAAGATCTCGGTTACCTTTGGCCATTGTTCGTATTCTATCGCCTGCGTGCTGTCCTGCGGGACAAAGAGATACCTGTCGCCACGTGGCGTCAGCTCGCGCCACGTCGTCTGTGCCATCTGCCCGTTGTCCAGAGCGGCATACTTGGCACCGCGGGTGCCCCACAGATCGCTGTACCAGATACCCTTCGGGATATTCTTGCGCTTCACGGCAACGATGATCGCGACCCCCTGCCGGATATCAAACACGTTCTCGTCCTTGCTGCCGTCGGGACATTGTTCCTTTTTGAGCGCATTGCCATGCAGATTCAGGGTGTGCAGCTGGTCAAAGGATGTCATCAGCGACTGGCGCATGCCGCGGAAAGTCGGGTTATCCAGATAGCTGTGGTTGGTGATGAAGCCGAGGACGCCTTCGCCAGCCTGGTCGATCTTCCACTGCGCGAAGCGGATGAACTTGACGTAGTCGTCCTGCAACCACTTGGGGTTCTTCTCGCCCAGGGGCTTGCCGTCCACCTTCTTGTAGTCATTGATGAGTGCCGAAATCCACGCGCCCTTGTTGCTGCTGGTTCCCGAGTAGGGTGGATTGCCCATAATCACCAGGACCGGCTGGGTGGTCTTCACGACCTCGGCCATGTGGGATTCGTCCGCCAGGGGTGACAGGCCGGGGATGGGGTTCTGCTCGGCTGTGCTGACGTCCAGCGTATTGGTGAGGTACAACTTGAAGCGGTCGTCGGGGCTCATGGTGTAGCCCAGCTCAGTAAGCAGGGTGCCCATGCGCAGGTGACCGATGGCATAGGGGGCCATCATCAGCTCAAAAGCGTAGAAGTCGCGCAGCACATGTCCCTTGATCCAGCTGTCCAGACTGCCGTCGCCGTACTTGGCCTTGTAGGTTGCGGCAGCCAGGCGCACGGCAGTGGCAGGGAAGGTCATGGTGCCCGCTGCTGGGTCAAGGACGGTGACGCTGGGGTCGGCCAGGCCGTCGGGCTTGCCAAAGGAGTCGCGCAGGATCTGGTCAACGCTGCG
>JAJFTL010000062.1 GCA_021373025.1 bacterium
AGGGGTAGAGCATCGGCTTCCCAAGCCGAGTGTCGCGGGTTCAAATCCCGTCTTCCGCTCCAGAGGCGGCATAGCCAAGTGGTAAGGCAAGGGTCTGCAAAACCCTCATACCCCGGTTCGAATCCGGGTGCTGCCTCCAACTCTTTCTGTTTACATCCCCCGCCGGGATGGCGGAACTGGCAGACGCACGGGACTTAAAATCCCGCGGTGGGAACACTGTGTGGGTTCAATTCCCACTCCCGGCACCATGGCTGCCGCTGTGTCTGGCCACAGCATCGTCTCACCAGCGTCAGACGTGCTGATAGACTCTCCACATCATGTCCGTGCTGTGTCTCGTCCTCCATGACAACTACCAGGTCGTCTATAGCCAGCATTCTTCTTCACTGCGCCAGTTCTCTCAAGGTCCCTGGTCGCCGCCCCAAGTGGCGTCTCTGCATCTGTGTCATCATCGATGGACTCAAGCAGGCCGACCCACGCAATGTCGCCCATAACCGCGTGGTCGCGATGCGAACGATCCACAAAGGCTGCAATACGGCCGACTGCCATGCCATCTCGATAGGCAATGTAATACTGGAGGAAACAGCAGTGATGGAACAAAGGATTTGCGCCAGGGAAATATTGGTGAATCTCGATGCCAATCACCTGGGTAGCTCCAATTTCGCTGCTATACTAGTAGTGGATACTCCTTTGGAGCAGACATCATGATACCTGAAACGAGTAATCTCTAAACAACGAAGCAGCCGGAGCGACATGTCAGTGATAATCGATCAAGTTGAGAAAATGTTTGGTGATCGCCTTCTGTTTCGCTCTCAGCACATTGCTATAGCCAATGGCGACAAGGTGGGGATTGTCGGCATGAACGGGAGCGGGAAGTCGACCCTGCTGCGCATGCTGAGCGGAATCGACGACGATTACACTGGGTCACTGCAGATCACGGGTGATGCCAGCCTTTGCTTCCTCGATGCTATTCCGATAGACCCGGAACGCACAGCCCGTCAGATAGCTTCCGAGCCATTTGAGCATCTTCGGGCACAGGACGAACGCATCCGCGAGCTGGAACGACTGCTGTCTACGAGTGTGGAGACCGACGACTACCTGTCCGAGCTTGCTCGCCAGACAGAGCAGTTCGAGGCGCAAGGCGGATATGACTATGTTGTCAGCATGAACAAGGCCCTTTCGAGTCTTGGATTTACCTCGGAAGATCTTGACCGCACTGCAGGAACCATGAGCGAAGGGGAGGTGTCGCGCTTGCGCCTGTCCCGGCTGGTCAGTGACACCAAAGACATCTGGCTTCTGGATGAGCCCACCAACTACCTTGATATCCCGGGCGTCCAATGGCTTGAGCGCCGGCTCAAGGGACTCGATGCCACTGTATTGGTCGCCTCGCACGATGTCTGGTTCCTGGACCAGGTCTGTAACAAGATTTTGGTGATCGACAGTGGAACGCTCCGCCTGTTCGCCGGAGGCTATGCTGATTATGTGCGCGTTCGCGACGCCGAAGCCGCCGACCGTGCACGACACGATGCCGAAGTCAAGCGGGAGATCGAACGCATGCGCCAGTATGTCGAGAAGTATCGATACGGAACGCGTGCCAGCCAGGCCGCCTCACGCGAGAAGGCCATGGAGCGCCTCAAGGCAACGGTTCAGCCGCAGAGTCCCTCAATGAGAAAACAGGTGCATGTCCATTTGCACAACACCGGCGAAAGTGGTGAAATTGCCATGCGCCTGGACAATGTCAGCAAGGCGTACGGGGACCATAGGGTGCTCAGCGGGGCAACCTTCACCGTCCGGTCGCGTCAGCATGTTGCCATTCTGGGGCGCAATGGTGTGGGCAAGTCGACATTGCTGGGGATTGCCATGGGGCAGATTGTTCCCGACGAGGGTGAGATCTACTGGGGACCCAGTGTCCGCTACTCGTTCTTTCCTCAGAGCTATACGCTTTTCGGCGCAGAGACTGCCCTGGAGTGGATCCTGGCCCGGCGTCCCCAGATGATGATTTCTGAAATCAAGGCCCTGCTCGGCAGCTTTGGGTTTTCGAGCGACCAGATGGATCAGCAGACTGGCGCGATGAGCAGCGGCGAGAAGCAGCGACTTCTGCTCGCACTGCTTTCAACCGAGACGGCGAACATGATCATTCTTGACGAGCCTACGAATTTCCTGGACATTCAGACGCGCGAGTCGCTCGCAATGACGCTGCGTGCCTTCGAAGGGACCGTCCTGTTTGTCTCGCACGACCGCGCATTCATCGATGCTGTCGCAGACCGCATCGTTTTCATCGACCATAGCCAGGTATCAGTGCTGGAGGGAAACTACTCTTCCAACAGACAACAGCTCTTCAGCGACACTCCTGCGCGCTCCCCTTCGCCCGCTCATCCATCTTCCCACGACAGCCCTGCACAGCCACGCACCTCCCACAATCGACTTGTAGCGCTGGAGGCACGCGTCCGTCTTCTCGAGCGTCAGATCGGCGAGGTTGAACGCGAGCAGGCAGACCTTACGAAGGCACTGCAGGAGAAGGGACCAACGATGCAGGGAAGCGAGATCACGTCGCTCTCGGTGCGTATCCATGAACTGCAGCTGCGGCGGGAAAGGTTGTTCGACGAGCTTGCTCTCGCTGAAGAGACCTATCTACAGGCCTCGACGCCGTGATTCGATGTCCTGCAGCAATTCGTCGCGCGACGAGAAGCCCCACCGGTTCAGCAATTCGGGTGACAGGTCGTACACGAGCGCTTTCTTGAGGTAGTCGCGCCTCGCCGTGAGCAGCCTTCGGTCAAGGAGCGACACAAGAGCCTTGTCGCTCGTGACTCCCCGCAGTTCCAGGATCTCCTTGCGGGTCAGCTCTCCCTTCGTGATCACAAGAGCAAGAATTTCCATCGCCTGTCTCGACAGTCCTACCTTTGGTTTTGGCTGGACTGGTTCGGGACTGAGCTTGTCCGGTATGGAGAAGAAGTACTTCTGCCCATCCTGAACCAGGTGGACACCACGAGAGGCGTAGTCTGCCTGAAGACTCTCCAGCAAATGCCTGGTGGCCTGAGCCGACTGCCCGATGCGGCGCGCCAGATAGCGCACCCCAACCGGTCGCTCTGCACTGAAAAGGACAGCCTCAAGTCGCTGTTTTGCTGCTTGAATCTCCAAGACCGCGACAAACTTCTGACTGTCCGTATGCTCACTCATCCGGTTTCTCCACATATGCAACGGCAATGCCCTCAAATCGGCTCTGCTGGTCGATATGCAGGACACCCATCTTGGTCAGAATAAGAATCGCCAGAAAACTCAGCACGACACGCTCCCGCGAGTCCGAAGCGTCGAAGATCTCCACGAACAACATTGTCCCTCGCTGGCGCACCAGCGCACGTATCTCTTGCATCACTTGCTGGAGGCTTAGGTACACTGACCGCTCCCGCTGCGCGGCTGCTGGCTTCCGCGCTGCAATGCGCTCTACGATGCGTGAGAGTGCATCCAGCAAGGCATCTGACACTTCCTCGCCCGACTGCTCCTCTGCAGGAGGCCGCGGCACTCGCACATTGGGCTTTCTGAACGAAGCCCTGCCGCTATTTACCTCCTGCAGCACGTCGATGATGGGCCTTGCATACAAGTCCGCATCCTCCAGTGCGCGGATCCCCTCCTGGAGCGACCTCTCCTGCGCCGACGCATGGCCGAACAGAACGAACTCGCTTTTGAGCTTGAGCAGATCAGCGAGCATATAGAGCAGCTCTGCGTGCTCCTCGACACCTGTATCCCTCCGAACAGTCATCGTGCAGAAGTCCACGAGGCGTTCCACAACGACCTCTGCGACGTCGGCATGCCCAGCCCGTCCAAGCAGTCTCAGATTGTTGACAGAGTCTGCCAGGCTTGGCACGATCAGATCCCGATGGCCTCTCTGGCCATTCGTACCGTCTCTGTCGCGACGATGGATGCCTTCTCGCGACCCTCTGCCAGGATCCGGTCTACTGCCCCCGGATCAGCAGCAAAGGCAGCCCTGCGCTCATGGAAAGGAGCCAGGCGCTCTGTGACCATTGCCGCCACAGAACGCTTGTGAGCAACGCACCCAAGCAATCCCTGCTCGCACTGGAGCTTCGCTTCCCCGGCGGTACCGGGCTGCAGCAGCTTATGATACTGATAGATCACACACCCGGCTTCCGGATGACCAGGGTCATCCCTGCGCACCTTGAGAGGATCCGTATAGGCGGTCATCATCCGCTTTGCTGTCACATCTGGCGTATCCGAAATCACGATATCGTTGCCCAGAGACTTGCTCATACGACGCCCATCCAGCCCTGGAAGCCGCTGAAACTCGTTGAGAATGGGCACCGGCTCGGGAAAGAGATCGGTGCCATAGGTATGGTTGAATGTCCTCACGAGTTCGCGGGTGAATTCCAAGTGCGGGACCTGGTCCTTGCCCACAGGCACCGCCTGAGCGCGGTAGAGCATGATGTCCGCAGCCATCAGCACCGGATAGCTCAGCAGACCCAGATTGACGTTATCCTTGAGGCCCATGTCGCGAATCATTTCCTTGACGGTGGGATTCCGTTCCACCCATGACACCGGAGTGATCATTGCAAGCAGCGTGAACAGGTATGCATGCTCGGGCACGTCTGACTGGCAGAAGATGGCAGACCGCCCAGGGTCCAGCCCGGCTCCCAGCCAGTCCAGAACCATTTCGCGCCGATAGTCTCTTATCGAACCGCTCTCATTCCACTTGGTGGTCAACGCGTGCATGTCCGCCACCATAAAATAGCAGTCATACTCATCCTGCAGGCTGACATAGTTCGCCAATACCCCAAGGTAGTGACCCAGATGAAGCTTGCCGGTTGGACGCATGCCGCTCAGTATTCTCTTCTTCATGACCGCCTCACAACTTCAAAATCGTACCAAAGATGAAACCCAGCACTCTCGTCATGGCGCCCCCAAGGATATTAAACCACAGCAGGGCAAGCAGGACGACCGTCCCGTACAGGTCCAACGCACGATCATACAGAAACCGCTCAGGACGCTTGAAGAAGAGGGCAAGGAATGCCTTCGAACCATCAAGGGGAGGAATCGGCAACAGGTTGAACAGCCCCAGTGCGATCGAGAATTCGATCAGGCTCTTCAGAACAATGTACAGATACGTGAACTGCGTGACTACGCTGCTGGAACTCCTCACAAGTAGGAGAATCAGATAGACGATGATCGCCGTCGCGAAGTTCGAGGCGGGACCGGCAAGCGACACCAGGATGGTGTCGCGCCGCGGGTGCTTGAACACACTGAAATCGATCATGACCGGCCGGGCCCACCCGACGTGAAACAGCAGAAGCGCCACTGTCCCCAGGGGGTCCAGGTGGCGAAACGGATTCAGGCTGAGACGGCCGGTCTCGACTGGCGTGGTGTCGCCGAGCTTCCATGCCGTCCAGGCATGGAAGTACTCATGGATGGTAATCACTATGAGGATGACCGGCACCTCGACGATCCAAAGGGGCAGCTCGCTCCGCAAATAGCTCAAAAGTCCCTGCATAATGTTGTATCCTTTCTCAGTGGTGTGCCGGTTTTGCCGGCGGTTCTCGTAGACTTATAGTAGTCTGCTTTCGTGCTTACGCAACCGCTTGGCAACCAGCGATTCTTCATTGCGCCGCAACCATTTCCTGCTACAATCAACTCATGATCAAGATGCGCATCAGATACAGCAAGGAGGAAGAAGCCTGTCTGCTTTCACACCATGAGGTTCAGGCGGCCCTGGTGCGGTGGCTCAGGCGCAGCAATTTGTCCCTTGCATACAGTGAAGGATTCAATCAGCGGGTCAGGATCGAAACGGGCATCCCTACCGGCGTCGGCATGGTCAGCCTCCAAGAATACGTCGATGTTATCCTCGTCGCCGACTCGCCCATCTCCGACCGCACCGCCGCGCTAGAGCGGACGGCACCCCCCGGCCTCAGGTTTCTCGCCGCAGTGGACATTCCCCTCTCCGCACCATCCCTCATGGGTCAGCCCATGATTCTGCGCTACGAATATGCCTGGCCACATAAGGCAGATATCAATGTTGAACGGATGAAGGATCATATCGCTGCGTTTCTTGCCCTGCCAGCCTTGAGCGTGCAACGCGACAACAGCAAGTCACGAATACCTAAAGACATACGCAAATACGTCCTCACGGCCCAGATATCGACACGTACGCCGCTGCGCGCTCACGTTGGCGTGTTCTTTGACCAATCGGGTACTATTCGCATGGATGAGGTCATCAAGCATATCTTTGGGCTGGAGCCTGCAAGCAGTCCAATGCCTGTAATTACACGCCAAAGTGTCCTGCTGAATATGGGTGGTGCCTTCGTGGACCCCATGGACGTATCGACCCAGCTGTCCCAGCGTCAGCGGTCACAGGGGAACCGCCAGGACTAGCGAGTATTCACAAGGAGCCTCCGGGGCATCCCGGAGGCTCCTTGTCATACACAGGCCAACCTCGACTCAGTCGCTGTCATCCTCTTCTTCTCGCCCGGAGCGCTTGCGTTCCTTGAAATCGAGAACTTTCTTGCGAATCCGCAGGGATTTGGGGGTGACCTCCAGAAGCTCATCCTCATTAATGTAGTCGAGGAATTGATCGAGAGCGAACTGCACCGGCGGATCGATCTTCGTGGAAATCTCCGAGGTCGAGGACCTCATATTGCTGAGGTGCTTTTCTTTGGTTGGATTGACCTTCAGGTCATGGTCGCGCATGGTCTCGCCCACGATCTGGCCGGCATAGACCTTCTCTGCAGGTGCCACGAACAGCCTGCCTCGCTCCTGAATATGCGCCACAGCGTATGCCGAGACCGCTCCAGTGTGGTCCGAGACCAGGACACCGTTTCTGCGCCCACCGATCTTGCCCGCCCACTCAAGATACCCAAGATACGTGTGCGTCATGACGCCGTTTCCCTTGGTAGAGCTGAGAAACTCGGAGCGGAAGCCAAACAGTCCGCGAAGGGGGATCGTGTACGTCAGACGAACGTAGGAACCCTTAAGGTCGAGCATCTTCTGCATGGTCCCGCGTCGTTCGCCAAGCATGTTGATGACCGTGCCCTGGTATTCCTTGGGAACGTCCAGCACCAACGTTTCATAGGGTTCCAGCACCTTGCCATCATTCTTCTCGGTAATGACCTGCGGCATAGAAACCTGGAACTCAAAGCCCTCACGGCGCATCTGTTCAATGAGGATAGCCAGCTGCAGCTCGCCCCGTCCCGCCACTGTGAATCGGTCAGGTAGGTCACCCCAGTCCACTGCAATCGAGACATTCGTGCGCAGTTCCTTCTCAATGCGCTCGCGAAGCTTGTTGGACGTCACGAACTTGCCCTCGGTCCCCCCAAACGGACTGTCATTGACCATGAACATCATCGACACGGTGGGCGGCTCGATCTTGAGCATATTGAGCTTCACTGGACGGTCTGGGTCAGTTACCGAGTCTCCAATGGTAACCGCAGGGATGCCTGCAAACGCGAAGATCTCGCCAGCCTGGACACTCTGTACCTCCTTGCGGTCAAGCCCCTCGAAGACGAATAGTTTGAGGACCTCGCCCGGGTACTCGCTGTCGCCATCCGACAGAACTTTGACCTTGTCGCCGGTCTTCAGCTGCCCTCCGAACATACGCCCGATGCCCAGGCGCCCAATATAGTCATCGTGTGCAATGTTCGTGACGAGGACGGACAGCGGGCTTTCAGGGTCATACTCCGGAGCCGGAACCTTTTTGAGGATCAACTGAAACAGCGGTGTCAGGTCCTGAGGTGGATCGTTGAGATCCATGGTTGCCTTGCCATCACGCCCTGAAGCGTAGATGACGGGGAAATCCAGTTGCTCCTCACTGGCGTCCAGCTCGATAAACAGGTCGAAGGTCTCATTGATGACCTCCTGGATGCGTGCATCCTGGCGGTCGATCTTGTTGATGACCACGATGGGCTTCAGATTGAGCTCAAGTGCCTTCTTCAGGACGAAGCGCGTCTGGGGCATCGGTCCCTCGGATGAATCGACAAGCAGCAAGACACCATCGACCATACGGAGGACACGCTCCACTTCGCCGCCGAAGTCGGAGTGGCCGGGCGTATCAACAATGTTGATCTTGACACCCTTCCAGACAAGCGACATGTTCTTGGAGATAATCGTAATGCCACGCTCTCGTTCGAGATCCCCAGAATCGAGGATACAATCGCCCATCTGGTCGATATTGCGGAACAGTTTGCATTGCCTCATCATGGCATCGACCAATGTCGTTTTCCCGTGGTCGACGTGTGCGATGATAGCTATATTTCGGAGATCGTTTCTACGCACTCAGGTACTCCCTTCAACCAGGCATAGCTTGGAGTCTGTAACAGCTCCAAACTATTAGTATAGCCTTGTTTTCAGGCGTTCAATGCACCGAGTGCGATGGAATAGAACTTGGAATCTTCAGAATCACCCCTGCTGGTCAGGATGCACGGCGACGACGTGCCCGTCACCATGGCCGCAGCCTCTGCCTTCCCAAACCAGATCATGGCTTTGTACAACACGTTGCCGGTGTCGATACCAGGGACAATCAAGATGTCCGCATCGCCGCGGATCCGGCCCTTGAAGCCCTTGATCTCCGCGACTTCAGGAAAGAGAGCGAGGTCGATCGAGATCGGTCCTTCAGCAATGACGTTGCCAAACTGCTTTCGCAGTGCCATTTCAGTAAGGATAGCTGCTTCTTGACTGCTCGTGAACTTCAGAACGTTCTCACTGGCTGACAGGAACGCGACCTTGGGCACTTCGACACAAAGGCTTCCTGCAACGCGAATCGCGTATTTTGTGATCGCAATCTTCTGCTGCAGCGTGGGCTCTGGTATCACAGCCCCGTCGGCCATCACAAGCAGTCGCGGATAGCCAGGAAGGTCAAAGACCGCAACATGTGACAGCAACCCACCCTCCGGCAACAGTCCTGCCTCCTTGTCCAGAATGCCTCGCATGTAGTTGTCCGTGTGAGCCAACCCTTTCATGAGCATGTGCGCGGTGCCCTCTCGCACCAGCTTCACGGCAGCCTTCACGGACGGTATCTCGCCATCCACATCCTGGATCTCGAACAGCTTCACGTCCACTCCACCCTCATCTGCCGCGGCGATAATCTTCGCCCTGTTACCCACGACAATAGCGTCAACGATGCCCTCCCGTACTGCACGCCCCACCGCCTGCAGCGTATGAGCATCCTCTCCGTAGGCAACGGCCATGCGCTTACGTGGAAGTGTCTTCACAAGACCGGCTATGTCTGACAGATGTGTCATGCACTCCATGTCATGCCTCCCCAAAATAGGCAACAATGCCCAAGGCCACCGACATCAGCTTGGTCTGCCCGTCGTCCGCCCGTGACGGCACCAAAACCGGCTTGCGTGCTCCAATCGTCACATGGGCCGACGTGAATCCCGCAAAATAGGTCATGGACTTCCCCAGCAGATTCCCCGCCTCGATGTCCGGCACGATGAGGATGTCCGCCAGGCCAGCAACCTGACCGCCAATGCCCTTGATGCGTGCAGCCTCTGGGGAGATCGCGTTGTCCAGCGCCAGGGGCCCGTCCACTACGCACCCTTTGATCTGACCGCGTTCACTCATACGCGCAATGATGGCCGCATCCTGCGTGCACGGCATCTTCTCCGAAACAGTCTCAACGGCAGCCAGCACCGCAACTTTCGGCGTTGAATAGCCCAGCCGATGAAACAGCGTGACCGTATTCTTGATGCTCTCCACCTTCTCATCCAACGTTGGAGCAACGAGAATGCCGCCATCTACAACTGCCAGCAGCGACTTGCGCATCCGTGTGTCTTCATAGATGGTGCACTCGGACATCACCTTGCTGGCACGAATGCCCGCATCCTTATCCAGCACCGCATGCAGCAGCTGAGCAGTCTGTACCCCGCCCTTCAGCAGTACGTCCACCTTGTCGTCGCGCGCCAGTTTCACGGCGATGGCGCTCGCCTCGATCGGATCCTTCGCAGGCACCACTTCATAATCGTCCGCTGACACACCCGCTTCCTTCAGCAGGACAGCAATGCGGTCAGGCAGGCCCACAAGAACAGGAGCGGCGATACCCGCTTGCTGAGCAAGCACTGCCGCATGCAACGAAACTGATTCGGGAAACACGACAGCAACTTTCCTGCGCCCCAGACTCTTCGCTGCTTCCAGCAGCTGGTCAAACGTCCTGATTTCCATTCGTCCCCCTATGCGTACGTCTTCTCAGCTTCGATGCCCTGTACCAGTCGGAGATACGCCTCGTTGAGGGCTTCCAGCTCGTTCTCGCCGGGCACAACTTCGACCGGAGCGATGAACCCGACCCGTTCGGCAATCCAGGTGACCAGCATGTCACTGTGCGCCAGCCCTCCTGTCAGCACGATGACGTCCACGTCACCCTCCAGCACTGTCGCCATGGCGCCGATCTCTTTCGCAATCTGATATGCCATTCCTTCGTAGACGAACGCTGCGCGCTGGTCACCATCAGCAATACGCGCTTCCACGTCGCGCGCACTGTTCGTCCCGAGGTATGACACAAGACCTCCTTCACTCGTCAACCTTCTAATGATCGCGGCCTCGGCGGCTCCCGGTTCAAAGCTCAGCTTCACAAGCGAGACTGAGGGCATCCCACCTGTTCGTTCCGGCGAGAATGGTCCCTGTTCGTTTGCGTTATTGACATCAACGATGCGCCCGTGGCGGAGTGGCGCAATCGAAATGCCGCCGCCCAGATGGGCAACAATCATGTTGATGGCTTCCAATGTGGTTCCATGAGCCTTGGCGACGTGATATGCAACCTGCCTGATATTCAACGCGTGCACCAATGATCGTCGGGGCAGCTCCTTCAGGCCAGAGATGCGCGCAAGGTCGTCGAATTCATCCACCGAAACGGGATCGGCAATGTAACACTGCACCGATGTCCCCTGGACAATCCGGTCCGCAATCAGCGCACCCAGATTGGAAGCATGCTCTGTAATGCGTCCTTCCGCGCAGTCCTGGAGCATGCGCTCATTCACCCGGTAAATGCCCGCTGCCAGGGGATGGAGAGTACCTCCGCGCGCCATGACAGCTTCGAGCTGGGCCACGTCAACATGATGCTCCATGAGAAAGTCCTGCACTCTCTGAATCCGCAAATCAAGCTGATCGACGATTCGGGGAAAGGCCGAGAGTTCACCTGCCGAATGATTCAGAGACTCCTGCGCGACGAGGTTCTCGCCTTCGTACAGTGCAACCTTCGTCGACGTCGAGCCGGGATTGATTACCAGAACCATGCGTCATACCTCCATGTCAGATTAGGGAAACAGCAGTTCGCGTGCATTGGCCAGTGCAGCCTCGGATGCCCGATCGCCTGAGACCATCCGAGCCAGCTCCCGTACGCGTTCATCTCCGGTCACCTCGTGCACCGCAACAGCCGTACTTTCCATGGCCTGGTCTTTCGAGATGACCAAGTGCGTTTTTGCCCGCGCGGCAATCGTGGGGAGATGCGTAACCACAATCACCTGGCGATAGGCCCCCAGGCTGGCCAACTTGGCAGCGACGGCAAGTCCAGTCTCGCCGCCGATCCCAGCATCCACCTCGTCGAATACCATCGTGGGAATGGCATCGTTCTCGGCAAACACCGTCTTGAGGGCAAGCATGATCCGTGAGAGTTCTCCACCCGATGCTATCTCCCGGAGTGGGCGCAGTCCCTCGCCCGGGTTGGGGGCAATGAGAAACTCCACAACATCCAACCCTGTCTCGCTGGCCTTGAAGCGCTCATCGCCCACGGCAATCCCCTGATCATCGACGCTCTGCTCGATAGAACAAACAAAACGAGCATTAGGCATGGCCAGAACGGACAGCTGCTCCTCCACGCGGCGTGCCAGTATCGGTGCTCCCTCTCTGCGCCGTGCCGTAAGCGACGCTCCCAGTCGAGAGAGATTGGTCTCGAGCTCCTCAATGTGCCTGCGCAAGCCGCCCTCGTCGCCCGCCTGCTGCTGCCACTCATGAAGTCTGCGGTCGATGTCTGCCCGATAGTCAATGAGGCCTTCCAGGTTCCTGTGGTATTTCTCTTCCAGCCTGGCAATCGTATCCAACCGCCCGGTGACCTCTGCCAGGCGCCCATCATCCAGCTCGAGCCTCCCAAGATAGTCGCTGAGTGCCGACTCCGCTTCCTTGAGGCTCGTCTGTGCTCCGTCCAGCAATCCCACGACGTCACTCAGGCGCGGATCAATCGAGCACAACGCGTCAATGGCGTGCTGCAGGTGCCCCACCTGTCGAATCAGTCCCTCGCTGCCCTCTGACTCACCACCGGTAAGAGAAACAGACGCTTCGCCCAATTGCTGCTGCAGCTCATGCACGTTGTCCAGAAGACGCTGTTCTGCAAGAAGCAGGGTGTCCTCTCCCGGCTTCAGATGGGCTTGCTCCAGCTCTTCGGAGGCAAATTGCAGGTAGGCGTTTTCCTGTTCGCGCTCGGTCTGGCTGGTCTGCATCAGTTCCAGCTGGCGCCGCGCCGCGCGTAGTTCAGAAAGCTGCGCGGCAAACAGCTGCCTGTCGGTTGCCACATCAGATCCGAGGAAGGCATCCAGCAACTGAATGTGGTTGTCGCGCACCAGCAAGGACTGTGGTTCATGCTGTCCATGAACATCAACGAGATGCTCGCCCACGAGTCTCAGCGTGCTGAGGGGTACGAGGCGACCGTTGATGCGATACTTATGCCGACCAGACCGATCCACCTCGCGTGCGGTGACCAGAGCCGTGTCGTCATCCGCCACAAGGTCGCCCAGCATATCGCGCAGTGGTCCCGATCGGGGAAGCGTGAACGACGCATCTAGTCGGAGGCTGTCAGCATCGGCGCTGATAAAGTCGCTCGTCAGCTTGCCGCCCAGAACCGCACTGATAGCGCGCACAAGAATCGATTTGCCCGCCCCCGTCTCACCGGTGATCACATTGAGTCCATCAGAAAACGCCACATGCACGTCATGTGCAATGGCCAAGTTGTGGATGTCAAGTTTCTGCAGCATCGTCACTCGCCCCAATGAAACTTGGCGCCCAGTACCTTGTAGAAGTTCTTCTCCCGCAGTCGGATGATGGATACGCTCTGCTGGGATTTTCTGACGGCCACGGTATCAAAGCTGTGAATGTCTCCCAGGCGCTCCCCGTCGCGAACAAGAGCTGCCTTGTCCCTCGATGTCTTAATCTTCATGGTGATCTCGCTGCCAGCAGAAACGACAAGGGGCCGTGACGTAAAGTCATGGGGCGCCAAGGGCGTGAGGACCAGCGCATCCACCGTGGGGTCGACAATGGGACCGCCAGCAGACAGCGAGTAGCCAGTGGAACCGGTCGGGCTGGCGACCATCAGCCCGTCAGCGCTCATCTGCCCAGCGCGCACGCCGCCGATGAAGACCTCAAACGTCAGAATCTTTCCTGACAGGTCCCGAACGGCCAGAATGTCATTGATGGCGCATGCCTTGAGGATTTCCTGCCCTTCGCGCACAACCCGTGCATCCAGCACCAGGCGCCGCTCGATCGTATAGGCATGCGCAAGCACGGCGTCAAGCGACGTGAAGACTTCGTTTTCCTCTACGTCAGTAAGAAATCCCAGGGAGCCGAGGTTGATGCCAAGAACCGGCAGGCCGACTTGAACACTGAGCCGGGCAGCTCGCAGGAACGTTCCATCCCCGCCAAGACTCAAAACGAACGAGCCATCAGCCGCTCCTGTCGGAATCAGGGAGGGGTCGTCTTTCGACGTAACGGTCATGACGTCAAGCCCCTTGCCGCTCAGGTAGGGCCCAATCTCGCGTTCCAGCTCACGCGCACTTGCCGAGTCGCCTCGACAATATATGATCACTCTCACCATGCTTTACAGTGTAGAGAAGATGTCACCCGCTTCAAGCCGCTATGACACTGTCGCGGTGTCAAGCACGGCGTGCGCTGCACGAACCAGTCCTGCTGCATCCAGACCGTAGACGCTCAACAGGTGCGATCGCTTGTCCTGGGGAGGAAAAGCATCGCCAGGGCCAGCTCGCCCGATGCAGGTGATGTTCATGCCGGCACGCACGAGCACCTCCAGCACAGCATCGTAGATCCCGGTGGAGCGCGTCGTCTCTTCGGCGACCAGCACAGTCCGGCACGTCCCGGCCAGCCGTTCGAGCAAACCCGTATCCATCGGCTGCACAAAACGCAGGTCCACGACACCTGCGTCGATGCCTTCCCTCGCAAGCAGCTTGCGAGCTTCAAGTGCAGACCGCAGTACTGGCCCAAGCGTGACGATGGCAATATCCCTTCCATCGGCAATCACCGATCCGACGCCCGCGGTCATGGCAGGTCGCTCCCCAAGCTCTTCGCTGAGGTCCCAGGCAACATCCTTGGGGTAGCGCACTGCAAACGGCCCGGTCGCACTCAGGGACAGTTCCAGCATACGTACGAAGTCCACCCGATCGCCAGGGGAGCACACGGTCATCCCGGGAACGCTCTTCAGGTAACCTATATCGAAAACGCCCTGATGCGTCGGCCCGTCGTCGCTCACCAGACCGGCCCTGTCCAGTGCAAAGCGCACCGGAAGGTGACTGATTCCAACATCATGGATCAGCTGATCGTAGGCCCTCTGGAGGAACGTGGAGTAGACGGCGACATACGGCTTGAATCCCTGCTTTGCCAGCGATGCAGCCATGCCCACCGCGTGCTGTTCAGCGATCCCGACGTCAAAGCACCGGTCGGGAAACTTCTTTGCGAATTCCGTGAGACCAGTGCCGTCCATCATCGCGGCCGTGATGGCCACAATACGGTCATCCATTTCCGCCAGCCGCACCATCGTCTCGCCGAACACTTCGGAGTACGTGGGCAAACCCTTTTCCTCACGGCTCAAGCCATTTTCGATGAGGAACGGGGCTACTCCATGGAATTGCGAAGGCTGCCGCTCAGCCAGCTCATACCCCTTCCCCTTCGTGGTCACGACCTGCAGAACGACAGGCTGCTGGATATCCTTGACCATATCGATCGCTTCGATCAGCTTACCGACATCGTGCCCATCCACAACGCCGAAGTATCGAAAGCCCAGCTCCTCAAAGAAGATGGTAGGAAGGTACAGGCGCTTCAGCAGTGTCCTGAGCCACCGAAGGCCCTTCCCGATCAGTGCGTGTTCACGTGCACGCACATACCAGGGACGCGTCCGCAGGCGGTTCAGCGCCCATGCCATACCACCAACGGACCGCGAAATGGACATGTCATTGTGGTTGAGAAGCACCAGGCACTGCCCGTGTGCGCGCCCCAAGTTGTTGAGCGCCTCCATGGCCATGCCACCTGACAGCGCACCATCTCCGATGACCGCCACGATGCGCTGATGTCCACCCTGCAGGGCCCGCGCAGCGACGAGGCCTGCCGCTATAGAAAGCGATGTCGAAGCATGCCCTGCCAGAAACGTGTCATACGGCGACTCGGCAGGATTGACAAACCCGCTGATGCCTCCGCACTGCCGCAGGGTCTTGAACGACGCGTAGCGACCGGTCAGCAGCTTGTGGGTATAGCACTGATGTCCGACATCCCAAACCAGCTGGTCGACAGGAGTATTCAAGGCAACATGAAGCGCAATGGTCAGCTCTACGGCCCCGAGGTTCGACGCAAGGTGCCCACCATTGGTCGAGCATGTGTCGAGGATGACCTGCCTGCATTCGGCAGCAAGCTGCCGAAGCTCAGCAACATCCATCCCCCGAATGTCCGCAGGCGACGAGACGTGCTCCAGGATCAACTCCGAACCTTCTCTGCCAGAAGGTCGACCAGGCTGATGAGGAATTCTCCCCCGATGTCCAGCGACACCGCTGCCTGCCGGGCAGTCGCCAGGTACTGCAGAGCCTTCTCCTTGGCCCCGGACAACCCCAACAGACTGACATAGGTCGCTTTTCGGTTCTTGACATCCTGTCCGGCCGTCTTGCCCGTCTGCTCCTCCGTCTCGCTTGCATCAGCGACGTCATCCACGATCTGGTATGCAATGCCGAAATTCTCTCCAAAAGCATTAAGCCGGCCCATGTCAGCGTCACTGGCACACCCAAATATCCCGCCAAGCAGGACCGATGCCTGGATAAGAGCACCCGTCTTGTTCCTGTGGATGTATTCGATGGTTCCCAGCTCAACCTGTTCGTCACTCGACGTGATCATGTCCATCGCCTGCCCACCCACCAGTCCATCAGCCCCTGCCAGCCGAGCCATGGTCTGCACTGCCTGCAGACACCGATCGGCTCCAAAGGCCTCCAGCATCGCAGGGGAGGACAGCTGGGCAAATGCCAGCGTGAGCAGGGCATCCGAGGCAAGCAACGCCATGTCAGCGCCATGTACCTTGTGTGTCGTGGGCTTGCCACGCCGGAGGTCACTGTTGTCCATCATTGGCAGATCATCCTGAATGATCGAATAGGCATGGACCATCTCGATGGCTGCCAGGACAGGCTTGATCCGCTCTCTGTCACGCGTGCATGACTCATAGACAGCAAGGCAAAGGGCTGGGCGCAAGCGCTTGCCGGGGGACAGCAGCGAATAAGACATCGCTGCATATAACACAGATTCTTTGAGCGGAGCCAGGCAATCATCCAGTACCCCGTCGATGTAGTATGCCTGGTCCTTGAAATGTTCTCTGATGTCCATATCAGCTCCCTTCCACGCGTGGACGGTGCTCGACGATTGTATAGTCTACACGCTCCACCGATGAGTAGCGGTTCCCCTGCTTCAGCAGATCCACCAGACGCATCAGCTGATGCTCGTCACCAGACGCAACAACATGAACCGTTCCATCATCCATGTTCTCCGCCCGGGCGTCAAGCCCCAGGCGTGCAGCAGCCCGCTCCACGAAAGACCGAAATCCGACACCTTGAACTCTGCCGGACACATCTGCGGTCAAGATCTTCATGCACCTACCCCGTCAGCCCTCTGCCCCTCCGATGCCTCGCAGCACACCGTTGACGAAGCTTCCGGATTCTGCGCCGCCAAACTCTTTTGCCAGTTCCACCGCCTCGTTAGCCGCGATTGCTGTTTTCAGAGGAGGCTTGCCATACTTCATCTCGAACACCGCGATCGACAGGATCACCCGGTCCACCACGGCCACCCTTTCGATACCCCAATGCTCCGTGTGCTGTGCCACCTCGGCAAGAATGTCGCCTTCATGAGCCTGCACACCATGGACCAACTTCAGGGCATATGCCTGCACCGGCGCAGGCTCATGCCGATACAGCTCAAACGTCTGGTCCACCGACCTGTTCCCCTGCGCGAGGCTGTACAGCACTTGCAGGGCTATCTCGCGCGAACGATGCCGATGTTGCGATGCCTGAACAGCTGCCATGCGTCAGGCCCTCACGTCGGCAATGTGAACATTGACCTCCTGTACAAGATAGGGCGTAGACGCCTCGACCTCTTTGGCGACAGCCCTTCGCACCGCAGCGGCCAGCTTCCGCAGGTCCGTCCCGAAACGTGCGTCGATGAAGACGTCCAGCGACAGTTCGCGTGCGTTGCGGGTGATGCTCACACCATGAGGATCATGCCCTTCCCTATCCCAGAAGGGAAGGTGTTCCTTGAGCCCCTTCCACATCGAATCGACGCCCTCGACAGAGAGACAGGCGTGCACGACCAGCGATTCAAGTGCAGCATCCGTAATAAGTACTTTGCTCATGAGCCTATTTGACCCTCTCGAGATACTCACCACTGCGCGTGTCAATGCGAATCTTGTCTCCCTCATTTACGAACAAGGGTACCATGAGCGAGAACCCGGTCTCGATCTGCGCAGTTTTGTTGGCGCCTGTCGCCGTGTCGCCCTTGATTCCTGGTTCTGTATGCGTGACCGTCGCCTCGATGAAGGTGGGCAGCTCAACGGTTACTGGCTTGTCCAGGAAGTAGACCACGTCAACAACAATGTTCTCAATCAAGAAGTTGACCCCGTCACCCAAATCATCCTTCGTGAGTCCGATTTGCTCGTACGTCTGCGAATCCATAAAGGTATAAACGCCGTCGGCCTCATACAGGTACTGCATCTTCTTGTGCTCAAGGTAAGCGCTCTTGACCTTTTCGTCGGGGCGGAACGTCTGCTCCGTCACGTTGCCGGTCATGAGGTTTTTCATCTTGAGACGCACAAAAGGAGATCCCTTGCCTGGCTTGATGTGCGTGAACTGAATGACAGCATATGCCTGTCCATCTATCTCAAACGTAACACCCGTGCGCAATTCATTTGCAGAAATCAAGATCCGACCTCCTGGTACTCAGCTGTCGATCGCGGTTATTGTATACGTCAACGGGCGTCTCGTCAAGCAGTCAGGGTCGCCCGGCCACCACACTCTTTCGTGTCAGGGAAGCACCAGCTCCTTTGACAACTGCGTCAGGCTCTCAAATCCATCCGCTGTCACAATGACGGAATCCTCAACGCGCATTCCATAGCGACCCGGCAGATACACGCCTGGCTCACACGTCACAACCTCGCCCGCCTGAAGCTCCGCATCCGTTCCTTGCGACAGGCGCGGCGCCTCATGAATCTCCAGCCCGACACCATGCCCTAACCCGTGCGTGAAGTACTGTGCCAACCCATGTTCCTTGAGCTTGTTGCGCACTGCAGTGTCGATCGACCGCGCGCTGGCCCCTGCCCTGATGAGGCTGAGCCCCAACTGCTGTGCATCGAGCAGCCAGGCATACGTCTCCAGGACGTCGGCGGGCTGCTCTCCAAGTGCCACCGTCCTGGTACAGTCGCTCATATACCCGTTCTCGTTGACCCCAAAGTCGATGACGACGACGTCGCCATGCTCGATGACCTTGCTGGATGCAATGCCATGCGGCAGTGCACCCCGTGCTCCTGAGCCGACAATCGTCGCGAAACTGGTCCCCTGCGCGCCAGCCTTGCGCATTTCGTACTCCAGCAGCGCCGCCACCTCGTTCTCCGTCATCCCCGCCTTCAGCTGGCGGATCATGGCGCTGAACGCCTTGTCTGCGCAGCGTCCAGCTGCTCGCATCATGTCCAGCTCATGCGCATCCTTGACCATGCGCATCCCTTCCACCATGCCTTCTGTCGGGACCATGACCACGGAAGGCATCGCGGTTCGCATCTGCTCAGCCTGAACAAAGGAGATGCGCTCCTTTTCGAAGCCCAGCCAATGGGTGTGACCGGCAACCAGCAGTTCCGCGACTGATCTGGTGAAGTGCCCGGTATATTCGATAACATCCACCCAGGGGCACTCCTCCTGCGCCTGGGTCGTGAACCGTCCATCCAGAATCAGGTGAACACCACCCTGCACGACCAGCAGATATCCCTCTTCACCGGTGAACCCGGTAAGGTAGCGCATGCTGGGTGGTGCCAGCGTAAAGAATGCTTCGACGTTTGCAGCCGCCATACGCTCCTGCAGTTTCTGGATCCGTGGTCCATATGCTTCATTTTCCATGCTGCATCTCCTTTCGTACGAGCTATTCGAATGGATTTGTCTTGCCTGTTTCTGTCGGAACGGGCTGAGCCGTCGTGGTCAGAAATGACTGCCTTCTTTTGATCTCTGTGTTCATCAAGTCGATATTGTTGTGCTGAGCGAGCTGAAACACCTGTGGAGCAGGCGCCTCGGTCGTTGTCTGCCCCATGCGTGGCAAGACGTAAAAGTTCCAAACAGCAAATACTGCCAGGAGTACCACGATAAAGACCCACGTCCCTGCGGAAATCTTCACTCTGGGCTGCCTCTTCGGGCGCGGTGCTACCTTCTTGCCTGGTGGAACAGCGCGAACATCGTTCTTCGACAGAGCTTTCTGTGCCATCACGCGCCTCCTATTGCAAAACGTCGGTCTCAGGAGCTGGGGCTGCTGCGGCCGGAGCACCGGCGATCGTGGCATCGGGACTCAAGACCATCCATGCTGTCATGGAGCAGCTGTACGGGTTTCCCTGACCAGCAGCGCCAACAGTCTGGTGCGAAATGGTCAGATTGGACAGGACCATCATGTATTTGAACTTGGTGCGGAGCGTCTCAGCGAACCGTCGCATCGTCCAGTAATCCTTTGCCGTGAAGTTGATCGTGACGCCGACGGTTTTCGGTAGGGTCATTCCGGGGGGCGCGGTAGCGGCGGCACCACCCTGCCCCATCGAGGCATCCGTGATCTGAATGCCGGTGTAGGTAATCCCGCTGGCCTTGCCAAGCGCCTGCAGGTCGAGCAGGAAGAGCGTGTGCTGGTGCTGATCAAATGCAGCCGGCGTCAACTGAACCAGCTGATTGATCCACGCCGAGTAGGAGTCATTCTGTTTGGCAAAGGCGTCCTGCAGCCGCTGCACCTCCTTAAGCGTCGACAGCTTCGCATCAGCCTGGGTGACCTGGTCGCTCAAGTCACGAAGCTGGACTATCTGGGGACTCAGTGCGTAGCGGTAGAAGACGAAGCAGATAATGCCAAGCAGAAGAATGACCATCACAAGCTTGACTGATATGTTCTTACCCATTGGTGCCTCCTCCTACCCATGTCACCGTAAGGTTCATGGTTGCCTGAGGCTGTGGTCCCTGCGTGGCGATGCCCGTCGTGTACGGCACCTGGTAGCCGGAGATGTGCACATCCTTGAATTTCGGGTCGGAGCTCAATGCACTGAAGAACCGCACCAAGTCCACAAACTGGGCGGAGCTCGCCGAAATGTCAATGGATCCCGTGAGCACGGTAAGGTTCGCCTGTGTCAGCAGGCATGCTTTGGGAAGGTCCTTCGCAAGGTCATCCAGCATCTGATTGGTATTGATCTGAAGTTTTACTGCAGCGGCTATGTTGGATTCCATGGACAGGGAGCGCTGCGCCAGTGACCTGTTCAGGTCAAGCAGCTTCTGCTCGTTCGCCAATGCGCTGATCTGCGTATTGAGGTCCGCAAGATGGTTCTTCTTCTGTGTGACAGCCTCATAGGTATAGGCATACGTTGCAGCAAGGACAAGCAGGACTGCCACCACCACGAAGATGAGGGTCTTGTCCTCACGGGTCAGCTGGGTCCGTCGACGTCTGCGTGCTTGCGGAACAAGGTTGATGGTAATCATCAGAGTCCCTCCGAGCCAGGCCGATATGTCAGAAGGTTCTCGCCGCCTTCAACGGGCGCAGCCTGCTTTCGCCCGGTACGCTTCTTGGCAACAGCCTCTTCATACTCCCTGAGCGACAAGCCAGTTGCCACGCTGAACATCGGAGCCATCTGGTTGAGATAGGACTCGGCGAACATGCTGGGGTCATATTTGGCAACGTCAAGCAGCAGCCGGTTTATCTCAACCGTGAAACCCGTAGAGAGCTCGATGTAGTCCGCTATGCCCTTCAGGTTGGCAGTTCCCCCCGACAGAATCAGGTGCAGCGGACGATCGCTTTCGAACCGGGTCGTATAGTAGTTAAGGGAACGGCGAATCTCCAGCACCAGGTCATCGATAACAGGCAGTGCCGCCGCGGTAGCACGCTCAGCCTCAGAGCCGGCTTCCAGATTCGCATCCGGGTTAACATTGACGGTCTCCTGCTTCAGTTCCTCAGCCCGCTCTATGTTCACGCCCATCGCTGCGCTAATGGCACGCGAGATGCGCGACCCTCCAAACGGGATCATGCGGGTCAGCCGGATCATGGATTGATCCGAGACGTTGATGGACGTGATCGTTGCCCCGATGTTCACCATGACGATGGTCTTGGCGTCCAGATCTGGGCGCTTGTACGCGACGTAGTCCACCAAGCGGAGTTCGGCGAAGGGCTCCACCTCGATGAACACCGGTTCCAGTTTGGTCTTGCGGATGACTCCCACTAAGGCATTGACGATCTCCAGCGGAGCGGCGGCAACCAGGCAGTTTGCCTTGACCCCGCCATCGTCCGCATGCGACCTCGACAGCACCTGATAGTCGAAGACAGCATCCTCGATGGGGTAAGAGATGTGCTTCTCGATCTCCCACTTCACGATGTCGCCCAGCGGCTGGCGCGGTATCTCGTCCACGGTCACCTGCCTGACGGTCACCAGCTGACCGGAGACCGATGCCGAAACGCGCTTGCCCACCAGCGAGTGCAGCGACAGCAACGTGCCCAGTGCTTCGCCGATCGCGTCTCCCTTGACGATCTTGCCTTCCTCGATCGCCCCTTCGGGTGTCGGTACAACGCCGAAGTTGACCAGGCTCAAGGCATTCTTCTCACGCTTGAACTGGGCCACCTTGATCGTACTCGATCCAATATCTACTCCAATGATCGGTGTCGCTTTTTTTCCTAGCCCAAACACAGGGTGCCTCCTTTATGCATAGACCGTCAATTGCCTACCTGCGAAACATGGTCGTCAAGTACCAGGAAATCAGGTCGTTCCCAGCAACAGCTGCCACATAAGCGCCCACGGCCATGGCAGGGCCAAAGGGCATCGCATCTTTCCCCTTCTTCTTGAAGAACACCATCAAGACAATCCCAACTATGGCGCCGATGACAAATGCGAGGAACAGGAAGACAATCGCCAGCCGCCATCCCAGAAAGGCACCAAGCATCAGTCCCAGCGTCGCATCCCCCCAACCCATTCCCCCTCTTGAGAACAAAATGATCAGTGCAAAGAGGCCGGCTCCAATGACAGCCCCGCCAACCGATCCAAGCAGGCCCTGCCATCCCGACAGCGCACCAAATGCAAGGCCGATGACAGCTCCGGGCAGCACGACTGCGTCCGGCACGAGGCCCGTTTCGAAGTCGATGATGCCAACGGCCAATGCAAGCACAGTCATGAGTGCAAATCTCAGCGTAGCAATACTCCATCCCAGACGCCATGCCACCCCAACAAGCAGTAGCCCTGTGGCGACCTCAATCCAGAGATACCGGGCACCGATGCGGGCATGGCAGTAGCGACAGCGCCCACGAAGAAAAACATAGCTCCAGATTGGCACCAGATCAAGCACGCCGAGTTGATGGCCACACGCTGGACATACCGAGTGACCCTTGACCCACTGCTGTTCCCGGGGAATGCGATACGCCAGGACGCCCACAAAACTGCCCATGAAGGTGCCCACAATGAACCAGACGACAAGGTAGATAATCTGCGGTACCGTCTCCTGCAAAGCTGTCACGAGCAATCCATCCTCTCTACACCCCTTCGCATGCTCATCACCAGTGAGTGTCTCATGTGCGCTCGCGGCAACACCTGGCATCGTTCATCCTTGCCGCTGC
>JAJFTL010000020.1 GCA_021373025.1 bacterium
AAGGGGCGAGTACATGAAGATCGCCCGCTACTGCCTGGGTGATGCCCAGGCAACTGCCCAACTGTTTGACCTCTGGAGCACCTACATGAGGTATCCCGGTCCAGAACGGGAGCAGGCGCCGAAATAGCATCGCGTTTGCCGCAGGTTCAGCGCACGTCTCCACATGACGGCGTCGCCATTGTTCTGTCTGCATTTGCCGGCAAGGTGGCCCTGACGCTATTCGCGGGTTGATGGTCGCCTAGGCTTGTCCCTGTGCGGCCTTGATGATATCGGCCAGGACGCCTGAGGCGGTCAGGAGTGGTCCTCCCCCAATACCGCGGACGACCACTGGCAGATCGCCAAAGCGGGACGTGTTGAACAGGAAGAGGTTCTCGGAAGGCTCAAGCGTCCCCCAGATGGAGGCCAGCGGAAAGCTGCGGAGGCCGAGTGCGACAGCGCCATCGGCGGAAGCGGAGCCGACGTAATAGGTGACCATCCCTGGCTGGCGTGCGGCCGTGAGTCGTGATGCAAGGCGTGCCATTCCCTCTCCCTGGAAGGCAGCGAAATCCGAATAGTCCTGGTCGAGCAGGGGTTCCTGGACGACATCCTCAGTGCTGGTAGAGAGCCCCATGGTTTTTGCAAGGATGACAATCTTGCGCAGGGTGTCGCGTCCGGCAAGGTCTGTCAGGGGATTGGGTTCGGCGAATCCTCTTCGCATCGCATCACGAACAGCTGCCTCGATCGACATCCCTCGATTGAAGTCGCCCAGGATGCACGAAAGCGAACTGCTGGGCAGGGCGACGATGCGCTGAATGGTGTCGCCCGTCGTCATCAGGTCCGTCAGCGTGCTGATGACGGGCAACGAGGCTCCGACTGTGCACTCATAGCGGAATGGCGTGTGAGATCGCTGGCTGATGGCCCGCGCCTGCTCGAACCAGCCGGGCGTCTCTGCGAGCGGAATCTTGTTTGCCGTCACAACCGGAATGCCCATTGCCAGTGCTTCCAGCAGGAGAGGTCCGGTGTCTGCCGTGGCTGTGACGTCAACCAGCACGTATTGTGTTGTGTCGGGCAGTCCGAATCGATCGAAGATGGGATCCAGAACGGCCAGCGTCATGCCGGGCGCGCGCGGTGTCCAAGCGTCGAAGGAGTGGCCCGTGTCGGCTGCGCGCACCGCGAGGGCATCTGTGAGGGCGATGGTGTTGCTGCGGACCAGGGCCGCGTACTGCAGGCGCACGCCGGTGTCGCGTTCGATGCGGGCCCGGTTTTCAACGGTCAGGCGGACAAGGGGTGCGCCGACCTTGCCATATCCCAGCTGAATGATGTGGGCAGCATTGACTGGCTTCATGCGAGGGTCTCTTCGATTATGCGGGCGATTGCCTCCGGAGTGGAAGGGACGCGGCGCGGCTCGTTGACGCAGGCATCCAGCGCAGCGGAACCGGAGACGCCAAGCGCAGCTGTTTGTCCTGTTGCCAGTGCGATCGTCGTGTCCGGGTCCTTGAGCAGGTTGCCGGTGATGATGAGCAGGGCGCTCTCGCCGGCATGAACGATCTGTTCGCGCATCAGCCTGCGCAGGCCGGCCAGCGTTGCAGCCGACGCCGGTTCACACCCGATCGCCTGCCGGTCGAGGTCATGCTTCGCCTGGAGGATTTCAGCATCGGTGACGCTCGTGACGACGCCGTCTGTGAAGCGGATGGCGCGCACGGCCTTCGTGTAGTTGACGGGGTTGCCGATGCGGATGGCAGTTGCTATGGTTTCTGGCTTCATGGATTCGAAGTGGCGAAAGTCACGCTGTGCAGCGCGTGCAAACGGTGAAGCCCCCTCGGCCTGGATGACCGCAAGACGCGGAACGCGGTCGATGAGCCCTAGCGCCTTCATCTCGATGAGCGCTTTGCCAAAGGCGCTGGTGTTGCCCAGGTTGCCTCCGGGCACAACAATCCAGTCCGGAAGCATCTGTCCCAGCTGGAAGAAGCTGTCGAGGATAATGGTCTTTTGGCCTTCCAGGCGGAAGGGGTTGAGCGAGTTGACCACGGTCAGGTTGTGGGTTGTGGCCATCTCTTCCACAGCGTGCATGGCGTCGTCGAAGCTGCCCTCGATCTGCAGAGTGTGAGCGCCGTAGGCGAGCGCCTGGGCCAGTTTGCCCTGAGCAATTTTACCGTCGGGGATGAGGACGAAGACGGGGAGATGGGCACGGGCTCCATACGCTGCAAGTGATGCCGATGTGTTGCCCGTAGACGCACAGATCAGGGCACGAGCCCCTTGATGTCTGGCCCAGCTGACTGCGGCCGTCATGCCACGGTCTTTAAAGGAGCCTGTGGGGTTTTCGCCCTCGTGCTTGGCCCAGAGAGCTGTCAGGCCCGGTGGGACGGGATCGAGTTCATACAGATTGGTTCGTCCTTCTGGAAAGGTAACGAGATCTTCGGGGCATACCTCCAGCACAAGTTCCCGGTAGCGCCAGACGCCGGAGAGGTCCTGCGGGAGGAGGGACGAAAGGCGTGTTTCAAAGGTAGTGGCGAGTTCAGCAGCAGAAGGAGCGCCGTCCATATCCAGCTGGACGTCGAGCAGTCCGCCACAATCACAGCGCAGCCGCTTCTCCTCAAGAGGATAGGTTGATCCGCATTCTACACACTTCAGTTGTCTCTTCATGGGCACACCTCAATTTCAGTATGCCGCAGAATGCTACAGTGACAACTGGTGTCATCGCATGTTACAATTTGGGACCGTCCCACGTTGTACCAATGGTACAGGTCGGGACTGTCCCAAAGGTCCACCGTTAGTCTATGACGACGTATTTGTCTTTAGTGGCATGGCAGACAGGACATACCCAATCATCGGGCAGGTCCTCAAAAGCCGTGCCGGGCTTGATGCCTGCGGCAGGATCACCCTCTGCCGGGTCATAGATGTGTCCACAAACAGTGCACTGATACTTCTTCATGATGCACCTCTCATTGTTCTGTACTTCCTTGCTTCTATCCCAGTGGGAACGGGAACGACTGGAGGGAAACCAGATGTGCCACGATCAACAGAATAAGGACCAGGAGGATCATGTACCATCGGGCATGAAAGCGGAACAGGGTTGCCTTTGCCTTTGGGCTGATGTGGGAGAATTTGAGTATAAGACCCGTTATCCCCATCCACAGGATGAGTGCAAAGAACAACCAGTTCCAGAAACCGGTGTAAGGGGCCAAGATAATGGCGTGAATGACCATGACAACCACAAGGGCCATGTTGCCATAGTAATGAATCGGATGCCATCGTTTTCCCATAGTTTGAAGCCACTTCCAATTGCTCTTGGGCGCAAAGATCGTATGAACCATGTGAAGAATCACATACAGATCCGCGATGAGAAAGAGTAGTATGGCTAAGGTTCCCAGGGTTATTCCTGTCGTAACGATTGCTGGTGCAGGTGTCATTCGTTCTCCTTTCGTTACAAGTAACTTCTTCGGTTCCCCCGGCCGACCGTTTTGAGCTTTAGACGCAAGTCACTCTCGGGTGGTCACAGGTGCATCGGCAATAACGCGCCACTCCTTCCTCGTTCGTCTCCAAGTGTCTTGGGCGACTTCACGTTGGTATAATACCACTTGTGGGCTGCTCCTACAACAGAGTCGTACGGGTCTTTTAGAAATCCAACCTACGAGAGGGAGGGAATGGCAGCGGGCCCTCAGCGCAGTTTGTCGAGCTCCTCTTTGCTTAGGCGGTGGTGTCGTATGATCCGTCCTGTGTTGGCGAAGACGACGTCTTCGGCGATGTTGGTGGCCAGATCGGCGACGCGCTCGAGGTTGCCGCTCACATGCAGGATCTGTAGTGCGCGATCGATCGTGCTCGGATCGGCCATCATGTAGGTCAGCAATTCGCGGAAGACCTGCTGGCTCAGGTTGTCGACGATATCGTCGTGTTCCACTACGTCGATCGCAAGACGGGTGTCCTGGGTCGAGAATGCTGTCATGGCATCAGCCAGCATCTTCTGGGCCTCGGCGCTCATGCGGGGGATATCGATGTACGGCTTGATATCTGGACGTGCAATCAGGTAACTGGCACTCCGGGCAATGTTGACGCCGTGGTCGGCCAGTCGCTCGACGTCGGTGCCGATCTTGGCATACATGTAGACATTGCGCAGGGCCCGGGCCTCCGGCTGATAGAGGGCGATGAAATTGATGGTCTCCCGTTCAATCGTGTGGTCAAACTCGTTCGCCATAGGCTCATCGACCTCAATGACCTCTTTGACGAGTGCCTCATCCTTGGTGACGATCGCTCTGGTCGCCTTTTCGACCATGGAACTCGCCAGGGCACTAAAAGCGAACAGCTTGTCCTTGATTTCCTCAAGCTTCTCTTCATGCATGGCATTGCTCCTTTCCTGTCATCCGTACTTTCCGGACAGGTAATCTTCGGTGCGCTTGTCCTGCGGCCCAACGAAGACGCGCTTGGTTTCACCGAACTCCACCAGTTCGCCCATCATGAAAAATGCGACGTAATCCGAGATGCGTGCGGCCTGCTGAAGGCCATGGGTTACGAACAGGATCGTATAGTCGGCCTTCAGAGTGGACAGCAAGTCTTCAATAATCGCGGTCGACTTCGGGTCGAGGGCACTGGTCGGCTCGTCGAACAGCACAACTGCTGGCTCCATCGCAATGGTGCGGGCGATGCACAGGCGCTGCTGCTGGCCGCCCGACAGGGAAGTGCCCGCCTTGAAGAGTTTTTCCTGGACTTCACCCCACAAGCCGACCTTCGTGAGTGTTTTTTCGACGATCTCATCGGCCTGTTCGCGCGACAGGCGCTGGCCGGTCAGACGGTACCCGGCAAGCACGTTCTCATAAACGGTCATGGTGGGGAACGGATTTGGGCGCTGGAATACCATGCCGATGTGCTTGCGGACATCCACAACATCCATGGTCGACGTATCGACACCCTCGAGCAGGATGGTACCGGATGAACGGGCTCCCGGCGTCATCAGGTGCAGTCCATTGAGCGTTCGCACGAAGGTGGTCTTGCCACATCCAGAGGGGCCCATGATTGCGGTGACCCTTTGCCTTGGGATGCGTACGGACACCTCAAACAGGACCTGATCCTTGCCAAACCAGGCGTTGATCTTCTGTGTTTCGAGAGCAATGAGAGATTCTTCCATGAGTGCCTTCCTTATGCCTTTACCCGCAGCACGCGGGCGATAAGATGTTTGGCGCCATACTGGAGCAGCAGGATGAGCAGAACGAGGACAAAGGCGGCACTCCAGGCCTGCTGCTGAAGGGCTGGATAGGGACTGCTGGCATAGATGTAGATCTGAAGGGGAAGGGCCGACATCGGGCGCAGCATGTTCCATTCAATGTAGCGGCTGCCGAATGCCGTGAACAGGAGGGGGGCAGTCTCGCCAGCCACGCGGGCCATGGACGTCATCAGACCCGAGGTGATGCCAGACGCGGCTGTCTTGATGCTGACGTTCCAGACAACACTGGAAGGCCTCGCTCCGAGGGCATAGGCTGCTTCCTTGAGTCCGGAGGGGACCAGGTTCAGCACCTCCTCGGTGACGCGAGCGGTGGTGGGAACGAACATGAACGCAAGCGCGATACTGGCGGACAGCGCGGAGTAGCTGCGGAAACGCACGACGAGGAACGTGTAGCCAAAGATGCCGATGACAATGGAGGGCACACCCTGCAGAGCGTCAGCACACAGGCGCACGATGTCGGCAAACCGCTGACCCCGATGCTCTGACACGTAGATGCCGGCAAAGATGCCGAACGGCGTTCCGATGGCTGCCGCCACGAAGGTAATGAGGAAGGTACCGACGATGGCATTGAACACTCCGCCGCCACTTTCGCCCATGGGAGCGGGCGCTTTGGTGAAGAAGTCCCAATTGAGATATCTAATGCCTGAGATGAAGATATGCCACAGGATGACGGCAAGCACAGCTATGAGCAGACCAGCCGAGGCTGCCACAAGCAGTCCCATGACGTTGTTCTTGAATGTGCGCCTCGTCATTGCTGGACTCCACGCCGCAGGATGACCCGCGCAGCGATGTTGATAATGATGGCGATGACGAACAGGATGAGAGCAAGCTCGATGAGCGACGCAACATAGAGGGGTGATGTGGCCTCAAGGAACTGATTGGCGATGGCAGATGCGAGTGTGTTGCCGGGGTCAAAGAGGGTCCTTGGCATTTTCATCCCGTTCCCGATAACCATGGTGACAGCCATCGTCTCGCCCAGTGCGCGACCGAGTGACAGCACGAGGGCTCCCACCGTGCTCTTGCGGACGTACGGGAGCTCAATGCTTTGGATGGTGTCCCACTTTGTGGCTCCCAGTGCAAGGGCTCCTTCCTTCAGCTCTGCCGGGACGACCAGTAGGGATTCAAGAATGAGCGACGAGCTGAATGGAAGGATCATGATGGCCAGCAACAGGATGGCAGCCAGGAGACCGACACCTGTCGTGCCGCTGGCGACAAGAGCCTCGCTGCCCACCAGGTTGCCAAACCAGACCTCGAACTTGCTGACAAGAGGGACCAGGACGAACAGACCCCACAATCCAAAGATGACCGACGGCAGACCACCAAGCAGTCCAATCAGGTACTTGATGGGTTCTGCGACTTTCTTGCCCGCATAATCGGCCAGGAAGATCGCAATGCCCAGAGCAAACGGGGTCGAGATGAGCAAGGCCCCGAATCCTGTGGCGAGCGTTCCGACGACCATGGGCAGGGCGGCGAATTGTTCCGTGACAGGGTTCCACTCGCTACGCCACAGGAAAGAAAGGCCAAAGGCCGTACGTGATGCGCGCGACGTGACGAAGAGCTGAACGAAAAACAAGACAATGGTAGCAACGAGTGCGATTGCAGCCGTCAGGCCAGCGGCGCTGAATGCATGCTCCCGGATCAGTTCGCGACGATCGCTATGGGATCGCTGTGCCATCATACGTCATCGAGCCCACAAGCGCCAGTGCCTTGGTGACAGCAGGTTCGGGCAGCCTGGCGTAGGACAGTCCAGCGTTGATGGCCTGGCCATCCGTCAACACCCAGGTTAAGAGGTTCTTGAGCGCCTGAGCCTGTCCCAGCGTGCGTCCAGCATAGTCCTGCTCTTTGTACACGAGAATCCAGGTGAAGCTGCTGATGGGGTAAGCATCGGCGCCGGGACTGTTCACGATGTTCACGCGCAGGTCGTCGGGAAGGTCGCTCGCCACTGCCGCTGCGGCCCCAGAAGAGGAGAGACTCGGAACGACGAACTTGCCGGAGGCGTTCATCAAGGAAGCGAATGGCATGTTTGATTGGACCGCATAGACGAGTTCGATATAACCGATACTGCCCTTGGCCTGCGAAATCATGCCTGCGACGCCGTCATTGCCCTTGCCTCCGACGCCTGCTGGCCAGCTGACGGACTTGCCAGCGCCGACGCTCGATTTCCACTCGGCACTGACAGCAGAGAGATAGCTGGTGAAAATCGAAGTCGTTCCAGAGCCGTCTGAGCGGTGAACGACCGTTATGGCAAGATTGGGAAGTGAGAGGCCGGGGTTGAGTGCTGTGATGGAGGCGTCATTCCATCTCGTGATCTTGCCAAGGAAGATGTTGGCGACGACGGTGCCATCGAGCTTCAGCGCAGGGTTGCCATCCAGGTTGTACGACAGGACGACCGATCCGACACACGTCGGGATGTGCAAGACAGGAGCGCCCATGGCCGCTTCTTCCTCATCTGTCAGGAAGGCATCGGATGCACCAAAGTCCACGGTCTTGTCGGTCAGCGCCTTGATGCCGCCGCCCGAGCCGATGCTGTTGTAGTTGACTCGCACGCCAGTGACGCCGTTATACGTGTCAAACATCTTGGAGTACAGAGGGTACGGGAATGTTGCGCCGGCACCCGAAAGGTTGGTGACCGCAGGAGCCTGGCTGCTGGAACTGCAACCAGACAGTGCGAGTCCAATCATCAGCAGTGTTGCCGCAATCAGCGGCAAACGACCGTGGTTCTTCATACAAACCTCCTGACATGACTGCATACCCATGCAACTATAGAATATAGCAACACGCAGACAAGTACCATGAGAAAGTGTTAAGATTGCATTAACGGCTCTGTCCCCCGGGAATGCCGACAGCGCTCCCGGAATTCTGGGAGCGCTGTCTTGCAGAGAGGAGAGGTTCAGTCGGGAATCGGTGCCCCATTGTAGGTCATGGAATTGACCAGTTTCTGCGCCTTCTGAACGGCGGCTTCTGGAAGCTTCCCATAACCCAGACCTTCGTTGACGGATTGGCCTGTTGTCAGTACCCAGTTCAGCATTTGCTTGAGGGCTATTGCCTGCCCGAGCGTCCTGCCGGCGTACTTCTGTTCACGGTACACGAGCAGCCATGTGAATGCGGAAATAGGGTATGCCTGGGAATCGTTGCTATTCACCAGGAGGACCTTGAGGTCGTCAGGCAGCTGGACTTGGGCAGCCCGGCCTGAGGAGGCAAGGGACGGAACGATGAAATTGCCTGAGGAGTTGCGCATCGTCGCAAAGGGGAGGTTGGAACTGATGGCGTAGACAAGCTCTACGTAGCCGATGGCGCCTTTGTGCTGTGAGACAAGTCCAGCGACGCCGGCGTTGCCGCTGCCACCCAGACCTGTTGGCCAGCTGACAGCCTTTCCGGCTCCGACTGTTGATTTCCAGGCCGGAACGGCGGCAGTCAGATAGCTGGTAAAGATCGACGTCGTGCCAGAACTGTCTGAACGGTGAATCGTTGTGATGGTGAGGTCAGGAAGCGTCACGCCGGGGTTCAGCGCGGCGATGCGGCTGTCCCTCCAGTTCGTGATCGTGCCCATGTAGATATCGCTGACCGTCTTTGCATCCAGACGCAGCGTCGGGTTGCCATCCAGGTTGTAGGTCAGGACGACGGCACCAACGCAGGTGGGGATATGCAGCACGGGAGCCCCCATGGCGTTAGTTTCGGCAACGGTGAGAAATGCATCCGATGCACCAAAATCCACGGTCTTGTCAGTGAGCGCCTTGATACCGCCGCCCGAGCCGATGCCCTGGTAGTTGACGCGCGTGCCAATGGAACTGTTGTAGACATCGAACATTCTGGTGTACAGTGGGAGAGGGAAGGTAGCACCAGCTCCGGACAACTGGGTGGGAACGTTTACATTGACGATTGGCAGAACAATTGTTATGGTTTTGGTTCTGCCAGTGGATGGATCTGTGGTGTACGTGACCTTGGCCCCAAGCTGTTCTGCAATGAACCGGATGGGAAGGAAGGTCCTGCCCTGCCGGATCGTGGGCGTTGTGTCAAGGGTGACCGGCTGACCGTCAACGGTTGCGGTCGTGGAGCTGAGCGAGAGGGTAATCGCCTTGAGCGTCGTAGGGCTGTCCGGGAGACCAAGACTGACCTGCGAGACACTGCCATTTGCCTTGGTAGTATATGAGACACCAGCACCCATGGTCTCCGCAACAAACCGGATAGGGATCATGGTACGACCGTTGGCGACGAACGGTGCGGCGTCGAGCGTGACAGATGAGCCTGCGACGGTTGCAACAGTTGACTCCATAGTGAGAACGATGGTTTTGGTAGACGCCGCGGACGCCGCAAGGGCGCCAGGAACCACCAGCCCGATAGCAATCAGTGCAACAAGTACTATCGATAGGATCCTTCTTCCAGTTGCTGACATTTTTGCCTCCGAGTAATCGATAAACCCCTTGGGGTTTCCGTTTACCATCATAGGGAGGCATGTTTGCGCCGTGTTTAGGAGCTGTTCAGATTCTGTTAAGACAACAGACAGCCCTTGAAATCCCCATCCCTGCTACTTGATGGACTTTCCTCCCCATGATAGCTGGTTCAGAAGGGACATGGCCGTCTTCCGGACACGATCTGGAAGGGGGCTGTATTGGAGTGGCTCGGCGAGTGCCTGTCCGTCGCCGATGATCCAGGAAACAAGGTCATAGATGGCTGCAGCGCGTTCGCGTGTCCGGCCGTCATAGGCCTGGTCCTTGTAGAGCACGAGCCACGTGAAGCTGACAATCGGGTAGGCTGCAGTTCCTGGGCGGTTCAGGAGTGTACCCCGCAGGTCCTCTGGGAGGTCTGGCGGAACAGCTGCCTGGATCGAATCTACGCTGGGGAGCACAAACGCGCCGGAGCGGTTGCGCAGGGCTACAGGCGTCAGAGAGGACTGCACGGCGAACGTATGCTCAAGGTAGCCAATCGAACCTGACGTTTGCCGAATCATTGCCGCCATGCCGGCATTGCTGCTGACACCCACGCCTGTTGGCCATTGCACCAGCGATCCAGCGCCGATCTTGTCATTCCACGTCTGGTCAGTGGCAGCCAGGTAGGTCGTAAAGATGTTTGTAGTGCCCGAACCGTCGGCACGGTGCAGGACAACGATAGGCGTGGCGGGCAATTTCACCATGGGGTTGAGTGCGGCAATGCGGGCATCGTCCCAGGTCTTGACATCACCACGGAAGACCGCTGAAAGGAGAGCAGCGTCCATGCGCAGTGCTGGACTGCCGGGCAGGTTGACGCAGACGGCGACAGCACCCAGGACTGTTGGAATCGTGAGCACAGAAGCAGGAAGGCGAGCCTCATCGGCAGCCGTCAGCAGGACGTCCGTCGCACCAATATCAATCGTCCGGTCTTGCAGGGCACGGAGCGCTCCAGAGGAACTCAGCGCTCCGTAGACAGCCTTCACCTGGGTTTTCTGGTACCATGCATCAAACTGCTTGAGGTACAGCGGTTCTGCAAAGGTGGACCCGGCGATTGCGAGGTCCTTGACAGGGGTACCGGCAGTCGCCTGGCATCCTGTCAGCCCAATGATCAGACCAAAGATCAGGATGCATGTGGTCATACGTTTGATGTTGCTCATAGAGCCTCCCTGTTCGTGTCGGATTGTGTCCCCGGGCCCGTATCCGGTTTGCGGGGGCCAAGATTCCTGGGGATATGGATGACAAAAATGGTTCCCTTGCCCAGGACGCTTTGGACCGTGATTGTACCGTTGTGAGCCAGAACGATGCGTTTGACAATGGCAAGTCCCAGGCCAGTGCCAGAGCGCCCGTGGTCGCTCGAGCGCGAATAGAAGCGCTCGAAAATGCGTGGAAGGTCCGCGGTGGAAATGCCTTGCCCGGTGTCGGCGACCGTAAAGATGATATGGGTACTGTCTGCAGTGGCTGATATGCTGATAGCCCCCACAGTAGTGAAGCGGTACGCATTCTCGATCAGGTTGATGAAGAGCTGGAGCAGCATGAGGCGGTCTCCGTAGAGGAAGCGGGCTTCGCTCTCGATCGAGAATGTCAAGGCAACTCCTGTCTCGTGGGCTTGACGGTCGAAGAGCTCCGTCAGGTCACGCTGCAGCTCCTGCATGTCCACGAGTTCGATCTCCGGCGACTTGTTTTCGAGGCGCGAGAGCAGGGTGATGTCCGATGACAGGGCGATGAGGCGCTCGACGTTTCGCTCGATGATGTCCAGGTAGTGCAGGTTTGCCGGTTCCTCCCGGAGCAGTTCAAGATATCCCCGGATAGCAGTCAGTGGTGTCTTGAGCTCGTGAGAGGCATTGGCAACAAAATCGGCCTTGATGCGGGGGAGGGCCACGGCATCGGTGATGTCTTGTAGGACAACCAGCGTTCGTCTCTTTGGAAACGTCGCTTTATCAAATCGGTGGACAGAGCAGGAGTAGTAGTGGCCGTGGTCCTCGACAACAACGGTCTGCTCCTGGTCGTCAGCAATACTGCGTTCGATGGCTGCCAGAATGCCAGGTAACGCAACCAGCTCGGCAATATTGCGTCCTGCCACTGGCAGTGTGCCTCCACCGAACAGGCGTTCGAACTGTGTGTTGGCTGAAACCACGTTCCTGGCATCGTCAAGGATGGCGATGGCCTGCGGTACGGCATCGAGGACTGCCGACAGGGCAAGAGTCTGCGCATGCTCGCGATCGGCGAGTGCCTCGCTCTCTTCCAGTAATGCATAACTGGCCTTCTGGGCGCGTCCGAGTTCGCTGACGTCAGCGTGCATGGCAAGGCCAGCCAAGCTGGACAGAGAACGGCGCTCGAGGGCATCAGCAAGGTCAGCCAGCGGCCGAGTGGCCATGCGGGCCAATAGGATGCCCACCAGAAACCAGAGTGCACTGATGACAAGGAAACAGGAAAGGGTCCAGGTCAGCGTAGATGATATCGTATGCCAGGTGAGCCCCACTGGTGAGCTGGCTACCGCAAAGCCGGCAAGTGAGCCTCCCTCCCGAAGCGCAATGCAGACTGTACGCTCGCGCTGCCCCGATTCCAGGCGGTACGATACTGCAGTGCCTCTGCCATTCGCGGAAGCCTGCTGTACTTCGGTATCGGCACCGCGGTTCGTGATCAGGTGGGGATCAACCTGTGAATCAGCGATCGCGGACCCCTTGGCATCCAATATGGTCAAACGCAGGCCACCGGGAAGTGTTCCATGTACCAGGGAATCGGCCGGGACGCCTGAGTGAACAGCCACGGCGTATTCGTTGGCCAGCAGTCGCGCAGAAGCCTCGAGGCGGCCGGTCTCGTCGATGATTGCCTGCCTCTGGAGAGACACGATGAATCCTGCAGTGGCAGTCGCCACGATGAGGAAACCAACAATGAGAATAGCATTCAGGATGCGCAGAGCATAGGGGCGACCACGGATCATGGTGCCTCGTCGATGTAGTAGCCGAAGCTGCGCGACGTGCGCAGTAGGTGAGCAGCATTCCCAAGCTTGCGGCGAATGCTCGTGATGTGAACGTCGACGACGCGCTCCAGTGCATCAGACTCGCCGGTAGCTCGCAGGAGGTCGTCCCGCGACACGACAGAACCCTTGCGCTCGACCAGCATTGTCAAAATGCGGTACTCGGCTGGTGTCAGTTCAATAGTCTTTCCATCAACCCTGACTTCCTTGCGAGCGGAGTCAACGGCAATCGGGCCCACAGTGATCACCTTCTGTGTGGAAGCTGTGGCACCAGCCTGCGCCCGGCGCAGCATCGCGCTCACCTGGGCGACAAGCTCGTGGGGGTTGAATGGCTTGCGAACATAGGTGTCTGCTCCCAGCCCCAGGGTGAGAAGGACGTCGCTTTCGGCAGCCCGTGCGCTGCAAACGATGATGGGCATGCTGTCAAAGGATGGGCGCTTGCGTACTGCCTTGAGCACCTCTATGCCGGACAGCTCGGGCATCATAATGTCCAAAATGAGCAGATCCGGCATCTCTTTTTGAGCGTCGAGCCAGGCAAGAAACTTCACGGGGGATGCAAACAAGACCGGTTCCATGGACTCCCGCTTCAGGTATAAGCCGATCAGCTCACGAATGTCATCCTCGTCCTCGAGTACTGCTATGCGTGCAATGGTCTCACCTCGCTAAACAACTACCAAGAATAAGTATTCGACGCTTGTACAGACAAGTCAAGAGACAACCCTCATAGAGTGTGGCGATCGTGAAGGTGGCAAAACTTGGCCCCGGATGATATACTTTGAACTCAGTACTGAAGAATTGAGTTGGCGAGGGGGTTGCGTTTGGACAACAATGAGAAGGTATTGGTCGCGAAGAAGCGAGACATTGAGAGCATAATTCCGCAACGAGATCCATTTCTCTTCGTTGACGAATTGACAGAGGTTGTGCCAGGAAAGAGTGCGAGTGGCAGGAAGACGTTTTCTGGCAACGAAGAATTCTTCAAGGGACATTTCCCCGGGATGCCAATTGTCCCCGGGGTCATTCTCATCGAGATGGCAGCACAGGTGGCTGTCTGCATTGTTCTGACGGCACCAGAGGGTGCCGATCTGTTCGGACTGTTTGCCAGTGTGGAGAAGTTCAGGTTTCTGAAGCAGGTCGTTCCGAAGCAGACACTGCTCGTCACGTCGAAACTGGTTTCATTCAGGCATCACATTGCAAGAAGTGAGTGTAACATCTACCGTGATGACGTATTGGTTGCAGGTGGCGTCCTGAATGCAGCCTTTGTCCGTCGCGAGAGCCTTGACGAAGGCGGTGCTTCATGACTGGTATTGTAGGGCTCGGCAGTTACGTTCCTGAAATTGTTGTTACCAACGCAGATCTTGAGAAGATTCTCGACACGAGTGACGAATGGATCAAGACCAGAACGGGGATTCTTGAGAGGCGCTTTGCGAGCAAGGATCAGGCGACGAGTGACCTTGCGGTGATTGCAGCTGAACGGGCGCTGAAGGATGCCAACGTTTCTGCTGATGAGATAGATCTGATCATCGTCGGTACCAATTCGCCGGACACGCTGTACCCTGCCACGGCCTGCCTCGTGCAAGACAAGATTGGAGCAAGGAATGCGGCAGCGTTTGACCTTCAGGCGGGCTGCACGGGATGGGTCTATGCGGCTACGGTTGGTGCTCAATGTATCGAATCTGGCATGTACAAGCATGTCCTCGTCATCGGGGCGGAAGTCATTACCAGGATGATGGACAATACCGATCGTGGGACCTACGTGCTGTTTGGTGACGGAGCAGGGGCTGCTGTATTAAGTAGTGTCTCCCGCGGAGGCTTTCTTGCGTCGGAGCTTTACGCCGATGGCTCGCTGGCCCAGCATTTGGTCTTTCCGGCCGGTGGAACGAGGAAGCCATTCAGTGAAGAAGTACTCCGGGAGCGCGCCTACTTTACCAAAATGGACGGCTCGGATGTGTTCAAGTTCTCTGTTCGCGAGATATCCCGCGTTTCGATGAAGGTGCTTGAAAAAGCACAACTTCCCCTCGATCGTGTTGACTGGTTCATTCCCCACCAGGCAAACCTTCGCATCATTCAGGCCGGAGCGCAGAAACTGGGCATACCGATGGAGAAAGTCGTCGTCACCATCGACAAGTATGGCAATTCGTCTTCAGCATCCATCCCCGTCGCGCTCGACGAAGTCTATCGAAAGGGAGTTCTCAAGAATGGTGATACAGTGCTGATGGTATCCTTTGGCGCTGGTATGACATCTGGTGGGATTCTCATGGAATGGTGGCGATAAGGAAGGCAAATGGTACGTCTGACGTTGCGATCTGACAAAGGAGAGGCCATGCCGGCAAGGTATGTAGGAGCAGTAGATCAGGGCACGACCAGCACCCGGTTCGTGATTTTCGACCATGCTGGACAGGTCATCAGTATCGACCAGAAGGAACACGAACAGATCTACCCCAAGCCCGGTTGGGTCGAACATGATCCTATGGAAGTCTGGGCCTCCACGCAGTCAGTGATCGCCGGTGCGCTGGCCAAGTCAGGAGTCACTGCCGGAGACCTTGCCGCAGTTGGTGTCACCAACCAGCGTGAAACGACAGTTGTCTGGGACAAGAACACGGGCAAGCCGGTTTACAATGCCGTCGTCTGGCAGGATACGCGTACCGACGGTATCATCAACGGGCTGGCAGCGGACGGCGGAATGGATCGGTTCCGTGCCAAGGTTGGTCTTCCTCTTGCAACCTATTTCTCCGGCCCGAAAATCAAATGGATTCTGGACAATGTGCCAGGCGCACGAGAGAAAGCAGAGAAGGGTGAGCTGTATTTTGGCAACATGGACAGCTGGGTCATCTGGAACCTGACGGGCGGCGTCAATGGTGGTGTCCACGTCACCGATGTCACGAATGCCAGCCGCACCATGCTGATGGATCTCGCAACCCTGGATTGGGATGAAGATCAGCTGAAGACGCTGGGCATTCCGCGTTCCATGCTGCCTGAGATCAGGGCTTCTTCAGAAGTGTATGGCAAGGGTGTTGGCGCACTAGCTGGCATCCCGATAGCGAGTGACCTTGGCGACCAGCAGGCTGCACTTTTCGGCCAAACCTGCTTCAGCCCGGGCGAGGCCAAGAACACCTACGGCACCGGCTGCTTCATGCTTCTCAACACCGGCATCAAGCCCGTTGTCTCCAAGAACGGGTTGCTAAGCACGTTGGGCTACAAGATCGGCAAAGAGGCAGCAGTATACGCACTTGAAGGCTCCATCGCGATCGCTGGCGCTCTGGTTCAGTGGCTGCGCGACAACCTCGGCTTGATCCAGAAGTCCTCTGACATCGAAGCTCTCGCCAATACAGTCGAGGACAATGGCGGCATCTACTTCGTCCCTGCGTTTTGTGGTCTCTTTGCACCGTACTGGAAGAGCGACGCTCGCGGTGTCATCGTCGGCATGACCCGGTACGTCAACAAGGGTCACATTGCTCGCGCAGCACTTGAAGCGACTGCTTATCAGACCCGCGAAGTTCTTGAAGCCATGAACAAGGATTCTGGCGTTCCGCTTACCGCACTCAAGGTGGACGGCGGCATGGTCTTCAACGATACATTGATGCAGTTCCAAGCCGACATCCTCGGCGTTCCAGTGATTCGCCCGAAGGTGACCGAGACAACCGCCCTTGGTGCTGCCTATGCAGCTGGCCTCGCGGTCGGATTCTGGACCAAGGTCGAAGATCTGCGTGCCAACTGGGGCGTGGACAAGACATGGGAGCCCAGGATGGACAGTGCCAAGCGAGCTGCGCTCTATAGCGGATGGCTTGAAGCCGTCAAGCGCACGTTTGATTGGGCAAAGCAATAGCGGTCGTGCTCGTGAAGTTTCGAGGGGAGAACGAGCCACGACCGGCGGCTGCGGCTTGCTCAACGTGATTGCCATGTAGAAGCGCGACAATCTTTGTGCATCGACAAGTGGTACGGCCTCTTGCCGAGAAGTACGATACCAGGTAGAAGGAATGGCAGACATGGCGGATAAAACGTATGATGTCATCATCATCGGTGCAGGAGTAGTTGGGAGCTTGGTTGCCCGTTTTCTTTCGCGCTACAGGCTTGATGTCCTGGTACTCGAAAAAGATTCTGACATTGGCACGGGTGCTTCTTCAGCGAACACCGCCATTGTACACGCTGGCTATGATCCAATACCGGGTAGTCTGAAAGCTGAGATGAACGTCAAGGGAAATCGGATGTTCGATCAGCTGGCTGGCGAGCTCAACTTCAGTTTTGAAAGGCGTGGTGACTACGTCGTTTCTATCGGACCGGACGAATATGGCAAGCTTGAGACGCTGCGACAACAGGGCCTTGCCAATGGGGTACCTGGAATGGTGATGCTCGATGGTGCCGATGTCCGAAGGCGTGAACCGAATATCAACCCGGACGTGAGCGGCGCCCTCTGGGCGAGTACTGGTGGCATCTGCGACCCATTCAGTGTGGTGGTTGCCGCTGCGGAGAATGCTGTTGAGAATGGCGTAACCCTGCTTACGGACACAGCATTCGAAGACTTCATCATGGAAGGCAAGCGCATTGTTGGTGTCAAGACAAACCGCGGGGACTTCGGGTCGCGCTGGGTTGTGAATGCCGCTGGCTTGTATTCGGACGTGGTGATGCACAAGGCGGGTCTGCGACCGGAGTTTAAGATCGTGCCGCGCAAAGGCGAGTACTACGTGTTTGACAAGGCGGAGATGACAATCAACAACGTGCTCTTCCCCGTGCCGTCAGAGACCAGCAAGGGGATTGTGGTCACGACGACCATTCATGGCAACACGATCATTGGGCCTAACGCCCTGGAAATCGAGGACAAGGAAGATCGCTCTGTCACGCCTGAGGGTCTCAGTGAAGTGTGGCAGGGAGCGCTGAAGCTTGTGCCGTCGCTCAGTCTGAAGTACGCCATCGCAGAGTTCGCCGGGCTTCGTCCGGGCGGTAACGCTCCGAGCCCCAATCCCAACATTCACTACAACAAGGACTTCGTTATCGAGATTCCCAAGGAGGTCCAGGGACTGGTGAACCTCGGCGGTATTGAATCGCCCGGCTTGACCTCATCTCCTGCCATTGCTGTTCGCGTCATCGAACTGCTCAAGGATGCGGGCGAGAAGCTGGAGGAGAAGCCGGACTGGAATCCGATCCGCATAGCGCGTCCACGTTTCCGGGACATGCTGCCTGTCGAGCAGAAGCTGCTGATTCAGAACGATGCAAGGTATGGCCGTATCGTCTGCCGCTGCGAGAATGTCACTGAAGGTGAAATCGTGGCCGAGATTCACGCACCGATTCCCGCGCGCACCTATGACGCACTCAAGAGGCGAACGTGGTTGGGAACTGGACGTTGCCAGGGGGGCTTCGACATCCCACGCGTCGTCGAGATCCTTGCTCGTGAGCTGGGCGTTTCGTCGCTTGAGATCAGCAAGAAGGGGAAAGGGTCGGAGTTCCTCGTTCGGCCGACCAAGGATGTGGAAACAGAGTGATGCTGAAGCAGAAATATGATGTGATCGTCGTTGGTGCAGGCCCTGCCGGACTTGCTGCAGCAATCGGGGCGAAGAAGACGGGCGCGCAGGATGTGCTTGTCATTGAGCGGGCGCAGGAGCTGGGTGGCATTCTCCAGCAGTGTATTCACAACGGATTTGGCCTGGAAACCTTCAAGAAGGATTTGCCGGGTCCAGCCTATGCCCAGCGCTTCATCGACGAGCTGACGAGCCTTCACATTGATACGCTGCTTGATGCAATGGTGCTGGACGTGACCAGCGAACGTCACGTGTCCGCGACGAGCCAGTGGTCGGGATACGTCGAACTGGATGCGAGAGCACTCGTGCTTGCCATGGGCTGCCGCGAGCGCACACGAGCACAGATAGCCCTGCCCGGAACGAGGCCGGCAGGCGTGTATACTGCTGGAACAGCCCAGCGGTTTGTCAATATGGAAGGATTCATGCCGGGCAAGCAGTACGTGATTCTGGGTTCGGGCGATATTGGTATGATCATGGCTCGCAGACTGACATTCGAGGGGGCAAAGGTAGAGCGGGTCCTCGAAATCATGCCGTTCCTGACAGGACTGACACGCAACTACGTGCAGTGCCTGCAGGACTTCGACATCCCGCTGCAGCTGGAGCATACGGTCAAGCGCATCATCGGCAATGAGCGGGTGGAAGCCATCGAGTCAGTGCAGGTTGATGACCACCGTCAGCCGATCCCTGGAACCGAAGAGGTCATCCCATGCGATACGCTGCTCCTTTCCATTGGACTCATTCCCGAGAATGAACTGTCACGCAAGGCAGGCGTTGCACTTGACCCCGTTACAGGTGGACCATTCGTTGATGAGAGGATGCAGACAAACGTACCGGGTATTTTTGCCGCGGGCAACGTGGTTCATGTCTATGATTTGGTCGACTGGGTGACAGAGGCTGGTCTGCTTTGTGGTCGGAGCGCCGCGCAGCATGCCATTGCCGAGCGCAAGCATGCCGGCAGGAGAGTCAGAATGAAGGGCGGCGACAATGTCCGCTATGTCGTTCCACACGTCCTGGACAAGGAAAGCCTGGCGGAGTCGCGCCAGCGTCTGCAGATGCGTGTGACGACGCCGATCGAGGCTCCCGTCTGGGTGGAAGTGATGAACGGAGACGAACGCATTGTCAGGAAGGCCGACCTGTATGCCCGCCCGGGTGAGATGGTCAGTATCGACATTCCACAGTCTGCCTACGACGCCGTTCAGCGAGCGTCAGAGCTGACCGTGCGCGTTGTCAGGCGATAAGGGGGCCGACATGGCACAGGAACACAGAACGATGATTTGCATTACGTGTCCACGGGGTTGCACCCTGGACGTAACGGTGGAGGGCAAGACTGTGGTCAAGGTGGCAGGCAACAACTGTCAGCGCGGTGTCGATTACGCAATGGCCGAGGTGACTGACCCCCGACGCATGGTGACGACGACCGTACGGGTCAAGGGCGGAGTGCACCCACTGGTCCCGGTCTATACCGAGAAGCCGATCCCCAAGCCACAGATCTTTGCACTGCTGGCAGAGGCACGCAAGGTGGAGCTCACGGCCCCCGTGAAGTTCGGCGACATTGTCATGGAGAATGTGCTTGGTACCGGAATCAATGTCCTGGCGAGCCGCAACATTCCTTTGAAGAGCAAGGCGCCGTAAGGAGCGAGATGACAGAGGGACAGCAGGAAAACAGGGGATCAGTGGTTCATCAGCAACGTCGATGACGCCCGACTGGGGCACAACAGTCGTGCACTGCGTGCTCTGAAGTCGAACATGTGTGCAGATTCTGCCTCCGCTGTAGCATCACAGGGGGCAGTTGCTTGGTCGCTCTTGGGTGGGTACGAGCACATGGCATGCACGTGAGGACAAAGTGAACAAATGCGGTTGCATTGTCTTCCGGGATGGTATACTTTAGACAGCTGTGACGAACAGCCCTTCCCTTTCCTTTTTTCCTCAGAGCCCCGAGTGCGTCGCACTCGGGGCATCTCCTTTTTATGAAGTCTAGTATCCAGTCGGAGGTGTCCAGGCAGGAACGGCTTTGGGGTCTTCCGGAGGAGTGACCTCGCCATCGATGATGGCTTGACGGAGTGCGTTGACCTTGGCGATCTGATCGGCAGTCAGGACCTTGTCGACGTTGTCCATGGCATAGCCCACGCCACCGTTGGCAAGGGACAGCGTGATGGTGCCTGACTTAAAGGTTCCATCTGCCAGTGCCTTGATAGCTTCCCAGGTGGCGTAGTCAACGTGCTTCATGGCACAGGTCAACGTGCCGGCAGGGTACAGGTTGGGGTTCTTGCCCATGTCGACGTCAACGCCGATGCCCCACAGACCCTTGGCAGGTCCGCCGGCTTCCTTCAGTGCCTCGAACATGCCGTTGCCGGTGGCGCCTGCAGCATGGA
>JAJFTL010000058.1 GCA_021373025.1 bacterium
GTCACGCGCCACTCTAAAGGAGGAATCATGGCGGACAGTTTTATGGATAAGGTCAAGAACGCAGCAGGCAAGGTCGCGGACGGAGCAAAGGATTTGGCAGCAAGCACGAAGCTGAAGATGGACATCTCAAGTCTGCAGGGCAAGATCAAGGAGGCCAAGGAGGAGTTTGGCGTGAATGTGTATGCCATGCTTGAGCAGGGCAAGACCCTCGATGAGATTACCGCTGCATTCACGACCGTCAAGACGACGGTTGATGATCTCGAGGCCCAGTTAACAGCCAAACAGGAAGAACTCAAGAAGCTGGGCGAGGACTGAGCTCGCAGGCTGGTTTTCTGACCAGAATGTATCAAAGGCGTACGTCTGAGGCGTGCGCCTTTTTGCATTGTCTGATGTCGCTACACTGATTGCATGACAGAACATGAATTGCAGTTTCTCCTGCGAGAGTTGACGACCTCGCAGAACTATGAAGAGCAGATTGTCAGCCGTCTGGACTTCGAGGCCCATGAGGCGACGATGGCTCCACTTCCCGCCATCCATGCTGATCTGCAGGCAGACCTTGCAGATAACGGGATCAACGAATTGTATGCCTTCCAGCGTGCCTGCTTTGACGGCGCGCAGGACGGCTACAACGTGACCGTCGTCAGCCCGACAGCGAGCGGCAAGAGCCTCGCCTTCCAGCTGCCAGTCCTAGACCATCTGCTGAAACACCCTGGCACAACAGCACTGTTTCTCTACCCCACGAAGGCCCTGATCGAGGATCAGCTGACCAAGCTGGGGCAAATGGAACGGTGCATGGGGCGCATCAATACGGCCGTCTATGACGGGGATACGGACACAGGTGCAAGACACCAGCTGCGTAAGTATGGCCGACTCATCCTCTCCAACCCGGACAGCCTTCATTTCAGCATTCTGCCCCATCACGAAAGCTGGTCGCGATTCATGCGTGGGCTGGCCTTTGTTGTCATTGACGAAGGCCACTACTACCATGGCGTTCTCGGTTCGCATATGGCCCTCCTTTTGCGTCGACTGCGACGCCTCGCGAACTTCTACGGGGCGCATCCTGTCTTCATCGTGACCTCGGCCACCATCGACGAACCCGGCTCATTTGCGTCACTGCTGACAGGGGAACTCGTGCACCAGGTGGACCCATCGGGAGCCCCCGAGGGCAAGCGTACGCTGCTGTTGTTCAACCCAAAACTTGTTGACAAGCAGAATAACATCCGCAAGAGTGTCATGAAAGAGACCTTGTGGCTGTTTCAGCAAGCTGTTCAGGAGGATGTACGAACCATCGTCTTCACAAAATCCCGCCAGGAAGCCGAGCTGCTCTACAAATATGCGAGAGATGCGGGGGCCGGCAAGGGGCAGCGGCTGGGAGACCGTGTCGCAACGTACCGCGCTGGCTACCTCCCCGCCGTTCGACGAGGCATCGAACATCGGCTCTCGTCCGGTGAGCTGACTGGGGTCATCACAACGAATGCGCTTGAACTGGGCATCGACATCGGACACCTCGACCTCTCGATTACCGCTGGCTACCCGGGTTCTGTGACCAGCCTTTTCCAGCAAATGGGGAGGGCGGGGCGGGAGCGTAATCATTCGCTATCCATCTATGTTGCCTCGTCGAACCCCCTCGACCAATATGTCGTCCAAACACCCGGCTTTCTCACTTCAGGACGTTTCGGCACGCCCACGATCAATCCCGACAACGAGCATATTCTCAGTGCACACCTGCGCTGCGCTGCATATGAACTCCCACTGCGCCCAGTCGACAGCGAGTACTTTGGTCCAAAGTACCTGCCCCTTGTCGGACAGCTGGAGACCGAGGGCAAGCTGCACGTTCGCGGTTCACTGATCGTCTCGACCGAGGCCTATCCACATCGATTCGTGAGCCTCCGCACGCTCTCAGACAAGCGATATCACATCGTCAACAAGAGTGACGGACAGGTTCTCGAGGAAGCCGATGCCTACAAGGTCATCGAGGAATTCTATCCAGGAGCGGTCTTCCTTCATCAGGGAGACTCCTACCTTGTCGTCGACAATGATCATGAACAGCAGGTTGTCCATGCTGTCCCGACGACCCAGAATTACTACACCGACGCACTCATTCGCAGTGATGTCGTTGTGCAGAATGAGCAAAGCCACCAGGAGTACGGGGGAGTAGGTCTGTCATTTGGTCGGGTTGTCGTATCCGAACAGACAGTCGGCTTTATTAAGAAGAGTTTTCATATCGAGACAGAAATCGGGCGGGAATACATTGACACTCCTGAAATCAGCTACGATACCATGGCACTGTGGGTTACACTACCAGATGAGATCCTCGAACGGCTGAAAGAGGGAGGGTATGACATAGCTGGAAGCCTGCACGCAGCCGAACACCTTCTCATCGCCCTCATGCCCATCGTCGTGCTTTGCGATCCACGCGACCTTGGTGGGATCTCCACGATTTTGCATCGAGATACATTGAAGCCCAGCATTTTTGTATATGATGGTCATATAGGAGGCGTCGGCTTGACTGAGGCAGCGTACAGCCACTTTGCCGATGTCGTGCGCCTCTCGCTGAGCCGGGTCACGGAATGCACATGCAAGGACGGCTGTCCAAGCTGCGTCTACTCGCCCAAGTGTGGCAACAACAACAAGCCGCTGGACAAGAATGGCGCTCGTATCCTGCTTGGCCTGCTGCTCGACAAGCTAATAACAACCACAGGAGGTGGTGTATGAGTAATGAAGGAATGATCACGCTTCTCAAAGACGCATTCCAGCTCGAGGTTGAGGGGTGGCTCTTTTATCGAGACGTCATTGGAACACTTTCTGAGGGACCTGTGCGTGACGTTTTTGTCTATCTCATGGACCAGGAAGCGAAACACCAGGAATTCATCAAGCAGGAACTGGACCGCGTGGAAGCAGACACCCCAATCGAACTCTCCGGCCTTTCGGCACTGAAGGAGACGGCTCATGAAGAGGTGCTGGCTGACGCCGTGCGCAGCTCGAAGGACCTCTCGCAGCATGAGGCCTCAGCGATTCACACAGGCATGCTGCTGGAGCGCAATTCGTGGGAGTTCTACCACAGGGCAGCCGAGCGCGCCACCCAGCCCGACGAGACATCACTGTACACGCAGTTGGAAGAATGGGAAAAGGTCCATCTGCATGTGCTTGAGAAGGCCTATGACCTCCTCAAGGAGCGTATCTGGGCTGAGAACCGGTTCGCGCCGTTCTAGGTCCAGCACGATTCGGCTGCCTGTTGCTCAGTCGTTCAGGCGTCCTTCGAGAACGACGCGTTCACCATCGAATCGACAGCTCTCAGCGTGAATGGTGATGAATCTGTCGCGCTGAGGTGTGATGTCTGGATAGGTACGCCCCTGTGTCCATAGATACTGCTCCGAATACCCCTGAACGATCCCGGGAGACACCTGCTCGGATACAATCGTGACGTCCCGACCAACGAACTGGTGGGCAAAGGTCATGCCTGTCCGCTCTGCAACGTCGAGCACGCTATGCAGCCTGTCTCGAGCGATGGAGACAGGAACCTGTTCAGGCTCGCGTGCGGCCGGAGTAAATGGCCTCGGTGAAAAACGAAAGACGTGGACCTTCGCAAACGCCGCAGCCCTGATCACGTCCAAGGTAGCCTGCAGGTCTCGTTCTGTCTCGCCAGGAAACCCGACGATGACGTCTGTGGTAAATGTGAACAAGGGATTGATTGACCTCAGACGCTCTACGCTACGCATCACATCCTCGACAGCATAAGGCCGCCGCATGCGTCGAAGCACTGCATTGCTGCCGCTTTGGAGCGGTAGATGCAGCTGCGGGCAAAGTGCGGGGTGCCACTCAAATTGCCTGGTCAGGCCTTCGGTAATGGCATCCGGGTTCAGCGAACTGATGCGTATGCGGGTGGGAAGCCCAGCCACTTCCAGTGTCCCCAGCATGCTCTCCAGCAAAGTGGACAGACTGTCCGGCCCAGCACCGTACTTGCCGATCTCGGTGCCGGTGAGGACAACCTCCTTGACGCCTGTCGTTGCCAGGCTGACCACTTCGTCGACTGCCACGGACATTGGCTTCGATTGGAGGTGCGCACCGCGCACATAGGGAATGACACAGTACGAGCATAAGTTGTCACAGCCCTCCTGAATGCGGACGTCCACCCGATTACGCGGACCTGCCTTCTGGATCATTCTCTCAATCCACGGAACCGGCTCCTCCGCGACGCCGCCAGAATTGGTGACAATCCTTGCAAGGGTGGACCGGTCGTCCAGGCTCACGACGGTGACGCCGGCAGGAACCTGGGCATGGGTCAGCTGCAGCAGTGACGACCCACACCCAACAAGAAACACACGCGCCTCCGGCCGCTCTCTCAAGGCACGGCGAACAACCTGCAAACTCTGGGCCTGTGCTCGACTGGTTACGCTGCAGGAGTTGATAACGACTGCATCCGCCTCGTTCAGGTCTGATACGACCGTGGCTCCCAGCGACGCAATTTCCTGGGCGTAGAGCTCTGAGTCGACCTCATTGACTTTGCAGCCAAGTGTAGAGATGAATACGTTCACGACGCCGCCTGCAACTCGCGCGTCAAGAGTGCACCGGCAAAGCCTGCCAGCTCGCTCCTGAGGACGCCCGTACCAAGGCGAACAGGCACAGCTCCATGCTCCGTGAGCAGTGCTTCCTCCGATTCGGTCAGTCCCCCCTCGGGGCCAACAACGATCGCCACAGAGCCCTGCAGGGCAAGGCCACCCGCGCGTGCAAGGCCCACAATGGTACTGTCTGACCGTGGAGACAGCATGATCATCGTGTCCACCAAACCCGCATCAGACAGAGCACTCTTCAGCCCCGCTGACAGCTGCAGGCTCGGGACCTGTCCCGTTTCTGCCTGCTCAGCCGAAGAACCGGCTATTTGGCGTAAGCGATCCAGTCGCGTGGCGATGTTCCAAGGCTGACTGCGCTCCGCGGTAAAGATGACAAAACGCTGTACCCCAAGCGGAGAGCACATGCGAATGATATCATCAAGCAGTACCGGTCGGATGACCGCTTGGATCAGCATCAGAGGACGCGTAACGAAGCGAGCAGGACGGGCGCTCTCGATCACAATGGCAAGTCCCGACCTGGAAGCGTCCTCGACCATGGCATCGTACAATTCTCCCTCGTGGAACAGTGTGATATGGTCGCCGGTACGGACTCTCAAAACGTCGGCAATGTGATGCAAAACAGCCGTGTCGTCGAGATCAACGTGTTCGCCCGGCTTGAGCCACTGGCCCGCTTCAAATGCCGGCATAGATCAGGTGGCGCTTGACACTTTGCTCAGATACCCCGCAAAACTCTCCAGCACGGTGATGGCCCGGACATAGTTCATGCGGATCGGCCCAACGACTCCAAGAACGCCACGCTGATCCGAGTTCAGTGAATAGCATACCGAGACAAGACTGAAGCTCCGCAGTTCCTCCTGCTTGTTCTCTTCCCCAATCAGCAGGCTGATTTCACCCTGACGGCTCAGCGACGCCAAGTATGACTTCACCACTTCCTCGCGACTCAGAAATGTGCTCAGTGCTGAGAAGGCCCCAATCTGATCTTCAGGTAGTTCGCTGAGCATCTGCTCGATTCCTCGAACGACAATCTGGCTCTCTCCCTTGCGAAGTTCACTTTCCATGAGCTCAGCCACTGCGTCCAGAACATCTTCATAGCGCCTTGCCATGCTCTGAGGCAGGATATTCCCAAAGTGAAGAATGCGGATGCCTTCCTCAAGGCTCTTTCCCCTCAGTTCCTTGGCGAATATGGCGTTGATGTCGCTGAGCTCCTGCTCGGTCACCCCACGAGGAGCGGGGAGCTTGTATCCCTCGACGCTCTCGCGGTCAGTGATGAGCACCAGCATCAGTACCGTCTCGCTGAAAAGCACCAGACTGACATGGCGCAGGGTCACCGAATTGAATGGAGGGGAGAGGACAAAGCTCACCTTCTTCGTGCGATCGGACACAGCAGAGGCCACACTCTCAAGGAGCCGTGGAAGACTCTCATAGCGCAACGGTAGGTCCATCGGGCCTGCCACCATGCGCCCTCGTGTCGCCTCGACGAGAAACGTGGAGACATACTCGTGGTACGACAGCACTGTGGGAACGCGCCCGGCCGACACATGCGGCTGTTGTAAATAGCCCAGTCGCTCGAGCTCGGCCATTTCGTTGCGGATAGTCGCCGAGGAAAGGTCCCTGCCCATCTGACTGCATACAAATCCTGAACTGACGGGCTCGCCATCATTCATATACTTACGAACGATGGTCAGCAAAATGCGCTTCTGTCGCTCTGTCAATACTGTCTGTTTCATACAACTATTGTACCGCACTGCGCCACAGAGACAAGCCGCAAGTGTGCGGATCACGTATGCAAAAACGATCGCTCACATGCCAGCGCCTGGACTGCGTGACAAGATGGAACCCAAGACCGGAACCGTCGTTGAAAGGCAGTAGCCGAACGTCGCTAGAAAAGGACGTCCCGCTGCGAACAAGCTCGGGGGTCTTCTATGTGTTCTTGAGGAGTGCGTCGATCTTGGCTGTAATGGTGCGCTTTGGAACGGCACCGACCACCTGATCAACAACGACACCATCCTTAAACAGGGCAAGCGTCGGTATGCTCATGACCCCATACCGAGCAGCAATTTCCTGGTTCTCGTCGACGTTCAAACGAGCAACCCTCAACTTCCCTGCGTAATCGCTCGCAATCTCCGTAACAACTGGGGCGATCATGCGGCATGGAGGGCACCACGCTGCCCAGAAGTCGACGAGAACGGGCAGCTTTGAAGAAAGCACCTCGCTCTGAAAATTCGCAGTTGTCGCAACAATCTCCTTGTCTTCCATGTGTTCCTCCTTGCAGAACTTTCTGCTTCGTTCAGATAGTGGTTCGCGCTTCTACTTGAGCCCGCTGTACGTGAGAAGGAGCTTCTCCAGTCGCTCCAGTTCCTGCTCGGGGTTGAGATTCTGCCGGGGGCCGCAACCAACTTCATTGAGAAGAATATCAGTTCCGATGCGTCCGACAGCAGCGTGGACTGCCACCAGCTGCGTTAAAACAGCATCACAAGGCTGGCCTTCTTCAACCATCTTCTCGATACCACGCAGCTGTCCTTCGACACGTCGAAGGCTATGGAGAATCTTTGTTTTCTGCATCATATACCCCTGCGGGTATACTATGCTGATTATTGCCCTTGTCAAGAATATCTCTATCATGATAGGGTGGACTTTGCAATAAGATGAATGGTGGAGGTGTTGCATGAAGCGAATCATGACGAGCCTGATGGTCTTTCTTGTGGTGTTTATTATCTTCGCGCTCATCATAAGTCCGCTGCGACGGGAGACGATTCAGTTGACCATCCTGTTCTTTCCGACCATTACAGCGTCGGTAGAAGCAGTGGCATACGTCTCATTCTTCATCGGTCTGTTCCTTGCGACCTGGATCGCTTTCGTAGGAGACCTGGCACTGCGCAGAAGGTTCCGCGCCACCCGGGCTGAGTACGAAAAACAACTGAAAACGGCCAGCGATACCAAGGATGGAACCGCCAACTCCAGTACAGCTTCCCCTGGTGAACAGAAATTAGAGAAATAGAAACGAAGCGGCTCACCACTGCCCAGATAACGCGTGCTGCTCTTATTGCAGCGATGTATATCGTCTTCACCATGTTGCCTCCGTTCAATGCCATCAGCTACGGCGCTATACAGTTTCGACTGGGCGAATCGCTGGTTCTCCTTCCATTTCTGCTCGATGAAGCCGTGATAGGAGTGGTTGCCGGCTGTCTTATCGCCAATCTCTCCTCACCATTTGGCCTTGTCGACGTTGTCGTCGGAACCACTGTAACCGCTCTGGCAGCCATCTTGACTCGACGCCTGCGCACGACCGGCAAGCCTTGGCTGGCAGCCGTTCCGCCGATTGCCCTGAATGTGCTCATCATACCCATGTACGTCTCGACGCTCGCACTGCCTGGAGCGACAGATCTTGACCTCAAGTTCAGTCTTGGTGAAGCTGTTCGATTCGTCCTGGCGCACTTCTCCTGGAAAGTCTACCTACCCGTAGCGTTATCAGTGCTTACCGGCGAGGCAGCCGTGGTCATCATTCTCGGCCTCCCCGTGCTAGCCCTGATCCGTCGCGCCATCAATCCCACCAAGGAGGCTCGATGACTTGTACTGTTGCACTTGCACAGATAAATCCCACCTGCGGCGATCTGGAATCCAATGTGAAGCTGCACGTGGACCAGATCGAACAGGCTCTCGAAGCCCGCGCCGACCTGATCGTCTTTCCTGAGCTTTCACTGACCGGATACACGCTCAAGGATCAGACACTTCAGCTCATGCGCCCTGCCGGAAGCCCAGAATTCGCGGCCCTGCGCAAGCTTTCCAATCACATTGCCATCTGTGCCGGCTTCGTTGAAGAGGGGGAGGATGGTATCCCCTACAATAGCGCCTTCTTTATGGATGGCGGTGATGTGGTCCACGTTCACCGAAAGATGTACCTGCCCACGCACGGCATGTTCGAGGAACTGAAGTTCTTCGGGCGGGGAAGAGAATTGTCCGTTTTCGATACGCGATTTGGCCGCACAGGTATCGTCATCTGTCGCGACCTGTTCCACCCCCTCGAGGTTTCCACCATGGCGGCGCTCGGAACAGAACTGCTGCTGGCACCGAGCGCGATGCCGGCACGCGGCTTTGAGGGAGAGCAGCTAGCCATCGAACGGACAGTGAGTCTCGCGCTCGGCTCAGCAAGCACCTTTCTTGGCATGTTCGTCGTGTATGTCAACCGTGTTGGATTTGACGACGGACTCGGATTCTACGGAGGTTCCGCTCTCAGCGACCCAGTCGGAGGCGTCACTGTCTCTGCTCCGCACTTCGAGCCTGTTCTGCTTCTGGGCAGGATCGACTCCTCGCACGTGGCACGACAGCGATATCAACTGCCCATTCGTCGCGAGGAAGACCTTGCCATCGTTCGGCATGCTCTTGATGCAGGGAGGAACCCGTGAAGCCAGGCGCCCTCATGCTCAACAATGCACTTGTCTACGACTACCTCAAGCACTTCATTCGGGAGGAACTGCACACCAGCGGGTTTACCGAGGCGTCCATTGCCGTCTCGGGCGGACTGGACTCGGCGCTCGTGCTCAGGCTGACTGTCGACGCCCTTGGTCCAGACCACGTTCACGCTCTCTTTCTGCCCTACAGCGCCAGCTCTGATGAGAGTGTGCAGGACGCCCATGCGATGTTCGACTTCTGCGGCATTCCGTGGCAGGAACTGGATATCAGTGCGATGGCTGATGCCTACCTGGCCGTGCAGCCAGGAATAGATCGCCTGCGGACAGGCAATCTGCTAGCTCGCCTGCGGATGGCGGTTATCTTCGACCAATCGAAGAAGGAGAACGCCCTGGTCATGGGCACGAGTAACAAGAGTGAATTGCTGGTTGGCTACTCGACATGGTACGGTGACATGGCGTGCGCTATCATGCCTATTGGCGACCTCTACAAGACCCAGGTGCGCTCGCTTGCCAGCGAAATCGGATTGCCTCCCCAAATCATTAGTAAGCCGCCTTCTGCCGACCTCTGGGCAGGTCAGACAGATGAGGAAGAAATCGGCATCAGCTACGAAACGCTTGATCAGGTGCTGTATCTGCTTGCTGATCAGCGGCTCTCCCCAGCGGAAGCCGCAGCGGAAGGCTTTGAGCTTGAACTTGTGCAGCGCATCGAGCACAAGATCCAGACATCACAGTTCAAGCGTGTTGCTCCTCCTGTCGCCAAACTCTCGCAGCGGACCGTGGGTATCGACTTCCTCTACCCTCGCGACTGGCGCAGATAATAATCCGGATACATCACAACATGTCACAAAGCCAGCCCCCAGTCGATGCTGAGGGGCTGGCTTCCAATGAGTAGGTGAATGCAGTAACCCACAAACTCTAGTAGAAGGTTTTCGCCTGCATGATAACCTCGGCGGGAACGGTATGCGGCTGTGTCATCACTTCCCTTAGGCCAGTATACGCGATGTGCTGGCTCGTTTCACCGACAAGGATGCCGGACTTGCCTTCGCGGACGGCATCAATTGCAGCAAAGCCGAGCCGCGTTGCCAGCAGGCGGTCAAATACTGTGGGAGATCCTCCCCGCTGGAGATAGCCCAACACCGTGACGCGGGTCGATAAACTGGTGAGGCTGCTCAGGGCCTCTGCCAGTCCATAGCCTGCAACCGGTCGGCCCGCTGGACCCGGTTCATGCGTGCCTGTCGGATACCCCTCAGCAACGACCACAATGGAAAAGTCCTTCCCCTCTTCCTTCCGCTGCTTGAGATGTGCTGCCAACGTCTCAATGGGAACGGGCTGTTCAGGAATTGCAATAAAGTCCGCTCCCCCTGCAAGCCCACCATAAAGAGCCAGCCACCCGGACTGCCGGCCCATGACTTCGACAATCATGACCCTGTGATGCGCAGACGCTGTCGTGTGAAGCTTGTCAAGTGCATCGCTGATTGTTGTGATAGCGCTGTCGAACCCGATGCTGAAATCTGTGCCAAAGATGTCATTATCGATGGTGTTCGGTATGACAACACACGGGAAGCCATTGGCGTCAAAAACCTCCGCCACGGCGACCGCGCTACGGTCACCGATGATGACACTGGTGGTGATATTGTTCCGTGTAAGGGCATCCCGAATTTTCGCGAGGTTCTGCACAGCATACTCAGCTCCCACCCGAGAGCTGCCAAGAATGCTCCCTCCAAGGGGGAGGATGCCTGACACCATCTTCTTATTCATGATTTCGACATCCCCACGCACGAGCCCCTCGAATCCATCCTTCACCATCAGGACGTCATAGCCAAGCTCAAATGAACGCCTTGCCACCGAGCGAATCGCCGCATTCATCCCGGGGGCATCCGCACCTGCCGTAATTACTGCAACACGTCTCATCTCACATTCCTCCTCTTCTTATAGACTACCGTGATACGCTGGTAAACCGAAACTCCTCAGAGCGCATGCTGGGAAGTACCATAGCACCGATGCCATATCGTGAGGCCAGAACTGCACGATTCCGGCTGATTTCAACTGTATGCTCAAGCATGTCGACCAGGCTCTGGGTAAACCGCAAGTTGTGCACCCCCCTGGTTTTGCGGCCATTCTCAATGAGATAGGTACCATCGCGTGTCGTCCCAGTGACAACAGCCCGACGCGGCTCCACTGGGTTCCCATACCAGAAACGGGTTACATAGATGCCTCTCTCGACATGAGACACCATGTCTGCCTCGGTGCTGTCGCCTGCCCCCATGAAGATGTTGAGAGGATAGGGCCCCATGTCGTTTGGCTGCTGAAGTGCATGCCCCGTCGTCACATGGCCCGATTTTGCAGCGTAGTACGAGTCATACACCACGCTGCCTCCCCTGCCATGAATCAAGAAATCCACATGGTTCTTCGGCATGCCCTCGAAATCGAAGGGCAGCGGCATCCCAGCAGGGTCCAGTCCATCATCATACAAGCTGACAAGAGGAGAGACAATCTGTTCGCCCTCGTGTCCTTCCAGAAAGCACGTATGTTCTTCGACGCTCCGAGCAGAAAAGGCCAGATAGGCCATCATGCTCATCAGCTCCTCCACCGCAAAGGGGCTCAGGACGACCTCAAACGCTCCAGGCTCAACCTCGATGGGATGCCGTGTTTCTACCGCCGTCCGCACTGCCTGCTCACCGATGGCATCGGGGTCGATCTCGCCCACATCGGCCGATGACATGAAGCCATATCCCGAACTGTCTTCTCCCATAATGACCGCCTTGAGAGCGGCAACCGTGTACCGGTGATAGGCGGCCACACCTGTCGAACTCATGACTGCCAGTTCCGAGTCCTGGACAGCATAGGTTCCGGCAGCTCTCAGCCCCTCACGTTCAGCACGATCGATGACGTTTCTGACTGCCTGCACGCGTTCCTCCGGCTTCGACTGGGCAGTTTCCGCAATCCAGCTGCTGTTGGAAGCGACCAGGACAGGCTGGGGCTGCGGCAGACCAGGAAAGTCAGGGTCATCAGGCATGAGTCGAGCAGCCTGAGATGCCTGTTGAACAACGAGCTTCAGGCCCTCTGCCGTGCAGTCGGTTGTCGAAGAACTGCCAACCTTTTTTCCCTGAACCGCGCGCACCTGAACCTGTCCTGTATGCTCAGCCACATGCTGATGGATCATGTTCTCGGCATACCACGTAAGAGCACTGTCAGTCATCATGGCAACTATCTCGGTTTGATCTGCCTCTGATCCCTTCAACGCGTCCTGCATAAGGTCATGCAGCTCTTCCCTACTCATGAAGCACCCCCACGTGAACCTGGCGGAATCGGGCTGGAGCAGTGCCGTGAGAGACGTGCGCTACCTGCATGGGTTCTCCCTTGCCACAATTGTCGACGCCCCAGACGTGGTACAGGTCGGGGCCACCAATGCCATCACACGATCTCCAGAACTCATAGGTGACACCAGTATACGTGGGGTTTCTGACCATGTCTTGCAGTTTCCCCCCCTTGATGATCCAGCCAATCTCGCTCCCAAATTGGAAGTTCAGTCGCCGATCATCGATGGACCAGCTTCGGATGCCATCCACATAAAGGCCATTCTCGACGCCGCCAATCAACTGCCCGAACGTCAGATCGCCAGGCTCAAGGTTGATGCTCGTCATGCGGACAATGGGTGCCCGGCCAAAACCGTCAGCTCTCATGGCTCCCATAGGCTCCTCACCGACGACGGGAGCAGATGCACGCGAATTCAGGTACTGTTCAAAGATGCCATTTCGCACAAGATACACCTTGCGGCCTTTCACACCCTCATCGTCATAGGCAAGTGCTCCCAGTGCATGAGGAATGGTTGCGTCAGCGGTCAAGTTAACAATGTCGGACCCGTAGCGAAAGTTCCCCTTCTTCTCCGGCGTGAGGAACGACGTCCCGGCGAATGACGCCTCCATGCCCATGACGCGATCAAGCTCTGATGGGTGGCCGCATGACTCATGCACCTGCAATGCCAGCTGTTGCCCACCAACAACCAGATCCAACACACACGACGGACATGGCCGCGCACTCAGCAGGGCAACAGCTTCGCGCGCAGTCGGCCCGGCATGCTCCAAAAACTTCATACCTTCGATGAACTCCCATCCCGCCTGAGCATTGTCTCCCGAAAACGACATAGGATAGCTGCGAACCTGAACGCCACCCCTATCACTGGCAGCCATGGCACTGATGCCCGCCCCACTCTCAATGCGGTCCTGTATGACACAAGTGCCCTCAGAGGACGCGAACGTCTTGCGCTCCTTGAGAAACTGCATTTGGCCGCGCGCCAGCACGACAAACGGCACCATCATTGCCCGCGTAGCCTCAGCAAGCACGCTCATCTTCTCGGCATCCGAAATCAGGAATGGATCGATGTCCGCCTGATGGGGGACCATGTCCTGAACAGCATCGACCGGTGCCAGGACAATATCCGCCTTCTTTGCCAGTGCACTGGCGTGAGCGATCGCAACAGCCTCCTCGACGATACGATCTGCTTCGGCATCCGTGACGACCGACGATGACGAGAATCCCCATGCCCCATCCGCAATGATGCGAACGCCAAAGCCTCGCTGATGCGCATGGACCGCCGCGCGCGGCATGCCTCCGACGACCGAGATATCTTCGCGTTCCATATCCACTGCACGACAGTCGCAATACGTTGCACCCAGGCGTTTTGCCGCTCTGAGGACACGCTCCGCAAACTTGTCCACTCGCCACCTCCACGGTCGATATGGCTAGTATATTGGAGCATTCGTCAAAAGCAACGCCGCAGTCCTATCGCCGCGGTCCTTCTCTTGTCTTCTTTGCCAAATGGATCGTTCAGGATAGAATTGTCACCGTGATGCCATGAAAAACAACATGCAAGCGCGTAGTCTTCGCACGATACTCCTGCGCCATCGGCGCTGGCTGGCTGGTCTCCTCGTCCTGATCCTCCTGGCTGGAGTCTCGCTCGCGTTGGTCCTTCGCGCTCAACGGACATCCCTCAGGATATACTCGGACTTCAAGACTGCCGATTACCCCGTCGCTGTCGTTGGCACAGCGGAAGGAGGCTATGTGGCCACTGCTGAGGGTCAAGTCTTCTCGATCGACGCATGGGCCAGCCAAGGCAGCAGTACACAACTCCAGGATTCTGTAACGTTTCTCGCTCTCAGCACATCCGGCAAGTATCTCCTCGCCGGCGGACAGCGGCTGACATTGCTGGACAACAGCCTGCACCAAAAGTGGTCGCGCAAGACGACGACGGCCAGTGTCGTCGAACAGGCCCTGTTTACCTCAACCGGGCAAATTGCTGCCGTCTACTCCTTCCTCGCCGACCAGTCACGCCAAGTCGTCACCTACAATCTGGCCGGTACCTACCTCGACAGCTATACCGTGCCCGATTTTGGAAGCGGATCGCAAGTCAGCCTGGCACACAGCGGCATGCTTGTCATAACGCTGTCCAGCGGCACCATCTACACGATTTCTCCCAAGGGAGCGGTCATTGCCAAGTTCACCGTGCCCAATCCTGATCAGAAACTGGCTGGACTTGTCTCCGCCGTCGATCAGTCAGGCACCCGCATTATTGCGGGATATAGCTTCAGTGTCTCGGGGTCATCCGAGCCATTGCCCCGATACATTTTCGATCAGACGGGAAAAATCGTTTCCCAGGTCACCGCTGCCTCAGACAATCCAGGGCTCCGCGCCGTGGGAGACAGCTTCGTCATTCTTGGCCGGACAGCGGACGTCATGGACAAGGAAGGGAAACGTCTGATTTCTGCATCAAAGCTCAACTTTGATGCAATCGATGCATCGATTTCGGATGGAAGCTGTGCGCTTCTGTTTCAGGAACAGACCTCCTCGCAGACTGCCGTCTACTTTCTTGGCGTCTACGACATGGAGAGTGGTATCCTTAAACGGCAATGGAGCACTGCCGAACCCAGCGAGATACGCGTGTTCCAGATGCCCGGGCTACGCTCTGTGCTGGCGTTGGGCACCGGCATCTTCGTCCTCGCGCCATGAAAGGATGAGACGATGGACCACGACACCGCCCAAAAACGCATAGCAGCACTCAGAGCAGAGATCGAACGGAACAATTATCAGTACTACGTTCTGGACAATCCAACGATCTCGGATGCCGCGTTTGACAGTCTCATGCATGAACTCAGGAGCTTGGAGAGCAAGTTTCCTGATCTTGTGACACCAGAATCCCCGACACAGCGCGTAGGAGGAATGCCCACGAAGGGCTTTGCAACGGTACAACACCGCGTTCCCATGCTCAGTCTCAGCAACATGTTTACCAAAGAAGACATTGTCCTCTTCGATGCCCGTGTCCGTCGAGCACTGGGACGAGGTGACCCTGTTGAATATCTGACCGAGATCAAGATGGATGGGCTGGCTGTATCGCTGCGCTATGAGAAGGGGTTGATGGTGCAGGCCTCAACGCGCGGCGATGGCACTACCGGAGAAGATGTCACAGCCAATGTACGAACCGTCCGATCGATCCCCATGAACCTGGCCAGTGTTGGCACCCGCATTCCAGAACTCGTTGAGATTCGCGGCGAGATGGTCATGTTCCTGCGTGACTTCGAAGCTCTGAATGAAGCGAGGGCAGCTTCGGGCGATCCTCCCTTTGCCAACCCGCGCAATGCGGCGGCGGGAAGCCTGCGCCAGCTAGATCCACGCATCACGGCTTCGCGTCCCCTGCACATGGTGGCCTACGGACTGGGTGAACTGTCAGGCGACCTGAACTTTCTCACCCAAAAAGCAGTCCTGGAATGGATTGCCAGTGTTGGTTTCCGCATTTCGCCGATTATAAGGCTTGTACACACGCCAGACGAAATGTGGGCCACAACCAGGGAGATTGTGGCGGCTCGCCCATCCCTGCCATTTGCCGCCGATGGCGTTGTTTTCAAGGTCAATGAGATCGCCCTGCAGCAGGCGCTTGGCCAGACCGCCAGAGAACCCAGGTGGGCCTCAGCCTGGAAGTTCCCGCCGGAGGAAAAGCAGACCCGTTTAGAGGATATCGTCGTGTCCATTGGACGTACGGGCGTGGCAACGCCTGTTGCCGTTCTCACACCAGTGGAAATCGATGGATCGGTTGTCGCACGGGCAACCCTGCACAACGAGGATGAGATCAGGCGCCTGGGTATCATGATTGGAGACCTGGTCACTGTCCACAAGGCAGGATCAGTCATCCCGGAAATCCTGGGGCCTGTCGTTGCCGCCCGCACGGGATCCGAACGTCCCTTTGTCATGCCGGCCACCTGTCCCGTGTGCGGGTCCCGGCTGGTGCGCATTGAGGATGAAGCTGCCACGCGCTGTGTCAATGCCTCGTGCCAGGCTCAGGTACGGGAGCGGCTCCTACATTGGTGTTCCAAGGATGCCATGGACATTCAAGGTTTTGGAGAGTCCATCATCGACCAGCTTGTATCAGCCGACCTCGCGCATGATGTTTCAGACCTGTATCACCTCACAGAGGAACAGCTCGTTCACCTGGAACACATGGGTCCTCTGATGGCGCGCAAGCTTCTGGCACATCTCGAGGAAAGCAAGGGGAGGGAACTGGCCCGCGTGCTGTATGCGCTGGGCATTCCTCAGGTCGGTCAGGTAAGCGCGCGCGACCTGGCCCGCGCATTTGGCTCCATTGACGCCATTGAAGTAGCAACCCCGGAAGCCCTCGCTGGCGTTTATGGCATTGGTGAAAAGACAGCCGAGAACATCGCCGCATTCTTCCGCGAAGAGCACAACCGCGCTCTTATTCGGCGCCTGCAGACAGCAGGCGTGCGCATGACACCATTGCAGGCCACCCCGTCACGGGGGCCTCTGAGCGGCAAAGTGTTCGTTTTCACAGGCGAACTGTCCAGCATGCCCCGAAGCGCTGCACAGGAGCGTGTGCGTGCACTTGGGGCTGAGACGTCCGATACCATTTCGCGCAAGGTGACAACGGTCGTCGCCGGATCAGCTGCCGGAAGCAAGCTGGCCAAGGCTGTGGAACTCGGCATCGAAATCCTGGATGAACAACAGTTTCTTTCACTGATCGAACAGAGTACTTAAGCAAACGGGAGGCATCATGGCAGCCATCATCGACAGCAAGACACTTGAGCACGTAGCGTCACTGGCACGACTCGAGATCAGCCCGGACCAGGAGGACAAGCTCCTGAACGACCTGGAGAACATCCTCGGCTACGTTGCACAGCTCACCAGCATTGACACCAGTAGCGTCGTGACCAAGAGGCCCGCCATGACCGAACTCCGTCCGGATGAGGTCATCGATGGACTGACACGAGAGCAGGGACTTGGGGGCGCTCCCGCAATGCGAGATGGCTTTGTGGTCGTGCGCAATGTCATGGGAGGTGAGGATGAATAGCGAACTTCCCAGAAGCCTGGATCAGTATCGTCGTGCGGTACGCACCCATGTCCTCTCCCCGACCGAATACCTGCAGGAAACGCGCGAGGTCATCGAGCAGAATGATCCCCAGGTGCGGGCGTTTCTGCACCTCCGCCTCGATGCCGCAATATCCGAGTCGAAGGCGGCGAAGAGCTCTTCTCTCCTTGCAGGTGCTCCCATAGCAATCAAGGACAATATCATGATGGCGGGCGAGCCATGCACCTGCGGTTCTCTCATGCTCGAACACTACGTCGCTCCGTACACAGCAACAGCGGTACAGGCACTGCTTTCGGCGGGAGCCGTTGTGCCCGGCAAGACCAACCTCGACGAATTCGCTATGGGTTCGTCCACCGAGAACTCTGCATTCTTCCCCACCCACAATCCTCAAGATCTCTCACGCGTTCCCGGGGGCTCAAGTGGAGGATCGACCGCTGCAGTAGCCGCAGGGTTTGCTCTTGGAGCCGTAGGGTCGGACACGGGAGGTTCAGTGCGTCAGCCCGCAGCGTTTTGTGGCGTCGTCGGCTTCAAGCCCACCTATGGCCTTGTCTCGCGGTACGGCCTGGTCGCCTTCGGATCCAGTCTCGACTGTATCGGGCCTATTACACGAAGCGTCCGGGATGCAGCAATCATGCTCAACATCATGGCTGTCCACGATCCGAGAGATGCCACCAGCCTCAGACACGCTCCTGTCGACTACGAAGCATCACTGCAGCCGTCACTTGCCGGCAAGCGGCTGGGGATCATCCACGAGCTGCAGGGACTGGACGTCCAGCCCGAGATTGCCAGAGCAATGGAGGACGCGCGCAGGGCTGCCCTCCAAAGCGGAGCGTCTGTCGTCGAGGTCAGTGTACCACACATCCTTTCGGCGCTCCCTGCTTACTACATCATCGCCCCTGCCGAGTGCTCAGCGAACCTGGGCCGCTTCGACGGCGTGCGGTATGGCCTTCACCTTGAGGGCAGAGACATGACAGAGACATACAGCAGAACACGAAATGCCGGATTTGGCTCCGAAGTAAAGCGCCGCATCTTGATCGGCGCCTTCGTCCTCTCGGCCGGCTACTATGATGCCTACTACAAGAAGGCAACAGATGTCCGCCAGTTGATCACCGACGAGCTCGACCTGGCACTGCAGAGCGCCGATGTCCTGCTGACACCGACCACGCCAACGACAGCGTTCAAGCTGGGCGCTGTCAGTGATCCACTCGAGATGTACAAGGCTGATGTTTTCACGATCCCCGCGAACCTGGGCGGGCTTCCAGCCATCTCTTTTCCAGCAGGAACGGACGAGTCCGGTCTTCCGATCGGCCTTCAGCTCATGGGTCCCCGGCTGGGTGATGCAGATCTGCTCTCAGCGGCCAATGTCCTCTTTACGAGCCTGGGAGGTGCATCATGATCACAACAATCGGCTTGGAGATCCATGTTCAACTGGCCACCCGTAGCAAGATGTTTTGCGGTTGCAGCACGGCCTTCGGTGATGAACCCAACACGCACATCTGCCCCGTCTGCCTTGGCCTCCCCGGTGCACTGCCCGTTTTGAACGCAACAGCCGTTCAACTCGCCATCGGGATTGCCATGGCGCTGGGCTGTCAGCTTCACGAAGTCTCGGAATTCTCCCGCAAGAACTACTTCTATCCGGATCTCCCCAAATCCTATCAGATCACCCAGTACGACCGCCCCATCGCTACGGGAGGATCGCTTCCCATTGCGACTGCAGGTGGCACGCGCGCTATCCGGCTGACACGCGCACACATCGAGGAGGATGCAGGCAAGTCCATGCACGCGGCCGATATTACGCTTGGCGGCGAGACGCTGGTGGACTTCAACCGCTGTGGCGTGCCTCTCATCGAAATCGTGACCGAACCGGATATGCAAAGCGGCGATGAGGCATATGAGTTTCTGCGCAGCCTGCGGCGACTGGTCAGATGGCTGGGCGTGTCCTCCGGCGATATGGAAAAGGGGGCTATGCGCTGCGATGTGAATGTTTCCGTCAGTCCAGACCCCTCACGGCACGGAACCAAGGTTGAGATCAAGAATCTCAACAGTTTCCGGAGTGTCAAGCGAGCCATCGACTACGAGGAACAGCGGCAGGCACAGTGTCTCGCTGATGGAACCCCGATTCCGATGGAAACAAGGCACTTTGACGAGGCGCTGGGTACCACGGCCCCCATGCGAAGCAAGGAGGCCAGCAATGACTATCGCTACTTTCCTGAACCCGACCTGCCTCTGCTCATGCTGGGCGCGGCAGAACTGGCTTCGGTACGGGAACACCTTCCTGAACTGCCATGGGAAATGCAAGCGCGCTTCGAGAGCGAGTTTGGCCTGACCCCGTACGACGCTGCACTGCTAACAGAGGAACGCTCCACAGCAGAGTTCTTTCAGCGGACTGTTGTCATCTCTAACAATCCCAGGAAAATAGCCACCTACATGGAAACCGAGGTGGCAAAGCTCCTGAATGAGCGTGGAAAGACGCTGTCTGAGACCATGCTGACGCCAGAGGCCCTTGCCGGCCTGCTGACCATGGTTGAGAGTGGTATTATCAGCAATACTGCATCAAAGGATGTCCTGCCCCTGCTGGTCGACACAGGAGTGACGCCCGATGAAGCCGTCAGGAAGCTTGGGCTGGAACAGGTCTCTGACACCTCTGCTATCGAGGAACTTGCACGCCAAGTCATCATAGAAAATGCAGCCCAGGCAGAGCAGTTCAGGAGCGGCAAGGAGGCAGTGCTCGGCTTTCTCGTCGGCCAGCTCATGAAGAAGAGTAAAGGCAAAGCGAACCCGAAGCTGGCAGGCGAGCTCCTGCGCAAGCTGCTGGGATAACCTCAGCGGGGATCACCCTGGTGATGCGATCCCCGCATGACGAAACATTGCCTCACGAACGAGCAATGGTCTACTTGCTCAGCACCTCATCGATAGCCGTCATTGTTGCATCGTCCAAGACGACATCGACAGCCTTGACATTCTCGTCGATCTGTTCTGGCCGGGAGGCCCCAATAATCACGCTGCTGATCTCCCGGTGATGGAGGATCCATGCCAGTGCAAGCTGTGCCATCGAGATGTTGATACCGGCAGCTATTGCGGAAAGCCGCTCAACCTTGGCAACATTGTCCTCAGTCAGGTAGCGCTCCACAAAGTGTCCGAGGTTAGGGTCCGCAGCTCTGCTTCCCTTTGGCAGCTCCTGGCCCTTCCTGTACTTGCCGGTCAGGACCCCTTCAGCCAGAGGGCTGAAAACGGCTATGCCCAGTCCTTCCCTGTCACACATGGCCATGACTTCTTTCTCAATATACCTGTTCAACATGTTGTATGCCGGCTGATTGATGGCGATGGGGTTCAGATTCAGTTGTCTGGCCGTGCTCTGGGCGTCCAGAATCTGGCTTGCACTCCATTCACTAACACCTGCGTACAGTACCTTTCCCTGATGCACAAGGTCATCAAGAGCCCGCATCACCTCGTCGATGGGTGTCTCCGGATCATAGCGGTGGCAGTAAAAGATATCAACATAGTCGGTACGCAGCCGCTTCAAGCTTGCTTCGCACTGTTCCATGATGTGTTTTCTGGAAAGCCCTTTGTCGTTCGGTCCCTCCCCCACAGGCCAGAACGTCTTTGTAGCCAGCACATAGGAGGATCTGGCAATTCCCTGCAAGGATCCTGCCAGCACCTCTTCAGCTGCACCCGGATGCGTCTGCCCAGCTCCATAAACGTCCGCAGTATCGAAGTAATTAATGCCCAAATCATACGCCCGCCTCACGCACGCATTCGCCTGGTCCTGCCCATAGGCTCCCCCATACGTCAGCCAGCTGCCAAGTGCCACTTCGCTAATCTTGATGCCGTAGCGGCCTATCTTGCGGTAGTTCACATGACCCTCCTGTCGTCCTGGTTTTGATCAATCCCAATAGTATCGTATCACCCCTGTCACGCGAAAAATGAAGCGCATACCTGCGCGGCCACTCTTGCGAAGCAGGATTCATCAGGAGGCATGAACGGGCACCTCATCACTATCCAGGCGCAGCGATACGACCTTGGAGACCCCGCTCTCCTGCATCGTCACTCCGTACAGCACGTCCGCCGCCAGCATGGTCTCACGGTTGTGTGTCACGACGAGGAACTGCGAATCCTCTTGCTCACGCAGCAGGCGCGCGAACCTGTGCACATTATCTTCGTCCAATGCGTTGTCGACCTCGTCGAGCAGGTAGAACAGGCTGGGCCGTGCCTTGAACAGCGCAAATTGCAGGGCTGCAGCAGTCAGCACCTTTTCACCACCCGACAGGAGCTCAAGCGGCTGACGCCGCTTGCCAGGAAGCACGACATCGATGTCGATCCCTGTGAGTTCTCCGTTTTCCTGTCGCACCAGTCTCGCCTCTCCCCCGTCGAACATCTTGATGAAGTTTTCCTGAAATGCCTTCTCGATCACGGCAAATGTCTCCTCGAAGAGGGTCGAGGCGCGTCGGTCCAGGTCATCAATCAATGCAAGAAGTTTCGCTCTCGACTGGACAAGATCATCGTCCTGTGCTTTGAGATGGGCGATGCGCTGAGCCAGCTCTTCGCTTTCGCTGATACTGGCCATGTTCACTGGCTCGAGATTTGTCATGCTGCGGCGCACCTGGTCCATCTCGCTCTGCATCTGCTCTAGACTTTCGCCCGATTCACTTCTGCCCGCCAGCTGAGCAAAGTCATCTCGAACGGTAAACTGTTCCAGTTTCCCTTTCCCTTCGGCGAGCACAACCTCCAGCTCGCGTACACGCCCCTCAAGGCGCGTGCGACTGGCACTGACTCCCTCGATCTCAGCTGCCAGCGCACTCACCTCCTCATCCTTGTGGCGCTTCTCGACTTCAAGCTGATCGATGCCCGCCTGAAGCACGGCCAGTCCATTGTTCTTCTCCTTGAACTGATCGTCCAGAACCCTCATCCGCTGCTCCAGGACCACGCGCTCTGCTCTCACCCGCACAAGGCCGTCCCGCGATGCCTTGATCTCGGTTCCAAGACTTGCAAGCTGATCCTCGTAGGCCAGTCTCTTCTCCAGAAGTCCCTGGATCCTGCCGGTCACTGAGTTATGCCTGATCTGCAACGCCTGCACCCGGTCCTTGCCTGCCAGCAGCTCTGCTTCAGCCTTCTGGCGGCCCTTTTCCGCCACGTCCAGAGCTTCACGAGCCTTGGCCAGCGAGGTTCTGCGGTCTGCCAATGTATCGCGCAGCGGCGCCACTTCCTTCTCCAGTTCAAGGATGCGAGTCCGCGCAGCTTCCAGCCGACTTGCCCGCTCGTGCTCAACCGCACGGCGGCGCTCTTCCTCCACCACCATCGCCTGTAGGCCTACCTGTGCCTGCTTGAGATCACGTTCCGCCTGTTGTATGGCGGCCAGCAACGCGCCCCTCTTCTCCCGGGCAGCAACGACACTCCGTTTCTGCTCTTGCGCTCGCTGTACAGCCTCTGAAGCCGCTGACTCGAGTCGTGAGAGTTCAACCGAATCCTTGCCCACAAGCGAACGCTCAATCGAACCACGAAGTGCCCTCACCACGAATGCACTATCGATAGCAAATCCATCCTCAGTGTAGACCTTGTAGAACACATATGGATGCTCGCGAGCGAACAGCAGACCCTCTTCAAGGGATTTCATGACGAAAAGGCGCTGAAGCAGCTGCCTGACAATGGGGGGAGCATCCTTGGCACTGACCTCTGCAGCTACTGAGGCGGCCAGAACATCCCCCGTACCACCCGGGAACCTCTGCGGCACATGCCGCATGGCTAGACTGGCCTGTCCTGTGCTGCGGATCGATGCCGCAAGAGCATCACCCGACGCGTCACTGAGCTGTACCACCAGCTCCTCCCTCAAGAGTTGCAGCAGCAGAGGCCTGCGTTCACCCAAGTCAACCACGTCGAGTACGCGGCGAACCGTAGACCCATTTCGTATCTGAGCCTCCAGGCTTGCCACAAAGGCTGCTGCATTTCGAAGAGACGTGCGGTACGATTCCGCTTGCGCCAACTTGTCGCGGCTCTCAACTTCCAGGGCATTCTGTTCCTGTTCACTCACTAGAAGCTCGCGCGATGCTTCCTCGGACCCAGCGCGCAGGTCGCGGAGCCGTGCCTCGGTCGCTTCCACGCGATCGTGCGCTGCACGGAGCTGGTCCTCGGTTCCATGAGGCTCTTCGCGTCCATCGCCTGAGATGGCCTGTTCAACGGTCTTGCGCTTTTCATCCAGCTCGAACTGCAGCGGATTGAATCTCCCAAACAGCTGTCGGACCTCAGCCTCCAGCTGCACGACCTCAGCCTGCAACCGGGTGAGGCCTTTGCGCTTCTCTTCAACGCTCTGAACTAACTGGTCATAGGCATGCTGCTCAGCAGACAGTTCCGCTCCCGCCCGAGCCTCCTCGGCCCTCAGCTGCTCAATGGTTGCTCCCGTTTCAGCAGCGAGCCGAGCCGTCTGCTCCCTGCTAGCGTCCCAGTCCTGCTCCTGCCGTATCAGCCTCGACTCTTCAGCTGCCAGGTACTTTGCCTTCTCGCGGACTGAAACCAGCTCCTTTTCCAGGCGATACGCATCCTCTCGCGCCTCGCTGAGAGCAGTTGCCTTCTCGCGGAGAGACGCCGCAAGTTTGCGCTGCGCTACCTGGAGATCGTCATGAGCCGCCTGTCTGCTATTCAGGCTGCCAATGACTTCAGCCATCTTGTCCTGTGCCTCGGCAAGCCGAGCCGTGGCACGCTCCTGCTCACGCAGCACCGAGCGGTACCGGGCGTAGGCAATGTCCAGATCGAGATCATGGAGCCTCGCCTGGTAGCCAACATACTCGCGTGCCGCTGCAGCCTGCTGGGCGAGATGCGCATAGTTGCCGTTCAGCTCCGTCATCAGATCCTCAACCCGCGCAATGTTCACACGCGTCTCTTCCAGCTTGATGAGCGTATCCCTCTTGCGCTGCTTGTACTCGGAAACGCCTGCCACCTCTTCGAACAGCGTCTTTCGCTCCTCCGGCTTCATCGTGAAGATGCGACTCATCTCGCCCTGTCCGATGAACGGATAGTGACGAAATCCAAGTCCTGTCGACGTCAGCACTGCTTCCACGTCACGTAGCTGAACGCTCTTCCCATCGATAAGAAAATCCGATTCCTTGGAACGAAAGATGCGCCGCGCCACGGTAACAGTGTCACCTCCCGTGCCAAACACATCTCCCGGATTGTTGAACACGACCTCGGCCTCGGCATAGCTGACCGGCCGGCGAGTCGCACTGCCGGCAAAGATGAGGTCCAGCATCGACCGGGCACGGAGCGTGCGCAGGTTCTGCTCACAGAGAGTCCACCGCAGTGCATCCACCAGGTTGCTCTTGCCGGATCCGTTGGGCCCTACAATGGCAATGATCGGATATGACAGTTCTAGTGTGGTACTCTGCTCAAAGGTTTTGAACCCCTGGATATGAAGGGATTTCAGATACATGTCGCGCGTGTTCTCCAGCTCAAAAAGGTAGCATACAGTCGAAGTATACCCCGGTTCCTGCCTGTGGCAATGAGGCCCAAAGAGGCTCAGTTCAATTGACAAGCCACGCCCTCCGCCTATACTTAAACGATATCTCCCTGGAGGTTTACGCGATGACTCCGATCGAGCTGGATCCGTTGTACGATGCTACAAAGCACGAGGAGCAGGTGTACAATCTGTGGGTTAGTCAGGCTGCTTTCCACTCGGAGCCCAATCCGGACAAAACACCGTTCGTCGTCATGATGCCACCCCCGAATGTCACGGGATATTTGCACATCGGTCATGCTCTCAATATGACGCTTCAAGACATCGCAGTCCGCTATAAGCGCATGAAGGGCTTCGAAACCCTCTGGCTGCCCGGCATGGACCACGCGGGCATCGCGACGCAGGCGGTCGTAGAACGCCAGCTAAAGGAACAAGGACTCACAAAGGAAGGACTGGGGCGCGAGGAATTCGTCAAGCGTATCTGGGAGTGGAAAGACAGATACGGAGGCATCATCCTGTCTCAGCTGAAGAAGCTTGGCGTCTCCGCTGACTGGGATCGCCAGCGCTTCACCCTTGATGAGCCCTATGAGCGCGCGGTTAAGACTGCTTTTGTCCACTACTATGACAAGGGCCTCCTCTACAAGGGTCAGCGTATCACCAACTGGTGTCCCCATTGCCATACGGCCATCTCCGACATCGAGGTCACCTACGCTAACGAGAAGGGACATCTCTGGTACGTTCGCTACCCGTTTGCTGATGGCTCCGGGTTTGTCACGATTGCAACAACGCGCCCCGAGACTATTCTTGCGGATGCTGCGGTCGCCGTCAATCCGGCTGATCCCCGCTACACCAGCATCATCGGCAAGGAAGTCATCGTCCCCGTTGCCAATCGGAACGTGCCTATCATCGCTGATGAGGCTGTCCTGATCGATTTTGGTACAGGTGCGCTCAAGATTACTCCCGGGCATGATCCGACCGATTTCGAGGTTGGGGAACGGCATAATCTGCCCAGCATGGCCGTCATTGGTCTTGACGGCCTCATGAATGACAATGCTCTGCATTTCAGGGGCATGACCGCACTTGCTGCTCGGGACCGGATCGTGGCAGAGATCGACGCCCTGGGGCTGCTGGAGAAAGTTGAACCCTATGAACACAGTGTCGGGCACTGCTCGCGCTGCAACTCCATCATTGAGCCCATCGTCACGGACCAGTGGTATCTCCGCATGAAGGAACTGGCCGCCAGAGCGCTTAGGGCTGAACGGGATGGGAAAGTGGAAGTCCTGCCTGTCAAGTGGCGAAAAGTCTATGAGGGATGGCTGGAAAACATCAATGACTGGTGTGTTTCCCGACAGCTCTGGTGGGGACATCGCATTCCGGTCTACCACTGTGAAGATTGCGATGAAACGATCGTTGCGGTCGATGCACCCCAGACATGTCCGACGTGTGGCGGCACACATATCACGCAGGAATCAGATGTCTTGGACACGTGGTTCAGTTCTGCGCTATGGCCGTTTGCAACGCTGGGCTGGCCGGAGCAGACTCCCGCGCTCCGCTACTATTACCCAACGTCGCTGCTGATCACTGGCTATGACATCATCTTCTTCTGGGTTGCCCGTATGGTCATGTCGGGCCTCGAGTTCATGGATGACGTTCCCTTCCACACCGTCTTCATCACAGGGCTGGTGCGTGACGAGCAGGGACGGAAAATGAGTAAGTCGCTCAAGAACCAGGTCGATCCTCTGGATCTCATCAGTACCTATGGCACAGATGCGCTGCGCTTCACAATGGCCTCGCTGTCCACCTACGGAGGACAGGACATTCTCCTCTCCGAGCAGAAGCTGCTGTCTTCCCGTAACTTCATCAACAAGCTGTGGAATGCTACGCGGTTCGTTGCCACGAACGTGGATGTGGCCGGGGCGCTGGCTGGCACGCGTCCATCGAGCGATGAGCTTGGACTGTTTGACCGCTGGATCCTGACGCGCCTCGAAGGCGCAACGCACGATGTGACCGCCAAGATGGACATCTATGACTTTGGCGAAGCTTCGCACCTTCTCTACGAGTTTGTCTGGGGCGACTTCTGCGACTGGTACATTGAGCTGTCGAAGATCCCTCTCCGTGATGAGGTCAAGGCACCTGCAACCCGCTGGGTACTGGCATATGTGCTGGAAAACATTCTGCGCCTGCTCCATCCGTTTGTCCCGTTCGTGACTGAAACAATCACACAGCAGCTCTATAACGGTGACCATCTGATCATGACCGCAGCCTACCCGGAGGCCGACGGAATGCTGACCTATGAGAAAGACGCAGCCCAGGCAGACTTCCTCATCGGATTCATCAAGGCTGTTCGCAACCTCAAGGCAGTTTTCGGCCTTCCACCTACCGAAAAGCAGAGCATTCTAGTCCTCGGTCAAACAGATGACGTCGGTGCGATCATGGCAAACGCGGAAGCGATCAAGTTTGTCGGACGGTTTGCCGACATCGGCACTGAACTGGATCCGGCCCAGCGCTACATCAAAGGCGCATATGGGACGATGCAGATGATGATCCTGGCCAAATCAGACTTTGACGTTGAAGCCGAGCTCAAGGTTGTCAGGAACAAGCTCGAACTCCTGCACGCAGAGGCGGTCAAGATCGAGAGCCGCCTGAACAATCAGGACTTCGTTGCGCGTGCGCCAGCGGACGTGGTTGACAAAGATACGCAGAAGCTGGAAGACCTCAAGGCCGAAGAACGCCTGCTGAGTGACTTCTTGAACAAGCAGGGCTGACTGCGGCACCTCGTGGAATCTCGCATGCAACGAACCTACGCCGAAGCACTCGATTGTGTCTTTTCCCTCTCCAAATTTGGCTCGAAGCTGGGCCTGGAGAGGATCACACGTATTATGACCAGATTGGGAAATCCAGAGCGTGAACTCCGGTTTGTCCATGTCGCCGGCACGAAGGGCAAGGGGTCTGTCTGCGCCTTCACGGCACGCATGCTCGAGGAAGCTGGCTACACCGTGGGGCTGTACATTTCCCCATCGCTGGTCAATGTCGGCGAACGTATCTCGGTCAATGGTGAAATGCTCTCGCCGGCTGATTTTCTTGGGGCGTTCGAGGTTGTGTGGGATGCTGTCGGCACAGTGTCCGAGGATGATCCCGTCACTGTCTTCGAGGTCTTTACGGCCATGGCAATCGTACACTTCGCCCGCAAGAAGGTCGACGTGGTTGTATGGGAGGTCGGTCTCGGAGGGCTGTATGATGCCACGAATGTGATCCCTGTGCCTGAGGTGGCAGTCATCACGAATATCGGATTAGAACACACTGACCGGCTCGGCAATACCGTTTCGGAGATCGCGACCCAGAAGGCAGGCATCATCAAGCAGGGAGGCATCACTGTCATCGGCTCTCAAGACTACAGGGATGCCGAGGCAACGCTCCTCGCTCAGGCTCAAGCCATGCAGAACCGGATAGCCCTTGCCGGTCGAGACTTTGTCTTCTCATCACAGCGGTTCACCCCTGACACGGTCACCTTTGACTATATGGGCACGGTCCTCGGGCGACAGGTCTCGCTTCCCGGCGTAACCATCGGGATGCGCGGAACGCACCAGGTCCAGAATGCAGCCAGTGCCATCACGGCAGTGCTTGCGCTGCCCGCCAGCGATGGGCCGGAGGTATCCGAGGCAGCCATGCGGAGTGGCCTTAAGGAGACATTCTGGCCCGGACGCATGGAGCTCATTCCAGGAACGCCGACTGTGCTGCTCGATGGTGCACATACCCAGATGGCAGCCAGGTATCTCGTGGAGTCCCTACATGCACACTTTCCGGACCAGCACTACACGATGTTGTTCGGCGTATTGATGGACAAAGACATGGACGGCATCGCCGCCGTGTTGGCTCCAGAGATGGATCGTATCGTCTTGACCCGGGTTCCGGACAATGGCCGTGCGGCAAGCCCGTGGGAGCTGAGGGAGAAATTCGCGCGCTATCATGCCCGCGACTCGATCCAGGTCAGCGAGGACTTCGAGGAAGCCTATCGAGCTGCACTGGCGGAAACTCCTGAAGGCTCATGGCTGCTGGTGACCGGATCCCTCTATCTTGTGGGGGCTGTCCGCAAGCTGATGGGTCTGTACACATTCGTGCGATCGTGATATGTTGTTATGGTTGGAGGTGACACTATCGCTACTTCATTTGTACAATTCTGGCAGAACAATGTTGTTCCAAACATGAGTTCCATCGTGCTGGGCACAGTCGTGCTTGTCCTCGTGATTCTTGTCTGGATCATCAAGGATACGTCGAGGAGAGGCGCGAACACCCTTGTCTGGGCGGTGTTCACCGTCGTTGGCCTGGGATTGGTACCGCTCATCATCTACTTCCTGGTACGCGACCCCCTGACCATTGACGACCACATGACGGATAAGCTCAACACTGATGTTCTCAGGCTCGAGAGAAGCTACTATGCATTCATTATGGACGAACGCGACAAGAAGTGCCCTGTGTGCGGACACGAAACGAAATCAACGTACAGGTATTGCCCCGCATGTGGCATGGAGTTGCGCACGGTGTGCCCTGAATGCGGCGAACTTCTTGAAACAAACTGGAAAACCTGCCCGCACTGTGGACACAGAATCGAGCAGCGTGAGATGAAAGGAGACTTGGCCTAAATGAACCTGAAAACGTTCAGGGGCGGCATTCATCCGCCCGAGCGCAAAGAAGCAACCTGTGATCTGCCGATCGAGCACGTTCCGACGCCTGCATCAGTCGTGATCCACCTGACGCAGGCTGTTGGAGCGCAGAACCAACCACTTGTGAAGATCGGGGACCGCGTTCTGAAAGGACAGAAGATCGGCGACGTCGATGCCTGTCCAGCTGCTGCCGTCCACGCATCCATCACGGGCATCGTCAAGAAGATCGAGCCCGCCCCCCAGAGCAACCTGCGTGACGGCATGGCTATCTTCATCGAGGCGGATGGCACGGATGAAACGGCGTATATGCCACCCCTTGATCCGTTCGCCTGTTCACGCGAAGAAGCTATCAAGCGCCTGCGTGACGCAGGGATCGTCGGCATGGGCGGAGCGTCCTTCCCCACCGACGTCAAGCTGGCACCTCCTGCAGACAAGCCCGTGGATACGATCATCGCAAACGGTGCTGAGTGCGAGCCATATCTGACCATTGATTATCGGACTATGCTCGAAACGCCTGCGGTGGTTGTTGAGGGACTTGCAATGGCAGCACACATCTTGGGCGCAGACAAGGCAATCATTGCCATCGAATCCAACAAGGCAGATGCATTGCCAGGGATTCAGCGGGAGATCCCGGCCCACGCACACGGTGTCCCAATGGAAGCTGTCCTCGTCGCCACCAAGTATCCGCAGGGTGGAGAGAAGATGCTGATCAAGGCCATCACCAACCGTGAGGTACCTTCCCACGGACTGCCCTTCGACGTCGGCGTGATTGTCCAGAACGTCGGAACGCTCGTTGCCATCAGTGAGGCCTTCATCCAGGGCAAGCCGCTTATTGAGCGCGGCTTCACTGTCTCGGGCGAAGCGTGCAGGACCCCCAAGAATCTCTATGCTCCTATCGGTACGGTCATTGGCAGCCTCATCCCGGATGTCATCCAGGTCAGTGATGATCTGCGCAAAGTCATCTTCGGTGGCCCTATGATGGGCGTTGCCGTGCCGACTCTGCAGACGCCAATCGCCAAGGGAACAAGCGGAGTGCTGTTTTTCAACACAGCCGAAGCTACACAGTATGAGGAACGGCAGTGCATCCGCTGCGGCCGCTGTGCTGACGCCTGCCCTGTTCGGCTCATGCCTATGCTGATGAACGCCGCCATCGCCATCAAGGATCTCGATCGCGCCGATGCTCTCGGCCTGATCGACTGCTTCGAATGCGGAGCCTGCAGTTACAGTTGTCCAGCCCGCATTCCACTCACGCAGCGGTTTAGGCTTGGCAAAGACCTTCTGCGTAACCAACGTGCTAAGGAGGCCCGCCATGGAAAATAAGCCCAGACTCGTCTTGTCGGCAGCACCACATATTTTTACACGCTGTGACATCCAGAAAACGATGGGCATGGTCATCATTGCCCTGCTGCCCGCTCTTGCGGGAGGCGTCTACTTCTTTGGGCCCAGAGTCCTGGCGGTCGCAGCAGTGTCCATCGTCACGGCAGTGGCGTCCGAGTTCGTGTTCCGGAAAGCACTCCGGCGCGAAACACACATCAAGGATCTGTCCGCGGTCGTCACGGGGCTCCTGCTGACTCTCATCCTGCCTCCCTCGTCGCCCCTGTGGATGGCAGCCGTTGGAGCGGCGTGCGCCATCATTGTGGCCAAGGAGCTATTTGGCGGACTGGGCGGCAACTTCGCCAACCCGGCTCTCGTAGGACGTGGCATTCTGCTCATGAGCTGGCCGGCATTTATGACGCGCTGGTCGCCTCTGGTGAATGCGGCAACCGTTGACGCAACGACGACTGCGACACCCTTGGGCATCCTCAAGCTCGGGGGCGCCCTCGCTGATGTCATGAAAAGCCTCGGGGTCAGTGGTAAGCCGGCTCTGTACCTGCAGATGTTTCTTGGCAACCGTTCAGGAAGCATTGGTGAAACCTCGGCCCTCCTGCTACTGGTGGGCGCGGCATTCTTGGTCATCACCCATGTCATTGACCTGCGCACGCCCGTTGCCTTCATCGCAACAACCTTTGTCACGTCATGGCTCTTCGGCCGCGACCCTCTCTTTTCCGTACTGGCTGGAGGTATCCTCCTAGGGGCCTTTTTCATGGCCACTGACTACGTCACAACACCAGTGACACCAGCGGGGAAATGGATCTTTGGCATGGGCGCCGGGCTCATCACCGTCTTAATCCGCCAGCTTGGCAACTTCCCAGAGGGTGTCACCTATGGCATCCTGTTCATGAACGTGGTCACACCGTATCTCGATATGATCGTTCCACACAAGTTCGGCTATGTGAAACCCAGGAAGGTGAGAGCATGAAAACGTGGCAGATGATCAAGCTGGGGCTTATCCTGGCCATCTACACCACTGTCGGCTGTGTCGGACTTGCCTTTGTCTACAACAGCACCAGTAAGACGATCGCTGCGCGCCAGGCGGCAGATCTGCAGAGTGCACTGCGAGATGTCTTCCCGAGCGCGACCAGGTTCACCCCGACAGACAAGGTCGTGTCGTCCAGCAGTGCCGTAGTTTTCCAGTCAGCCTACATGGCAGAGGGTTCTTCGGGGCCGCTGGGTATTGCCGTGCAGGTTCAGGGCTCCAGCTATGGCGGTGCCACGGTTCTTCTCGTCGGAGTTTCAACAGATGGCACCATCACAGGCGTCAAGGTCATAGAAAACAAGGATACGCCCGGCCTTGGGGCCAATGCGGCAAATCCTTCGTATTATGTCGACAGGGCAACGAAGACAACCTTCCCAGGGCAATTCACCGGGAAGAAGGTCACCGATCCCTTTATCGTCAAGGAAGACGTCATCCCTATCACGAGCGCTACCATTACGAGCCGTGCCATTACCAACCTGGTACGGATTGTCGGCAAGGCTGCCTCTGACGCACTTGGCATTGGGACGACGGCACAGGGACCCAAAGCAGTCCTCCCCGAAGCTGACGCTGTTCGAGCGTCCGCCAAGGCTGTAAGCTCCAGCGCACCCGGCGTTACCATCCTGGAAACCTCAATCGGAACCAAAGCCGGAGCGATCATCGGTGCTGCCGCAACAGCAAAGGCAAAAGGCTACGATGGCGAGATCACCGTTCTGGTGGGTGTTTCGACCGATGGCACCATCACGGGCGTTCAGGTGCTGGAATGCACAGACAGTCTGGGCGGCTCGATCCTCGCACCCACATTCGCTCAGCAGTTCACGGGCAAGAAGGCGGGCATGTCTCTTGAAGTCGGCACAAACGTAGACGCAGTCTCCGGAGCTACATTCAGCAGCAAGGGGGCCACAGCGCTTGTGAAAGCGACAGCCGACGCTCTCTTCAAGGCACTGTCAGGAGGTGGTCTGTGAAACGTCTCTTTACTATCTTTCTCAACGGACTGATCGTTGAAAATCCGCTGTTTATTATCATGATCGGCCTTTGTTCAGCCTTGGCTGTCACGACGACCGTGGCAAATGGCATCGGCATGGGCGTGGCCCTCACCTTCGTCCTTGTCATGTCTGAAGTGATCATCGCTCTGTTCAGGAAGCTGATTCCCAACAGCATCCGTATGCCTATCTTCCTCGTCGTTATTGCTTCATTCACAACGATCATGGACCTCGAGATGAAGGCCTACTTCCCCGCTCTCTCCAAGTCAATGGGCGTGTTCATCCCGCTTGTCGTCGTCAACTGCATTGTCATGGGACGTGTCGAGGCGTACGCCTCCAAGCAGCCAGTGCTTAATGCCCTGTTTGATGGCCTTGGCATGGGCATCGGCTATACATGGGTACTCATCGCGCTGTCCGTCGTCCGCGAACTGCTGGGAAATGGCACTCTGCTTGGTATACAGGTGATGCCATCTTCTTTCTCGCCCATGATCTTCTTCATCCTGCCACCCGGTGGCTTCCTGGTCTTCTCGTTCTGGATGGCTCTCAGCAATCAACTCCGCAAGAAAATCCTGGCCGGCAGAAAACCTGAACCAACAGAAGATAGTTGTTGCACACTGCCTGACATTGGCTCAGCCGAAAAGGCATAGGAGGAGACATGAGTGACCTGATCAAAATCTTCATTGCCGCGTTTCTTGTCAACAACGTCATTCTCATGCGCTTCATTGGCCTCTGCTCGTACATCGGCATGACATCGGACATCGGACAGTCAGTCGGCATGGGGTTGGCCGTAACCTTCGTAACCGTCATGGCCTCGGCTGTCACGTGGCCCATCTACTACTGGATTCTCAAGCCCAACGGCCTTGAATTCCTGGAGATCCTGGTCTTCATCGTCGTCATCGCTGCGCTGGTTCAGCTCGTGGAGTTCTACCTCAAGAAGAGCGTTCCTACGCTCTACCATGCCATGGGCATCTATCTGCCCCTGATCACGACCAACTGTGCGATCCTGGCCGTAACATTTGACCAGATCACCTACAATTACAACTTTGTACAATCCGTGGTCTTTGCCCTGGCTGTCTCGCTGGGCTACCTCCTTGCCATGCTGCTGCTGGCTGGTGTGCGCCGGCGGCTCCGCAATTCCCCGATTCCGTCCTTCATGATGGACACGCCTATTCTTTTCCTCACGACGAGCGTCATCGCAGTGGCATTCATGGGCTTCGCCGGCCTGGTCAAGTGAGGGCCAGATGAAGATCATTCTTGAAACAACGATTCTTTCCGCTGTTCTGGGCCTTCTGATCGGCATCGCACTGGGCTTCTTCCGCGAAAGGTTTGCAGTCCCCAGTGACCCAATGGTGGATCAGGTCCGGGCGATCCTTCCCGGCGCCAACTGCGGAGCGTGTGGGTACGCGGGCTGTGATGCCTACGCTCTCGCCGTCGCACACCGAACGGCTCCACCAGACCGCTGTACGACGGGCGGCAAGAAAGCTGGAGACCAGATTGCTGCGCTGCTTGGCCTTACATCCAGTGCAGTCGACCAGCTGGCGGTCCTCGTGTGCCAGGGCTCCCGAGAGAAGGCTCCCCTGAAAGGTGACTACGTTGGTATCGATTCGTGCCGTGAGGCCAAGATCGTCACTGGCGGGACAAAGCTGTGCCAGTGGGCATGCCTCGGACTGGGAGACTGCACTCGCGTCTGTCCGTTCGATGCGATTCACGTCGAGGACGATGGTCTTCCCCATGTAGATAACGGCAAGTGCACCGGATGTGGAAAGTGCGTGGAAGAGTGCCCCCAGAACGTTCTTGTACTGGTCCCGCGCGCCAAAATGGGTGCCATACCTCTCTGCTTAAATCGCAATCCCGTGAAGTCCAAAGTCATTTCTACTTGCAAGACGGGCTGTATCAAGTGCGAGATCTGCGTCAAAGCCTGCCCCGAGGGAGCCATTCGTATGGAACGCGGACTTCCGGTCGTGGACGAGAAACTGTGCACATCCTGCGGCATTTGTGTCCAGAAGTGCCCAACCCATGTGTTCAAGCTCATCGAGAAGGACATAATCATCGCTTGACACTGAGCCAGCAGGTACGTGTCAACCAGACCCCCCGGTCGAACTGCCGGGGGTATACATTTCGAGATCAGAGGCCTTCTTACCGAGCCGGAGCGACCGACACTTCCTGACCGTTGTGAACACCACACAGCCGGCAGGCAGGCACCGACATGACGACGCTCCTGCCCAGTCCCTGCTTCGCGAGTGCTGCAAACACATGGCCCTCGATCGTCACTCTGCCAGAGAAAACGCCCGATTCACGCCACCGGGCAACGATCTCCGAGTCAAGCTCAACGGCCTCCTCCTCGCGGGTATAGCCCTTCACAACGACTAGCCGTTCTGCCGCGGTGGTTTCCACCATCTCACCCGTTCGCCGGACCAATCCCTGGACCAGCAATGGCGCAAGAGCCTTTTTGAGCGCAAAGAGGTCACGCCCTTCACTCAGATGGCGCAAGGTACGCCGCCCTGGAATCTGCGCCAGGAGCAGCCATTGCAACGGTGTAAGCGAAAGTGGTTCCTCAAACGACACCGAAGCGGTCAGCTTCTCGTCAAGGTCCGGGAGTACAGGAGCGATGGTGTCGGTCTCTGCTTTTTCCTGCACTGCCAGTTCAGCAAACTGCTTTGCATCCACACGCATGTCTGGCGCAGCAGCCTTCTCTCCCTCACGAAATTCGAACTGCCCCGAGGAAAAGGTTGCCAGCGTGCTGACAAGCCCATCGGTGCCATGCGACAGGCCATGCATTGCCTCGACAATGACTCCCTGGTCGAAGAAGATCGAACTCTCAGCCGCGTCCTGTTTCAGCACGAGATGACCGGTCTTTGCCTCACTCATGATGAAAAGGATCACTTCACCCACACTGAATCCTGCCAGATCACCAGCCAAGGGCATGCGTGCCTCCGCCTTGTCGTGAGCATCTACGTCGATCTTTTCAATATTGGCATTATACTTTCAGTGTAGCTGCGTGCAAGTAACCTGCTGACCAGTCACGGGATATTACGGCCGGGTGGTCTTGCAAAACAACAAATGCCCTATAGCATTCTTCTTACAAGGGTGGTGCGCCAGCATGAGAAAACGAGTGAGAAGTGTTCTGACCGGACTTCTGATGGGTTGTTGTGTTGCTGCAGGAACCGTGTTGCCGGGACGCGTCCAGGCAATTGTTGCTGATCCACGTGGTCCTGCCAGTGGAGCTGCGGCTCAGACAGTGGTTCTCGAACCTGTATGGACGTGGATCCGCGAAGCGGCCCGCACCACTGGCGCGTTCTTTGCGTCGGTCTACGCAACAGTCAGTGACTTCTTTGCCTCAGGCGAAGCCATGAGGCTCCTGCAGTCCGCCACGCACAATGTCAATGATGTTGCCATCCGGCTGCTTCTGCCAATATCCTCTCCCATTGCTGCACTGCTGTCTCGGCTGCTGCCCGGCGCCTCAGTGACGCCTGAGGTTGTCGCTCTCTGGATCTTCTGGATTGTCATCGCACTGATTCTCCTGCTCATTGTCCTTGCTTCGCGCCCGCGGCCCGCAGCGCACCGCCTGCCCAAGGTGGAGCCAAGGGTCCCTGAGCAGGAGGCACATACCATTCAGTTCGGCATGGCAGACCAGGGGCCGCAACCTTCCCCTGCGGCGACACCTGACCTCGCCTCCCGCATGCATGAACCGGAGGCCGAGCCCATCTCCTCCGGATCAGCAGCCGTTCACCCGGCAGCGCCAGCACAGCCTTCGCCGAGTCGAACCGAGCCGCACTCCATTCCCGAGATCTCTCTCGAACCCCTTGGCCTATTCGGCGAGGCCCCTGTTGAGCCCCCCGCAGCGCATGAAATGTCACAGGAGCGCACAATCAGTACCGAACCGGTTGTTCCGCCACTCCTGGAGCCGTTGGAGCCTCAGATCCAGGTCCCGGAGTCCGAAGCTTCGCAGCAGAGCCATCCTGCAGCAATCTCAGAGCCACCCACTGAGATGTCGGCAGAAGCTCTTCTATCCGTGCCCGAAGAAACGTCCGAAGAGACCCCCGCTCCAGCTCCTGAGACTGCAGCTCCGGAACTGCCTGAGCCAACGTTAACTCCGCTGGGAGAGCAGCCAGCGGCCGAACCACAGCCACCTGTGTTCGAACCGTCGCAACCAGCTTTCAATGAGGTATCCCAGATGCGGATCCCCACTCAGGAGACCGGAGAGGAGCCCGCCGCTGCAGACCTCCTGACAAAGCTGCTTGATGAGGAGGAGTCGTTTCCCCGGGCTGTGGCTAGTCCGGCACCAGCAGCCTCTTCCCTGCCGAAGGCTTCTCCAAAGCCATCAGCCCCGAAGGCGCAGTCCTCGGTGTTCTCGGGAGACGTGGACCTTGATGAACTGCTGCGCGACGGTGTTGTGACCGACGCCACGGCGCTCGCTCAGCTTTTCTACGGCGGATATCGCAACCGCATCTCCAAGCTTGCGGTATCAGCCAAGGACCTCCAGAATGTTCCCGAGGAGATGCGCCAGACGATCAAGCTCACGGTCGTCGCCCTGTCACCCATTGAGCTATCGATCGCCCGCGACCTGGCTATGCGCCTTGATGCACCGGGCTTCGTCGGCGAGGCTCTGCTGGTTGCCAAGAAGATGGGGTACGAACATTATCTCACTACCTACAGGAACATCTCCAAGAACTACAAGAACGTTAGCATCATTGAGACCACCAGCCTCAGGGTTCCGCCCATGTCCAGCGAATCCAGCAGTGAACTCATTTCCTTCAACTAGAGCTCTCAGATAGACCATGACGTGACAAAGGGGCGCCTCGGCGCCCCTTTGTCCTTCTTCTTCCTGGTACCCCTACCTGCGGTGAACTGATACCTCCGCATATTCCTTCAGGCACCACCCGCATCCGACACAACCAGCGCGCCTCACGACCGGAATCCCATTCGATCCTTCACTGATGGCACCTGTGGGGCAAACCAGGGCATCAAAGTCTGTCGGCCTGCCAGAGAATTCCACTATGGGAGGCCCGCCAAGGGCCCTGCGGGCTGGGGGCTTTTCCCAGAATCCGGCAGGTATCCGGGCCCTCAACTCGTCCAGGCGAACATTGGAAGCAATGCCTTCCACGTGCCCGCTGCGGCCCCTTCCGGCACGCGCAGATGCTGATGCGCTGAAAGGCGACCACGAAGTCCTCCCTCCACTCACGATCAGCGCATAGCCATCCAGGTCCTCTGGATCAATGCCAGCCAAGATGACGCCAGTTTCCGCTGTTCGTCCGAATGTTTCTTCGCGCGTCTGCTCGGCATCCAGGATGCCGAAGAGAAAGACGCTCTCAAGTGCCGACCAGGCGTCCAGAAGAGCTTCGCCCATCAGTCCATATGAGGCATAGCTCAGGACTTCAGTCCGTGTCTTCGTGGCAAGACAGTCGAGAACCGTTGCAAACACCCCGTGAACACCAGAGAACCTGTTGAGTTCCAGGTTCCGCACTACCACGAACAGGTCCGCTTCGGCAAGACAGCGCGCGAAGAACGCCTGTTTGATGAACCGACGTTCGCGTGTTTCCATCCCGTGCAGCTGGCGCGCAGAAGTCCTCGTCGGCACCGCAAGAGACTCGAACTCTCCCGAACTCATCTCGATGAGCTCTCCACGTCCACCCAGCAAGCTCGTCAGCGCACTCCGAGCGGCTGCATCGTACCCAGCCAGCGACCTGGCTGCAAGATCGATCCGCGCAGCCCCGGCAAGCGACAGCACGACCTTCTCCACCAGGTCCGGTTTTGTCGGTACATCGCCCATCAGGACAACGATGCGCTTGCCCTCCAGTCCCCGGATCGTCATCCAGTTGAACACATTATCAAGCGCATGACCCCGGGCGTCACTGCCGTGTCCGAGCGCTTCTATCATGACTGTTTCACTCATAAAGCCTCCTGATATAAAAGTATACCTCCATTTCCTCCTAAGCGAGAAGGCGAGTTGCATCGCGTTAAATCATCGTGAACTCCCTTCGTTGCATCACGAAATCATCGCGAAACAAGAGGAGGGAGCCATGATACTGACATCCTTGTCTGGACGAAGCAGAAGGAGTCATGCTGCACGAGTTCTGTGCCACCACGGGGTACAGCCCTCCCTATGCAGCCTACCTGCTTCGTACCTATGCAAAGCGCGCCATCCTGGGACAGGTGACCTTGGTCCCCACGAGACCCTCTCCCCGGCCCAGAGAGAGGAAGCATGTGTATGGTCCTGCCGTAGTAGAGACGCTCATCTGGATGTATCACCTGAGTATGGACCTCTGTGGGAAGTGACTCCAGGCAGCCATGCCGGAACTCCTGCGTGCCCTAGGCAGGTATGGGACTCTTCTTCCTGATCCTTCGGCTGCTGCCCTCCTCCACATGAGTTCTGCCACCATGGATCGGCTGCTCAGGCCAGAGAAGGCCAAGGGAGGGAACCGGGGACATGCACCCCAAACTCTTTGAAGCGCTCACCGCCGTCCTCCATGACCTCCCCTTCGCCGTTCAGCTCCTCCATCAACTGGGGGTATCGACCTTCTTCCATTGCAGCAAAACATTTTCATCTTGCAGGCACGGCTCCTCCGCACAGCCAGTCAGGACACTTTCCTCGGAACCGTGACGTGGCATATCCCTCCCTTCTTGTTATGCCCAGGATCCACATCGATCCGCCAATCCGTGCTTGCAGTAGCTGAGTGAGATCAACACGAACGAGCCCATGGGAATCGGGGCTCACGGATAATAGACGACACTATCGTTGATGAATAAGGATAACTGCGTTGCCACTTGTTCGCTGTAGGCCCCTTGGGCAACACTTCAAGAACACCCTTGCGCACAGGACCTCTGACGAGACCATGCGTGCCATTGGAACAATCTCGATCATCTGTATTGGCACTTTTACAAACAAACTCTGCCTGCACCTGGTGTTTTGCCTGTTCTTGTACACCCGTAATTCGGCAGGAGATCAACTAGAATGATCACGACCCCTCTCATCATCCTCGCCGAGCACTTTCCATGCAACCTGCCCCACTGCTTCCCGCCAGTTTTGCCTGTTCTCTTCATTGACAGACACGCTCACTGGATTCACAATAGGACACTGAGTAAGTCGGTCATCGAGTCGACATAAAGTACATGTATAGAGGAGTTCTGATGAGCAAGAAAAGGAAGGCATCCGGAAAGGCGCCACGAGTCAAGAAGGTAGAAGCGGAAAAAATCACTCGGAGCAAGCTCCGTCTTGCGATTGGCCTGACCTCGGCCGGCGTAATCTTCATCCTGGCTGGACTGCTCATAGGACGTGGAACAGTCGAAGGAAACTGGATGTATTCTGCCCGTCTATTCATGCTGGTTATCGGCCTCTCACTTCTCCTAGCAGGCGGTGTCGGCCTTCTGGCACACGCTCTCGTCATTGGCGCAAATAGGCAAATAGATAAGGGGCGCCACGCATGATCAGACTGTTTGAAGCCTCGAGACAATCTCCTTGTAGAGCTGGCGATAAGCTTCCGCTGCTTTCCCCCGTGGATTAAGCCGCGTGACGGGGATTCCCTGGCTAGTTGCCTCCCGGACGCGCACAGACTCCGGAATCGTCGTTTTGAACAACAGATACCCGTATTGATCGTCAAGAACTGCCCATGTTTCCTGTGCGAATGACTGCCTCTCCTGGACATTGTTGAGGACAATCCCGAGAAGCCTTATACTCGTCTGATGACTTGCTCGCAGGATTTCAATAGACTTCACAAGGTCTGCCAAACCCTTCAGGGCAAACCATGAAACGTCGGCTGGAATAATGGCGAAATCACTGGCCAATAACGCCCCTCTCGTAAACAATCCCATAGACGGCGGTGTATCCAGGATCGTAACATCGTAGCCGGCGGTAGTATCCAGCCACGAGCCGATCGCCTCAAGGTGGTCCATGGGATCATGGTTCTCATATCTGCTCAAGCTGCTGTCGGTGCCGACCAAGTCGAGATGGTCAGCAACGGTAATAGGTTCCGGACGTTTGTCCTCACATACCAGGGCAATGTTATTCTGAGGTGGCAAGTCGCTGCGCAGAAAACAACTCGTCAGGTTGCCCTGTGGGTCAAGGTCAATCACCAGCACACTCTTACGGTCATTGGCAAAGAGCGTCGCAAGATGAAACACCAGCGTCGTCTTGCCAACTCCGCCCTTCTGGTTTGTCATAACAATCCTCATGTCTCCTCCCATGTGCCCCATATGTTTCTGAGTATATCACAGGTATGCTCAGAGGATCCATTGACGACCATTGGAATGAATTAGGTCCACACTGTTGGTGTACATTCTTCTTTCAGTACGGATTGGGCCGAGCAGTGAATTGGTCAACATGATTCAGTTTGTTACAGTCTGCATGCATAGCATTCCTGGTTTCTTCCTTATCAGCTTCACAGCGTTCCATGGTGAAGGAGTTCTTCCTCGTTATCCATCTCTCATGCATCTCCATCGGGACGGAACCCATCAGCCGAATCATGCGAGTCTCGTTGGAGAAGAGACAGATGACACGTTCTCTCGGTCGTAGCTCATCATCGAGCCGTTCAATGCTGTTGGAGGTGCTCAGGCGTTTGTGGGATGGTTCTGGCAGACTGGTGACAGCAGTGATCTTATCAAACCGTGTATTCAGCAATGCCACCATCATGGGAGCTTCTTCCTGGTTCCATTCCAGGAGGTGGTACTTCCAGGGGGCGGCCTCGTTGAGTTCGGGTGCAGGATACAGGTTGGTCAACACAACCTTGAGTTCTGGCTGGAACTTCTTGGGTGTTCTGTCCAGGATGTTCTTGAAGAAATGAGTCTGGCAGCGCTGACAACTTTCCCACAGAAGTGCTTCCTGATGGCCTTCGTGAGTTCCCCATGATTAGGCTCCATATCTCTGACTCCTCGCTCCCTCAAGCTGAGGAACAGCTCATGCCAAGTTGCCTCACTCTCTCCATCAGCGACCATAAAACCGAGCGCCATTCCGCTCCGTCGTCGGCTCTTCGCTGCGTTCGTATGGCTCGGGCCTTCAGTTGCTCTGTGGCCTGAGCTTGTACCACCGAATTGACCACTTGCTCCAACAGTCTTGTCCCAGTTTCCTCGCGCTTGCCGAGCATCACCTCTTTCACAACATCGTCTTCCAGTGGAAGATGTCCATGAGCCATTGGCTCCCCTTTCCGTTTCTGGTTGGTCATACACCCACGATACCGACGAAAGCGAGCCCTTGGCTCTTTCATTCTCCTGAATTTACACCAACCCTGCGGATACTATCGGACTCTTGGAAAAGAGAGGCTCCGTGCTACAATTTCTCTTGGTGTATCATGTGGGGGATCGTATGACAATCCTGGAATCAATTCGCAGCAAGGCAACAAAGCTTCACAAGACCGTTGTGCTGCCAGAAGGCGACGAGGAGCGCAATCAGCAG
>JAJFTL010000004.1 GCA_021373025.1 bacterium
ACAGCATGGTCTGGTGATGATCTATACGGGTAATGGAAAGGGAAAGACGACCGCGGCACTGGGGCTCGGTCTCAGAGCCGTCGGCGCCGGACAGCGTGTGTTGCTGGTTCAGTTTATGAAAGGGGACCCGACGTACTCGGAGCTGAAAGGGATCGCGTACTTGCCAGGGTTTGAGGTTGTCCAGACTGGAACGCACCAGTGGGTCACCAAAGGAAACGTCAACGTACTGGACAAAACAGAGGCACAGAGAGGTATGAACATTGCCCGGAACGCATTCGAGGAAGAACGGCACGAGCTCGTGATCCTGGATGAGCTCAACTGCGCAATCGACTACGGTCTGATTCCTGACACTGATGTCCTTGAGTTGCTGACACACAGGCCTGCGTTCATGTCGGTCTGTATAACGGGCCGTGGTGCTCCCGCAAGTCTTCTGGATGCGGCTGACATGGTAACCGAGGTGGTGCAGATCAAGCACCACTTCCATGCTGGTGTGCCCGCTCAGAAAGGGATCGAGTTCTAGATAGCTGGACCCAGCCCAATGACTTCTTCGGAGAGCAACGCTTGGGGACTGTTCAACCTGGGGGCTGCGGCTACCATCTGGGGCAGTACCTTCGTGGTGAGCCGTTATGCCTTGGCGAGCGTGTCCTTTCTCGACCTTGTCATCCTGAGATTCGTCTGCTCGACCGCTCTGTTTATAGCGCTTTTTCTTATCCAGCGACCGAAAATGCCACGTGGACGGGAATGGTGGCTCTATCTTGGCAGTGCTGTTTCCGGTTACGTCGTCTCCATCCCACTGCAGTTCCTCGGAACATCTCTGACCAATGCGCACATCGGCTCAATTATCACATGTGCAACACCTCTCGTAATGGTGGTCCTTGCTGGGCTTTTCCTGCATGAACGCCAGCGCTTCCGCGACCTTCTGGCAATCATCATTGCTCTGATCGGCGTCACGATGATATCGCTGGAGGGGATCAGGAGTGGCTCAGGGCCGGTCCCCGTCCAGTGGTTTGAGGGCATCGCTGCGCTGGTGGCAGCAGCTGTGACATGGGCACTGTATTCGCTGTTCCTCCGTCTTATCACCAGACAACAGTCCTCGCTCACCGCGACCGGCATCAGCAACGCACTTGGGCTAGTAATTCTCTCTCCTCTTTTCATTCCGCACGGTAGTCAGGTTCTTGCCACCGTCGCCACCCGTCCTGTTCTTGGAGTCGCCATTGCCTACCTTGGGATCGTCTCCACGTTTCTGGGATTTTACTTGTGGACGCTGGGCCTGCAGCAGGTCGCCAGTGTCTCCGCCTCCTCGCTTATGTTCTTCTGTCAGCCTCTGGCTGGGACACTGCTGGCGGCACTTGTTCTGCACGAGCACGTGACTCTCCAGACTGTCGCCGGCGGCCTGCTCATCTTGGCTGGACTTGTTGTGGGCATGACTGGACCGCTTGCAGCAGGGCCGACCGGACAGCATACTTGAACATCACGCGCTGACGCTGAATGATCCTCCGTCCAGGGAAACAGCTATAATGTCGGTGACAAGATGATCTCTCCGCATGGACGAACTCTGAGCGGGGACATCGAGAATGACCGGGAGGAAGCCTATGATGAGCAACGTTGATGTATCAGATGCAATGACCATAAAGCTCGACGATGACCTGCCGCAAATGCCGGAATTTGTTGAAGGCGTGCGGAGGGCTCCCGCAAGAGATTTCCGCTTGAGCAGGGAGCAGACAAAGATCGCGCTGAAGAATGCTCTGCGATACATTCCTGAGCAGTATCACGCAGCGCTGGCGCCAGAATTCTTGCATGAACTCAAGACACGGGGCAGGATTTACGGCTATCGATTCAGGCCGCAGGGACGGATCTATGGCAAGCCAGTCGATGAGTATGAGGGAAAGTGCCTGGCAGGAAAAGCCTTTCAGGTCATGATCGACAACAATCTGGACTTTGATGTCGCCCTCTACCCCTACGAGCTCGTGACATATGGAGAGACCGGCAGTGTTTGCCAGAACTGGATGCAGTATCGCCTGATCAAGAAATACCTTGAAAACCTGACGGAAGATCAAACACTCGTTATGGAGTCAGGACATCCCGTAGGATTGTTCCCCTCCAAGCCAGACGCGCCACGAGTCATTATTACCAATGCGCTGATGGTGGGCATGTTTGACAATCAGGATGACTGGGAAATCGCTGAGGAAATGGGCGTTGCCAATTATGGCCAGATGACAGCAGGGGGCTGGATGTACATCGGTCCTCAAGGCATTGTTCATGGCACATTCAATACGCTGCTGAATGCTGGACGCCTGAAGCTGGGCATCCCCCACGACCAGGATCTGCGGGGTCATCTATTTGTGTCCTCTGGTCTTGGTGGCATGAGCGGTGCCCAGCCCAAGGCTGTCGAAATAGCTGGGGGAGTGGGAATTATCGCTGAGGTGGACGAGTCCCGCATCGAAACACGTCGTGTCCAGCGATGGGTGAGCAAGGTCAGTTCAGACCTGAATGAGATTTTTAGCATGGCCAGGGAATACGTTCAAAAGAGAGAACCTATATCCATCGCATATTATGGGAACATCGTGGACCTGCTCGAATATGCGGTTGCGAACAACATTCCCATCGAACTGTTGTCCGATCAGACGTCATGCCACGCGGCATACGACGGCGGCTACTGCCCCCAAGGTTTGAGCTTTGCAGAAAGGACCCGGATGCTGGCCGATGACAGAGAGGGCTTCCGCGAGTTGGTCGATAAGAGCCTGAGGCGACACTTTGAATTGATAAGGGCGCTTGTCGACCGAGGTACGTATTTCTTCGATTATGGCAATTCATTTCTGAAAGCCGTGTTTGACGCAGGGGTCAAGGAGGTCTCCCGGAACGGCAAAGACGAGAAAGATGGATTCATTTTCCCGTCCTACGTTGAAGACATTATGGGGCCCATGCTGTTTGATTATGGCTACGGTCCCTTCAGATGGGTCTGTCTCAGCGGCAAGAAAGATGACCTGGTCAAGACCGACAAGGCTGCCATGGAATGCATCGACACGACGAGGAGGGGCCAGGACCGGGACAACTACATCTGGATTCGTGATGCCGAGAAGAATAGTCTCGTCGTTGGCACACAGGCCCGGATCCTCTATCAGGACGCAGAAGGCAGAATGAGAATTGCGCTCAAGTTCAATGAGATGGTACGCAACGGGGAGATTGGCCCGATCATGCTGGGAAGGGATCACCATGACGTCAGCGGTGCCGACTCGCCGTTCCGCGAGACAGCCAATATCAAGGACGGAAGCAATGTGATGGCCGACATGGCCACACAGTGTTTCGCCGGCAATGCCGCACGAGGCATGAGTCTCGTGACTCTGCACAATGGAGGCGGCGTTGGCATTGGCAAAGCCATCAACGGCGGATTTGGATTGGTGCTGGATGGAAGTCAGAAAACGGATGCCGTCATCAAGTCGGCACTATTGTGGGATGTCATGGGGGGTGTGGCACGAAGGTCATGGGCAAGGAACGAGCACTCTGTTCAGACCGCTTTAGAATTCAACAAGGACTATAAGGGGCGGGGCCACATTACTATTCCCTTTATCCCTGATGAGAAGCTGATTGAAGACGTTGTTGACCAGAATTGGAAGGAACACGAACGAGTACAATGTGAAGAACAGGTTGAACGTTCTCGCCGAGATTGACGTACTAGAAGTGGCGAAACAGATTTCATGCCAACCTCCTCCCCAACAGGACAAAGGGCCTCCGTAGCAGCCGGAGGCCCTTCCTGCTTATCGCAGAGTACTGGTCTAGTGGCTCCAGCTTCAACCCACGTCAGTCTCTGCACATAACGTGCGCTTCAGGGAGTTTTGCTCCGATAGTCCTCGATCGCCAGGTGCAACGCCTCAACAGCATATCCGGCACAACGCCACTTGCTTTCAGGAAGGCCTTCCAGCAGGCTAGAGAGATAGGGCATATCGATGGTCAGAGCTTCCTCGATGGCCTTGCCGGGCAGCTCCTTGCTGAGAACAGACAGGGTCGCAATGAGGGCAGTACAACCAGAAACGCGGTATTTGGCATCGGTGATGTGGCCTGCTGCATCGACGTTGATGAAAAGCGTCAATTCCACACTATCCGCATTATCAGTGATGTGGCCTGTGCCAGAGGGATCATCGATAGAACCGATGTTGCTAGGGCTCATGAACTCTCGAATCGTGGCTCGACTGTATTTATCCATCTTGTCTCACGCCATCGCCCGCAGAAACCTCACGAGACCCGGAATAACATCAGCAGCATACTCGATGTCCTGCTCGGTCGTGAAATACCCAAAGGAGAGTCGGATCGACGCCTTTGCTTCTGTCAGACTGCAGCCAATCGATGTCAGAACATGTGAAGGTACAGTTTCGAGCGCAGTACATGCCGAACCTCCCGCTGCGATCAAGGCCGCCTCGTTCATCGCTAAGAGGAGGGGTTCGTTGTCGATCCCGTCAATACGAATATTGAGGTTTTGTGGCACACGCTGTTTCATGTCCCCATTCACTGCAATTCCATCGATGCGCGACGAAAGCTTGTCGAGCAGCATATCGCGCAGTCCTGTCAGGCGTTTCAGTTCTCCGGGCAACCGTTCCCTGCCCAGCTGTGCTGCCTTGCCAAGGCCGACGATACCAGGAACATTATGGGTCGAGCCACGCAGTCCCCACTCCTGTCCGCCTCCGTCGATAAATGGATACAACGCCCCATGGTCACGCACAAACAGGATTCCCACACCCTTTGGTCCATTGAATTTGTGGGCGGATATACTCAAGAAATCAACACCGAGAGCATCCACGTCCACAGGGATGTGCGCTGTCGTCTGAACAGCGTCGGTATGCATGAGAGCGCCGTGTTCATGAGCCACTCGTGCAATCTCGGCGATAGGCTGAATCGTTCCAATTTCGTTGTTTGCGTGCATCACTGATACCAGTACCGTCGTGGGCCGCATGGCCCGTCGGACATCGTCGGGATCGACAATGCCCTCGTGTCCAACCTTCACAAATGTCACGTCATAGCCCTGACGCTGAAGGGCTAGTGCACTGTGCAGGATTGCATGGTGCTCAAACTCCGTTGTTACCAGATGTCCAGGCTTGTGCAACCGCTCGCGCGTCGCGCGCTCTAGTGTCCCTTTGAGGACCCAATTGTCTGCCTCTGTCCCGCCGCTTGTAAAAATAACCTGCTCGGGATGAGAACCGATGAGAGCTGCTACGCGCTGACGGGCATTTTCGACAGCTGTGTACGCCACATCACCCATGGACGAATGCATGTAGGTCATGGGATTGGCAAACTGTTCTGTAAAGAACGGCTTCATCTCCTCAACTACAAGCGGGTCGACCGGCGTGGTCGCCGCATTGTCCATATAGACTATCCTCTCCATAGTATTCCTCCAACGTTGCGACTCTTTCCGAAGAGAAGCGCTCACAGGTTCGCGCTGTCGGAAAGGCACACTTTCTCGGGTGGCAGAATAGCTTCTTCCCCCGGTTCACCATATAGTATAGTCAAACCGTTCTGTCGTGGTGGTCAACTCGTCCGACCGGCCATCCTGCCCGACGCCAAGGTCACCATGTCTCCTGTTGTTGCTTTTCATCTTCTTGCGGGCTCATGCCAAGCAGTTCCTGCACGGTCTCCTCGTTCCTGGGGGCCTCGCGCACCCCACCGTTGGCGATGACATAGAGCCGGTCCGGCAGCATCCGTATGGTCTCCAGATTGTGCGTCGACAGTACGACTGATTTGCGCCTGGCTGTAGCCCAGGAGATCATGCCATGCAGTTCCCGCAGGCTGGGGAGGTCCAGGTGCAGCTCGGGCTC
>JAJFTL010000010.1 GCA_021373025.1 bacterium
TTCTCATTCCAGTACCGGAAGTGGTCACGGACTACCTGTTCTGCGTGGGCTTGGTCTTCTGACGGCTTGGTATCCCCCGTACTACACCCAGCCAGCAGGAGCCCTGCCACGATGCACAGCGATATCAACACACAGTACCTCGTCTTCATAGAACCCCCTCTGCCGACTTGCTTCGCCGAGGACCAGCACTCTCAGCGAAGCAATACACGTTCTACATAGAACCACTACACAGTATCATAGAACACAATCGTTAATTCTTGCCGCGCACCGACAAACTCCAATAAGGAGTCTGTCGTTTTGGCGAAGATATCAGGGCGCCTTGAAAATGCTGATGTTGACGAAATCGCAGTACTCAGGGTGACCAACGATACTCGGCATGAAGTCAATCAGTCGAGTATCGTATGCGAGGTCCGTATGGGAGCTGATATAGATCTCATCAAGTTCCGGAGTCGATGGCGTACCATGTTTGTCGACGACAGCTGACACAGGCATTGTGTGGTAGAACGATTGAGTTCTCACTACGAGGTCGCCTGGTGCAATACCGCCAAGAGATCCATACCGCCACCCTTGCACGCCGACCAAGTCCGAGACTCTGTTGGTATTGATCATAGGCAGGAAGCTATACGGGTCTTGACTCACCAACGTAGTCCATGTGGACAATCCCTGATACCATAGTGTTCCGCCGGTTGTCACCATCGGGGTGGCATGAGAATTGATATGAGCACTGTCATTGATGCCCCCGAATCCAAACCACACCAAACCACCTGACTCCCGAAATTAATGCAATCACCCCGTGAGTAGTATGGAAACAACGGATTGTTTCCATATCCGACCAGACCGGTCCGAGGAGAGGTTCCCGTTGCCCACCGCGTATACAGTGTGGCACGAGCGCGGTCATAGGCAATATACCCGCCCGATTGTAGTTCCTCTCCATTCCCTGCGACAGGTTCGGAAGACATATCACCACCGTCGCGCTGACTCATGAAGTGCAGGCGCGGGTCGTTGTTCTTCCGCATCGTCTCGATGTCCTGTTGCTTCTGCCGCATCGTCTCGATGTCCTGTTGCTTCTGCCGATTGAGGTCCTCCTCATACCGCTTTGCCTCGGCCAGCGCAGTTGGAAGCTCACGCGTCAGCTTCTCAAAATCGGTGTCAAGCGGGAACTCCTTGCGTTCAGGCTAATCGAGTGTCTCCTCAAATTCAATCAGCCATTTCCCGTCGACCTTGTGCAGTGTCAGGACATGCGTCTGGTACCCCCAGTATTCCTTTGAAGCCTGAGTACCATCATATCTGAAGGTGCAGATCGGAAGCACCCTAACGGAAGCGCTTGAACCGGTAGCATCCACGGTCACTTCCTTGTATTCCGGTCCATACTCCTCGTAGCCGATGGGCAGCGCATCCAGTGCATCCCAGCAGAGAATCTTGTATTTCAGCAGTCCGTCGGTATAACGGGCAAACGTGCGTGCTGCGTCGGTATCGGCCGCCATGAGGAAGGATCGTGAGGTAAAAACGGTGGTAGTGGTACGATTTGCATAATCGAGCTGGAAGAAGGCATCCACCGTTGCGCGAATCTTGACTTCATCGGACATGTCACTGGTTTGATCAATACGCCAGGTGGCAAGGAGCGAGTCTGATGCACTGCTATCAAGCCCCGACGCTCGAGAGGGTCTTTCCACGCCAACCGCCATAAGCAATGCAATAATGACAATCCATGCTGCAGTTCGACTAACTCGTTTCATATGTGTCTCCTATTTCCAGGTCCGCACCAACGGTTGCTTGTCGCCGAATTCCCGGCGGTGAGATTCACGTTCTTCGCTGTTACTGTCTATGCACTCATGACCTGTGCTTCCTTTCACTAGCAGCTCACATTGTAGCGACCGAAAGTAACGAAATGGTAACGATTCCTGGTTCGCCCGGCTCACTCCCAGCTTTCTCTTCCAAAATACGACGCAAAGAGCGTCGGTTTCGCTAACGATGACCCTTACCCCTTCAGTCGTAGAGCAGATAAGGAATGCGTTTGCTATCCTTGATGTTCCTCTCCATATATATAACGGAGATCTCGCCGAGTGTCTGAAACGGTCTAAGTGATATCGAGCTGCTCAACACAAGGACGGGTTCATGCCTTCGCGGGAATGACAGACTGGAGCACACCGCTTGTGCAAGTCGTGGTATGCTATGTCCATGCCGAGTGAAACAGGGGATGAACCGATGAGCGGACAGGAACAACAGGTGCACGAAGAGTTCGAGGGCGGACGACGGTATGACTGCATCGTCGTGGGGGCTGGACATGCCGGATGCGAGGCAGCGCTGGTTGCCGCGCGCGCCGGATTGCAGGTCCTGGTCCTCACCGGTTCCATGGATGCCATCGCGTGGATGCCCTGCAACCCCGCTATCGGCGGTCCCGGCAAGGCCCAGGTTGTGCGCGAAGTCGATGCCCTGGGTGGCGAGATGGGCCTCAACGCTGAACGAGCGCTGACCCAGATCAAGCTGCTCAACACCTCCAAGGGACGCGCCGTCCAAAGTGTACGAACGCAGTGTGACAAATGGGAGTACAGCACCAGCATGAAGCATGTGCTGGAGGACCAGCCCAACCTGACGCTCAAGCAGGAACGCGTGGAACGCCTGCTGACGCAATCCGGCCGCATCACGGGAGTCGTCACGAACTACCGCGTCCGCTACGGGGCCGACACCGTCATCCTGACGACGGGCACCTACCTGGGTGGCGTGGTTCACATCAGCGACATCGCCATCCCTGCGGGGCGCGCCTGGGACTTCGCCAGTAGCGGCATCAGCGACTCACTGAGAGAACTCGGCTTCGACGTCCAGCGCTTCAACACGGGAACAACGCCCCGCATTGACAAGCGGAGCGTGGACCTGGACAAGTTCGTCCTGGAGGAGGGTGACAGGATCCCCCTGCACTGGTCATTCCGCAGCAAGCCGCGCGTCTGGGAGGATCAGCTGCCCAGCTACCTGAACTGGACGAACCCGCAGACGATCGACGTCACGCGCAAATACATGCAGCTGTCTCCATCCGTCATGGGGCTCATGGTCCACGTCGGCCCGCGCACCTGTCCCAGCATTGAGGAGAAGGTGCGATGGTATCCCGACAAGACGCGTCACCAGCTGTTCCTCGAGCAGGAAGGTCGGAACACCAACGAGATGTACGTGCAGGGCATGTACATGAGCGTGCCTCTACCCATGCAGGAGGAGATCCTGCGTACGATCCCCGGCATGGAGCACGTGGAGATCATGCGTCCGGCCTACGCCATCGCCTACGACTACGTCAATCCTCAGGAACTGAAGCTGACCCTGGAAACGAAGCGCGTCGAAGGACTGTTCCTGGCCGGCCAGATCAATGGAACGACGGGCTATGACGAAGCAGCCGGGCAGGGTATCATCGCCGGCATCAATGCCGCCCAGAAGGTTCGCGGAAAGGATCCGTTCATCCTGCAGCGCTCTGACGGCTACCTGGGTGTCCTCGTCGACGACCTCACGACCAAGGAACTTGTCGAACCGTACCGTATCACACCCAGTCACTGTGAGTACCGCCTCATTCTGCGCGAAGACAACGCCGACCTGCGCCTGACACCTCTTGCTCATGAGCTCGGGATCATCGACGAAGCCTCGTATCAACGTGTCGTGCACAAGCAGCAGGAACTCGACCGCCTCAAGGAGGTCCTCCGGGCCCGCATGCTGAACCCGGACGCTTCAACACTAGAGCAGCTCTCAGCACTTGGCGTGGGTGCCATTCAAACTCCTACATCTCTCGCCACGCTCCTCAAGCGCCAGGACTTCTGGAAAAAGGACCTGGTTGCCATCGCGCCCGACCTGGCAGATGTGGACGATGAACTGCTGGAAGAGCTGGAGACCGAAGTGAAGTATGAGGGCTACATCGTGCGCCAGCAGGCGATGGCCCGCGACCTCTCACACCTCGACGGATATGTGATCCCGCCGGAGATTGACTTTGCGATGGTGCCTTCGCTGTCCAAGGAAGGGCGAGAACGCATGGTGGAGGCAAAGCCCCAGACGCTGGGCCAGGCCTCCCGCCTTAGCGGCGTGCGACCCGCCGACGTTGCCGTGCTCCTGCACTACCTCCAACGTCGTGAGCGCTCAACGCGGGAATCGCCGGCACCTGACTCCGAGCGTTGATGGCCTGCCGCGGGACGATGCTGGCCAGCAACTCGATGGAATCCGGGGTCAGTGTCCTGCGTAGACCGCAGCCAGCTTGGATAATTCTGCAAACTGCGCCAGCACGGCAGTATTGTCCCCATCAGCGTTGGTAAAGAGGATGACGCCAATGTTCCGTGAAGGCTGAAGAAAGACAAAGGTGTCAAAGGTGTCGCACGTTCCCCGATGCCAACTTGTCTGGACTCCGTCAATCAGTTCCTCATGCCACCCACAGCTGTAGTCCAGAACCGGTTGATGCAAACGCTGGATTAGCGTGCTCGAAAGAAGTGCCCCGTCCTTTCCTTCCAGTCCTGCAAGGTGCAAGCGCGCAAAGATGCTGTAGTTGAGGATGGACATGCTGACATCGCCTGCAGGAGCGAGTACGGTAGGCACTTTGTAGTGATCAGCCGGGTCGTGCGGTATAATGATGCCGTTCTTGATGCGGTGTCCCCAGGGTTCATCAGCACCGGACAAAAGGGGCCAGCCATAGGCAACATCCATGCCCAGAGGCCCAAAAACACGTTGCTGCATCAACTGCTCCCACGACTCTCCGGTCACCCGCTCGGCAATGGCTGCCGCAACAGCATATCCTGCATTAGAGTAGCGATAGATGCCTGCCGGACCGATGGGCCGTCTCGTCAGCAGCATGCGTGCAAATGCCTCGCGCTGCTGCGCCGGCGTTCCAGTTAACGGGGGAATGCTTTCCCACTCGGGGTCCGTTGTGTAGCGGGGCAATCCGGATGTATGCGTCAACAGCTGCTCGAGCGTTACATCTCGATATCGTGAATCCATAACGGCTGCCCACGACGGGAACGCCTGTACCATCGTTGTGTTCCAGCTCAGTTTGCCCTCCTGAACCAGGGTTGCCAGCATTGTTGCCGTCATGGCTTTTGTCATGGAGCCGAGGTGAAACAGGTCTGACGTCGTCACAGCTTTTGTGCCCCTAACCTTGCGCACGCCCGTTACCGCAGTGTCAACAATGCCGTCGGCCCGGATCACGCAAGCCTCAATGGCGGGCAGGTGATACGTCTCGCGCAGCGTTATCAGGTCCCGCTGGAGAACAGTGGGCCGCGCGGGAATCGTAACGGCATTGGGTGGATATGTGGGAGCTTCGACCTCAAGCGCGGGCAAGGCTGCAAGCGTGCCTACCATCACCACCAGAGTCAATCCTGTGCCTGTCAGTATCTTTGCAATTCGGCTGCGCATCTTTTTATTGTACCACAGGAGTTGACGCATCACATCGGTGAGCACCTTTGAGTCTCTGCACCATGAACCTCGGGCGTAGCACCGCTCTCTGTCACAGTGCAGCAAGCTGCGTCATTGCACCACGGGAACATATCTGTCTGCTTTGCAGTCAAAGATATCGAACATAGACAATTTCATTCTTGTGGAGGTACACATGACAAGAAAGAATATTGGAGTGATAAGCATCGCCCTGGTCCTCATGCTTGGCTTTGGTGCGCTGGTTGCTGTCCCTGCCGCGTACGCAGGAACAGGAAAGCCTGCTCCAAAGGCCCAAACGAGTAAGGTAATCGCTCCAAGGCAAGCTCTGTCTCCTGCAGATCAGGCAAAGCTGGCTACGCTGAAGACACTGTACAAGCAGATCGCAGAAACCGCAAGAGCCGTCCATGACAAGGTCAAGGCTGCAAAGGCAGCTGGAAAGGACCTGAGCGCGTTCATTGTTGACCTTAAGGCCGTCCAGAAAGAGGCAACGCACAGACTGGTTTCCCGTGGCGTTATGTTGACGGAGGCTGAACGTACGCAGCTGGAAGCAATGCAGTCGTCCATCCGTGCGCTGGAACAGCAGCTGAGGACTCTGCGTAAGGCTAAAGCAGACAAGTCCGCTATCGATGCTGTCAAGGCACAGATCAAGACAGCTGTCGCTGCATGCAACGCCTTCCTCAAGACGGTGCGAACCACGGCTCTCACGCAGTATTCGGCACGTCTTGACACCCTGATTGCCGATGCCAGCGCAAAACTCGCATTTATGCAGGGACTTCTGATAAGGCTGCCGTAGCAAACTGATTCATTGTTATGCACTGGAGGGAGAGCACAAGGAGACTCTCCCTCTTTTCGTTTTTCGCGGACTTCTCTATACTGGTATAAGTCTTCGGAACATGTGCCGCCTGTTGCACAAGCAGGAGAGTTGTGCATGTTTGTCTCATGCGGTCTGTGGCGGTATCGCATATGGGCTTTTGGCGCAACATGAAGACGGTCCGCCAGGTCATTGCAAGTGCTGAGCACCGGCAACCTCAGGGTAACTTGGGAGAGATGAACTGATGCATTTGTCTCGCGAAGTACTACATATGGGGAGATGACACTCATGAGAAGAACCTCTGCTGCAGTAATTGCTGTCCTGATTGTCCTATTGTCCATGACAGGGTGTAGCGTTGGTCCAATGGAGTCTGCCGAGGGCAACGTCCACGTCACGCTCCCGGTGCGTCATGAGGCAGTCACGTTGCGCAAACAGGCTGATGGCTCGTGGACAGGCATCGTCCATACCACAGGCGTCGCCCGTGCATTTGAGGCCATGGTCAGCTGGCAGACGACAATGAAGATTGCAGGTTCCACCGTGTCTTTGGGACAGGGGAGTTTCATGACCTCTGCAGGTGCCCCCGAGTTTGGCACCTTTGATCAAGCACTTGTGCTTTCCAGTCCAGCGTCAGGGCCCACCCCGGTGGGCAGCGCAACACTGCGCATCTTCATCAGCAGCATGAAAGACGGCAGTCAGCAGGACATCGTAGACATTCCGCTGATCCTGCACACCAAACGGTGAAGGACTGCTCGGAACAACTCGCCGGTGGTGGTAGTCTAACTAGTGCAGGGGAAGACCCCGAAGAGACGAGGCAGCTGCAGCTGCCGCAGCCGACGAAGGATCCTAGACTGCAAATAGTGACGGGAGGTCCGTGCGTAGGGCTTCCCGTTACTGCGTTTTGCCTACCCATTGAGCGGGTGCTGCGAGGTGCTGATGACTCCGTCTTTCCACATTGTCCAGTGGCCAAGACTCCGCAGGGCCGCGGATGGTGGCCCTAATATAGTGAAATATATCCAATATATAGAAAGTTGTACGTGGGGAGGTTCTAACATGATTAAGAGGATTGCATGTCTGATTCTCGCGGGCATATTGATAATGAGTTGTTCCGTTGGCTTTGCTACGGCAGGAGAAACAAGCTCGATAGGTGCATCAGGCGCAGATAACAACAAAGAAATCATCAGGCAGTCAGCATTGGGCCAAATAACGGAGTATCTCGAAAGTGATTCTCAGACTAAAGGTAAAGCAATAGATCTGTCTGATGAGTTTATCGACTTTTAAGATATTGACGGTGCCGTCTCTGGCTATATGATCCCAGTGGTGAGTATGGGAAAAGAGATAGGTTACATTTCTGCGAGCAGTCTGGAAGCAAACTGTATTGTCCAAGACATTCATATTGAGGATAATGCTTTAGAGAAATTCAAAGAAAAAGTCTCCAGAGCAAAGGGAAAGCAAGATCGCAATATTGAAAACTTCAGGTTACTCTTTGTCCCCCCAATGGATTACGTTATCGAAGCAGACGGATTGAACGGGAACAAAGAGTATTTGACGCTGAACGGGGATTCTATTACCCAAAATGTCGAAGAGAATAGAGGTATGCTCAAGAAATTCAACGATGAAGTCAGGAGCAAATTGCAATAGACTGGTGGTGTAAGAGTCGCAGTTGCCGTTGAAGATGTTAGGTTGGTGAGAGAGGCGCCAGGACAATTCGTTCCTGTAACTTCAGTGCCATCGCCATTTCCAAGTACGGCCAAGTACGGCTTACGGCCGAAACCAAATGTGGTGGCCTGACAATTCAGATAAAGAATATAGAGGGTGCGGACCTGTGTCCGCCGCAAATATCACGCAGTACTTGGCATCAAAGGACAGCACAAAATACGGAAAGCTTTACCCGTTCACAAGCACGTCCTATACGAATTTCATGCAGCACATGGATGCCATGTACACCCTGATCAATCCCGGTTGGTTGGGAGAACCTTCACTGTCAGATTATAAAAGCAAGATACTCAGCTATGCTACATCCAAAAGCGTTGCATTGACCGGCGTTACAAAGGATAACAGCGGTGACAGGGACGTCTATGCGACGTTTGTGAAAGCGGGCTTGAATCTGGACACTCCTGTCGCATGCTTGAATATGCAGCTTTTTGGATATAGGTACGGACCTCACTGGATGACGATCTCAAAATACTTCCGTGACTCAGTTGATAATCGATGGATAGCCGTCTCGACCTGGGGCGAGAGAGAAAGCGTGAATTTTGATACATGGCAGTATTCTACGTCTCAGTATGGCGGTGGGATGGAGTACTTCAAGTAAGGAAAGGATCATCGCGTAATCTGAGATATGATAGATACAAGCAGGAGTGAAGTCTGCAGACTCTTCGGAGATATCGATGTCTTCACCTATGCTATTCCTAAGAGAATTGAGGAGGA
>JAJFTL010000028.1 GCA_021373025.1 bacterium
GCCGATACCTCGAACGATCCCATCGGACAGCCGCTGGACGAAGTCGCGCTCGGATGAAACGGGATAGACATCAATCCTGGCTGTCAAGAAGTCCTCGGTCTCCAGGTGTTCCAGCACCTTCCCAGCCAGAGATGACTTGCCCAGGCGACGGGCTGAAAGCAGCACGACGCTCTGACCGTTGCGCACATAGGTCAGGAGATCCTCCAGCTCCTGTTCTCGATCACAGAATGCTGCATCTCGTGCAAGATGCAGCGTAAACGGATTGTCTGCCATCTCAACGCCTCCAGGCAAGAACCGTCACTTGTGTCCAACGTTGCTGCTCGTAGTATACCACGTTTTATTCCGCTAGCATAAGCCCACAAGTGAATGATGCCGAAGTGGCTACCATACGACACTTTCGTTGTGTCAAACGCTTTTATTCTTCAAGAATTATGCCAGTAGAATACTATTGTAGTGTTTTGTCTTTCCCGCACCCCTCTGTCATTACCCCCTGAGCATGTTACTTCAATGCGAGGGACGTAGTCGGCGCAGGCGGGAATCCAATCCATGTACTGGCTGAGGCCAAAGAGTTGCAGGGGGCGAGGGTCCGCATACAATAAACGCATGAGAAAACGACTGTTCATGCTTGCTGCTCTGCTGCTGCTTGTCGGGCTTGCCCTGGGGACACGGTTCGGAGACGTTGTCCTGTACACGGCGGACTGGTGGTTTGCAGCGGCCACGCTGGTGCTTTTCGCTGCCTGGTGCTTCTGGTGGCTGCCGGACCACCGCCTGGTGGCACTGTCAACTGACTGGTCAGCTATGATGCTGGTGGCCGCCTTTGTCGCACTGACCGTGCTGTCCCCCTACCGCTACGGAGCCCAGGTGGAAGCTGCCAAGCTGGGGAGCGCCTTCCTGCTGGCACTGATGGTTCTGAACCTGGTGCAGGAACGCAGCGACCTGCGGTTCTTCATGAACGGCATCCTGTTTCTCGGTGTCGGCATGGCAGCCATCTCCTTTGCCTACTACATGGCAGCGATGTCGCCCCTGTTCTACTTCACACCGCTGTGGTCGCGCAACCTGACGTACCATTTCGTCGTGAACGGCCAGCTGTGGGGACTCTGGCAGTATCACAACTCCTTTGGCGGGTTTCTGATCCTGTGCATCCTGCTGGCCTTCGGCATGGCCGCGGGGGACAAGCGCCGCGACTGGCGCTTGCTGTACAGCACATGTGCGGGCTTCCTGCTCATGGTGCTGTATCTCACGACATCGCGCGGAGCCTTCCTCATGGGCGCCATCGGCCTGGTGGCCTTGATCCTGCTGACGCCACGCCGCTCGCGTGGCGGACTCCTGCTGCGCGTCCTCGTCGTCGGAGCTGCTGCGGCAGGCCTCACGTTCCTCAACCGGGTGACGTGGGCTACGACTGCAATCAACGCGAACAAGGGAGCCGCCCTGGGCACGTTTGTGACAGGTGGTGAGGACCAGTCCAACCAGACGCGCGTGCACCTCATCGTGCTGGCGGTGCGGGTGTTCCGCAGTCACATCCTCGCCGGTACCGGCCTGGGCACCTTTCCGCACGTGTGGACCGCCGTCGAATGGGTACATGACGTGTCGAGGCGCATCGACCCGCACTCCTTCTTCTTCCGCTTCCTGGCCGAAACCGGCCTGCTGGGGACGATTCCGCTGTTCGCCTGGATCGTCCGGCGGGGACTGCGTGGACTGGACCGGGTGTTCGGCTCCCGCGAGGACATGGCGGTGACGGGCCTGTGGGCAGGCACACTCGCCTTCTTCCTGCACATGTGCATGGATGTCGACTACGTCTACGCCGTCGCGCCCGTCGTCCTCTTCTTCTGCCTGGCCCTGCTGTCGACGCGTACCATCACGTATGACGTCTTGAGCCGCGACGACCGCCGTATGCTGATCAAACGCCGGCGCGTTCCCGCCCTGATCGCTGGAGGGCTTGCGCTGGTGCTTGCCCTGGTGCCGATCCAGCGCGGCGTCGCCTCGCTGTACGCCCTGCAGCTGGGAGGGCTGGACGCCACCGCCAAGGTGGAACGCCTGACGACCGCAACCGTGGTCGACCCGACGAACGACACCTACTGGAGTCTGCTGGGTGGAACCTATGCAGGCATGCTGTCGGGCGGCGTGACTGGCCCCGTGACTGATGCAGCTCGCTCTGCGTATGTTCAGGCTCAGCAGCTGGCACCCGGGGACTACCGGCCCTGGTGGAGCCAGGGCATGATGGAGTTGAACCTGAAGAGCCCGGCTGCTGTCACCTGCCTCGAGCAAGCCGAACGGCTGTACCCGACACTGGCAAGCATCAAGGGGTGGCTTGCCCTCTCGTACGTGTACGTTGCGGGTGACACGGCAAAGGCCCAGGCGAAGGCTGCCGAAGCCCTGTCCATAACGCCTGGCGATCCCTATGCCCTTGTGGCGCAAGCCTTCTGCGCCTTGAAGGACGGCGATCCTGTCCGCGCCCGCGACCTCGTGATCCCCATCGTCAAGCAGAGCTTCTCCAACAAGTGGGCCTACTACCTGCTGGCTCTCTCGTACCGCGCCGCAGGCGACACCACGATGGAGCGCACAGAGTTGATCTACTCCCGGCGCATCAACCCCAACCTGGTGGAGGCCATGGCCCGCCTGCGCGAGCTGTCCCACTGATCGGGGTCAGGTCCAGCCTTTGGGGTCAGCTGGTAATTAGACCACGCAGTAGTACATAGACACGGACGAAGGATGGATTCCCGCCTTCGCCGAGAGCACCCTTCGTATTAAAACGAAATACTCAGGGGGGAATGACAAGAACTTCGCTGGAAGGACGGCGAACCTATTATTTTAGGCTGGAATTGCCAGCTGACCCCAAAGCCGCATCGAGGTCCAGGACAAACTGACGGAACGACGACGCGAAGAACGCCTTCACGTCGTCCCACCGGAGTGGCTGGCCCAGGTACTGCGGGTCAGGCTCCCCGTCCGCGTCATCGAACCAGGTGAGGCCCTTTCCGATCACAACCGGCTCTACCAGCGAGGGACCATACCGCCTGACGGCCCGTGCCGCGACCGCGGGGAAAGGCGTCTGCTGGAGGATGACGTAGAGATCGACGAAATCGCGCCTGGCCGAGCGTTGAGCTACCGCGACAAGCTTCATCGCCGCGACGTCGAGGATGCTGGCCACAGCAAGTCCTTCGTATGACTCAAATGGGTCGACAAAAGGATATGGATACTGAAAGAAGGAGACCTTGACGCCCCCTATCACGACAGAGAGAGTCCCCGGGGCCAGCTGCAGCACTTCCGGACTCAGCTGCACACCTCGCAATTCGCCAATCAGCAGATCCGGAGAGACGTCGTCCTCCAGGAAGAAGTCGAGGTCGACCGACAACCGGTGGCCGAGGTGCAGGGCAAGGGACGTCCCTCCCGCCAGCACGAACCGGTGCCGCGCCAGGGTGCGAACCAGGCTGGGCAGCAGCGCCCGGGCCTGCGGTGTCATCGCCTCAGGATGCACGGCTCACCTCAAACCAGGCTGACCAGAACCGGCGCGAACGATCCGACAGTCCCTTGCTTGATGCGAGGACCTGGAGAATCGTACTTGTCGGGTATTGGAGCTGGAGCCACCAGACTGCCCTCAGGCTTCCGATCTCCAGGAGCCGGCCGATCACATATGCTGCATGCCGATGCAGGTCGATGGCGGCAGGATCAGTATCCCAGAAGAATCGATGGAACTGTGAGGGGATGCTGCCTTCTTCCCTCAGGGCGGCAACCTTCGCGGCAACATCTGCGCGCGCCGTGGGCCCAAGGTAGGTCTGAACGGTCCGCCCCCCGCTGCGCCGAACCAGGTATGCGTACTCTCGCTTGCCGATGGTGCGAATCAACACTGTCATGCCAGACCTCCTGGGTCCCCGACGTCAGGATATTTCTGCTTCTAGTTTACACCACATTCGGGTGTAAACAATGGACATCCATGATGAGGTTCCTGGCATCCTGCAGGCGTTGGCAGTCGCAGGATCGGTGTACGTTGTGCTCGGCGGGACACGGCCTTGCGTTTCGTCAAAGGTCCTGTGCGTCTGTGGACAGCGCCTCGTTGCCACGCGTCACGCGGCGTCGGATGCGTCCCAGCAGGACGCGCCAGCCGTCGATGTGCAGTGCGGCGCTGGCAGCCATATAGACAAGTGCGGCAGTCCCACAGACCACGAGCACGCGCAAGGCCATGCCGACAAACGTCTGAGCCACGCCGATCCAGGACTTCCCCAGCATGGCGATGCCGATCACCGGCAGCACTGCTGTGGAGGTCTTCAGGATCTCCTGCACCAGCGGGTACCGTGGGGTCGTCCGGACCTCGCCGCGGAAGAACTTGCGCACCAGCACGATGTCCATGATGGTACCCACCGTCACAGCAGCAGTCGTCGAGAGGGCAATGCCCGCCGCGCCGAACCACCTGCCAAACAGCCAGTCCGTGAACGCGTTGACCGTGATCATGGCCAGCCCGACGATCAGGGGCGTCCGGGTGTCTTTGAAGGAGTAGAACACACGGTGGAACACGGGGAACAACGCCTGGCCGATCAGGCCCAGGGTGTACATCTGCACACACGCAGCCGTCAGCTGGGTGGCTGTGGCGGTGAAGGCTCCGCGCTGGAACAGCAGGCGCACGATGGGTTGAGCCAGTGCGACCAGCCCCGCGATCGAGGGCAGCATGATGTAGATCATCAGCGCAACCGTCTTCCTCACCCGGTCCTCATACGTGGCGAGCAGGGTCCCGTCGACCGCCATGGACGAGAACCACGGGAACACTGCCGTCACAATCGGCGTGGCTGCAAGGGCCAGAGGCAGGTTCCACAACCGGTTCGAATAGTCAAGGGCCGAGACGCTGCCTTGCACGAGGTGCGAGGCAAACCAGCGGTCCACGATGGTGTTCAACGACCCGCCACCGCCAGAGATGACCAGGGGCACCAGCAGGGCGGCAAATGCCCCGATGGCACGCCAGTCCACATGGCGCAGGTCAAAGCTGTGGAAGAAACCCCTGCGCCGTAGCAGGAACCAGACAACCGGCACAAGGCCAATGATCGACATTACGGTCTGCCCCAGCGAATAACTCTGGATGCCCAGCGGCGACGAGAAGAAGATCAGGCACGCCACCAGCAGGACGTTGCCCGCGACGTTGGCCAGTAGCGGGATCAGGAACTGCCCCTCCGCCTGCGACAGCCCGGTCATCAGGCCGGTCATGACGTTGAAGAAGCCCATGGGGACCAGCAGACGCGTCACCTTCACGGCCAATTCGTAGCGGGCGTCCGTGAAGCTGGGAGCGAACAGATGCACCAGCTGGGGAGCCCAGATGAGAACGACCACCGACATGGCGAGGAATGCCACTCCCCAGACGACTGTCACCTGGTTGACCAGCTCGCGCGCGCGGGCTGCGTCTTCCTTGCGGTGCGAGATGTACCATGGGACGATGAGGGTGCTGAGACCCGTGGACACGATGCCCAGCAGGACGCTGGGGACCATCATGCCGATGAGGAACGCGTCCGTCACGCCCGTCGCTCCCCAGTTGTGGGCCACGATGGCATCACGCGCGAAGCCGATGAACTTGCTGAGCAGCGTGAGGATGCTGAGGAACACCGCCGCCTGCGCCACCGACTGCCTGCGCAACAACCGCTGTCCGCGCGACCTCATGTCGGCTCTTGCTGTCTCGTGTTGTCCGCTATCCTCTGCCATGATGCGACCCCCATGTGTCGAACGTTGGAAGGATACCACGAGCAACCCCTTGGTGCAACGAGCAAACCGTGGACCGTTGGGCCCTTTGGGGTCAGCTGGTAATTAGCAGAGAGTGGTACATTCACTGACCTTCGGGTGAAGTCCTGTCATTCACGCGAAAGCGGGAATCCACCCATGTACCACCCAGCACCTATTTACCAGCTGACCCCATATCGTTGACTTTCTTGCACCCTTTTTGTATAATAGTGTGCAAGAAAGTCACCGCCTTCTCCAGAAAGACTTTATTGGAGGTGAACAATCATGAGTTACGCAGATCGAATTCTTCAAATGGTTCATGAAAACAACGGCACAGTAACAACCGCTGAGGTTACCAATGCCGGGATTTTGCGCGGACATTTGAAGGGTCTCGTTGATAAGGGCTTGCTTGAGCATGTGGCACGCGGTGTCTACATCACACCGACTGTTCTTAATGATGAAATGTTTTATCTCCAGACGCGATTCAGGCGAGGTATTTTCTCTCACGAAACCGCTCTATTCATACATGACTTAACTGACCGTACGCCGATCAAATTCTCAATGACATTTCCACTCGGATACAACACCACATCTCTGCAAAAAGAAAATGTGAGATATACGCGAGTAAAAAAGGAACACTTCGATATTGGTGTTGTTCGGACCAAATCCCCCGGTGGAAATCCCATCCGCGTCTATAATGCCGAGCGAACTCTGTGCGATTTGTTGAGAGGGCGAAGCAATACCGACATAGAGGTCCTTACAGACGCCTTTAGACGATATACACGCTTGGAACAACGAGATATTCCGTTGCTCTCTGAGTATGCAAAAATATTCCGCGTAGAGAAGAAATTGCAGTCATACTTGGAGGTACTTGTTTGAATAACGCGATGCAACTGAAAGCCACGATCAAGAATATCTCGAAGAGCAACCGCATATCGGCTCAAATCATCATGCAGAACTATATGCTGGAGCGTTTGCTGGAACGCATATCAATCTCTCGCTATCAATCCAATTTCATTCTCAAGGGTGGGTTCCTCGTTGCTGCCATGGTAGGCCTAGATACCCGCGCAACAATGGATATGGACGCAACTGTTCAAGGCTTGACAGTCAACCAGGATGCCATGAAGCAAATGTTTGAAGAAATCTGTCGTATTCCGGTCGATGATGGCATCTCCTTCTCTATGAAACGTATTGAAGAAATCCGCGAAAGCGATGAATACCCAGGGCTGCGTGTAACGCTTGAAGCAAGATATCCACCAATGGTTGTACCACTCAGAATCGATATCACCACAGGCGACCGGATTACTCCTCGTGAAATAGTCTATGAATTCAAATTGCTCCTTGAGCCACGCACTATAAAAGTCCTGGCTTATAATCTCGAGACTGTGATGGCTGAGAAACTGGAGACTGTCATTTCTCGTGGTGACCAGAATACCCGTTCAAGGGATTACTACGATATCTTCATCCTTCGCAAGCTCCAATGGCAAAATGTCAAGCCTGATTCTTTGCGCTCGGCTCTCATGGCAACGGCCACTAAAAGGAACTCTTTGCCCGTTATGGAACGATACAATGATATTCTGCAGACCGTAAGCAGCAGCGAGGTGATGAATAAGCGTTGGCTTGACTATCAGAGCGATTTTGAATATGCCAGAGACATTCTGTTTTCGGAAATATGTGCAACGATCAAAGAAATCCTTGATTGTTTGAACATTTGACAAATATGGCTTAGCGCGCTCCCCTCCGGCGCAGGACCGCGGGGATCGTAGCCGCAAGGATGCGCAGGTCCAGCCAGAGGTTCCAGTGCGTGATGTAGTCCATATCCAGCCGCACGCGCTCAGCGTAATCCAAGTCGCTGCGTCCACTCACCTGCCACAGCCCCGTGACGCCCGGCCGAACCCGCAGGATAGCCGCAGAGGCAGACCCGTACTTGGCGATCTCATCCGCGACGATCGGACGGGGGCCTACCAGTGAGAGGTCGCCACGCAAAACGTTGAACAGCTGGGGCAATTCGTCGAGCGACGTCCGGCGCAGCCAGCGGCCCAGCGGTGTGATCCGCGGGTCATCCCGCAGCTTGTACGTCGCTTCGTACTCCGCGCGCAGTGCCGGGTCGGCATCCAGCATCTCCCGCAGGCGCGCTTCTGCGTCAATAGTCATGGAGCGTAACTTGAAGACACGGATGGGCTTGCCACCCTCGCCCAGGCGCTTGTGCCCGAACAGGACAGGTCCGGGCGATGTGAGCTTTACCAGGATGGCCAGAACCAGCAGGAGCGGCGAGAGGATGACAACGCCCAATGTTGCCAGCAGAACGTCCATGAGGCGCTTGATACGCGCGCCAACGCCCACGACAAGGAGGTCCCGGACCTTGAGCACCGGTGTGCCACCAACGAACAGGACATCAGAGGGATAGGGCAGCGCCCGCACGGTGCCGCCTAAAGCATAGACGGTGACATAGCGCCGCAGACACAGTTCCACCATCTGCGAGGTGTCCGGAAGGAGCGATGCAAGCAGAACAGCATGAGCCCCTCCTGCATCCAGCAGGCATTCAAGGTCGCGATAGCAGCCAGCGCTCAGCTCTGCGTCGCCCTCCTGCAACACTCGCAGTCCCAGCACGCGCTGAAGGCTGCCCGCGTCCAGCCCGGCTGACACAAGGTCCTCCCCGGTGCCGGCAACGACAGCAGGCACCAGGTCCAGGCCGCGCGCATATCTGCGCCTCCTAATTGCTACGACGGTCCGCTCCAGGGCCACCTGCAGGACAAACGACAGGATAAGGAAATAGGCAAGCGTCAGTCGAGAGAACAGCGTGTTCTTGACCAGATAGGCGATCAGCAGATACAGGAACGTCGCATAGACCAGGCCATCCACGACCACGCCGGTCCGGTCCGCGGTGACGTGCCCGTTGTCATACATCCCCCGCAGGTACAGGTAGCCGAGGTCCACGGCCACAATGATGCCAAGCGATGCCCAGTACCACCCGATGTCAATCGTTGAGGTGTCGAACCGGAACCGCACCAGCAGAGCCAGCAGGAATGCCACCAGCAGACAGAGGGCGTCGAGGGGAGGACGCATCCAGCGAGGGGTCAACCATGCACCTCCTTCCGACTGCAGAACAACTGCCATTCGTTCTCCACAAACATTGAGAATTCCTCGCGAAAACGCTCGAGCGCAAACCGCATGGCGTTTGCACGGCAGGCCTGGGGATCGAAGGTCATCCCGTCGAACCGCTGGACCGCGTCAATGATACTCTCGACGGTCTGTTCACCAAAGAAGATGCCCGTCGACCCGTCCTTGATTGTCTCGGTCGCCCCACCCTTGCCAAATGCGATGACCGGCGTGCCACAAGCCTGCGCTTCAACGGGGACGATGCCAAAGTCCTCTTCAGCCGCAAAAACAAAGGCCCGCGCCCGTTGCATGTAGTCCTTCAGCACGTCAGACGGCTGGTAGCCCAGAATCGTGACGTTCGGTGTTGCATCGCGTCGAATCTTCTTCATCTCCGGGCCGTCGCCGATGACAATGAGCCGTCGGTCAGGCATTGCAGCAAATGCCTGTACGATGAGGTCCACCTTCTTGTACGGCGTCAGGCGTGATGCGGTCAGGTAGAAGTTTTCTTTCTTCTCGTGCAAGGCAAATCGCTCAACATCCACCGGAGGATAGATGACCGATGCTTCTCGGCGATATACCTTCCACACCCTGCGCGCGATGAAGCGCGAGTTGGCGACGAACGCGTCAACACCGTTGGCTGTCCGAACGTCCCATTGCCGGATGGAGAACAGCATGCGCCGCGCCGCCCAGGACAGCGGGCCGTGAGTCAGCCCGGACTCCTCCAGATACTGATGCTGCATGTCCCACGCATAGCGGATGGGTGTATGAATATAACAGAGATGCAGCTGATCTGGCCCGGTGATGACTCCCTTGGCGACAGCATGGGAGCTGGAGATAACCAGATCGTATGCTGAGAGATCCAGCTGCTCAATGGCCAGCGGCATCTTGAACAGGTACTTCTGGTAGAAACGACGGGCCAATGGATAGTGCTGGATGGAGGTTGTCGTAACCGACTTGTCCATGATGAACCCGCACTGCCCCTGCGGGAGGAAGTCCACAACAGCGAACAAGTCTGCATCCGGATAGCACTTCAGCATCTGCTCCAACACTCGCTCGGAGCCAGCATAGGTTATCAGCCAGTCACAAACGATAGCAACCTTCACCGCACCCCCCTGTTCATCCACATGCCGGCGTCCATCATGCTTGGCTCGCTGCACTCGATGCTGTCGCCAGTACTTCACCGATTTGACGCGCCGCGCGTTCCCAGCTGAACAGATGCGCCCGCTGCAAGCCTGCAACATGCAGCCGTTCCTGAAGAGCACTGCTGGAAGCAACTTCCTTCATCCCACCGGCAATGGACTGGATCGACAGGGGGTCTACATAAAGAACTGCATCGCCACATACTTCGGGCAGCGACGTCGTTCTTGATGCGATCACCGGACAGCCACTCGCCATGGCTTCCAGGGGAGGCAGGCCAAACCCCTCGTATAGAGAGGCGAAGATGAGGCTCGTAGCGTGACGGTAGAGGCAAGCCAGCTCGGCGTCCGACACATAGCCGAGGTAATGGACCGATCCTGCAAGCCCCAGCCGTTCCGTGGTTTCAAGGATTCCAGGGTAGTACCGGGCATCCGCCTTACCCGCGACAACAAGGGACAGACCCGGTGCGCGCATCGACGCAAATGCTTCCAGGACTCGCTCCAGGTTCTTGTATGGACGCATATCCCCTACCCAGAGGAAGTAAGGCGGCTCAACCCCATGAGGCAGAGTCTCGCTGCCGGCAGAGATCTCGCTATACGTGTCGGTATCGAATCCTTCGGGAACAACATAGATGTCCAGTCTGCTGAGACCGGACCACTTGAGTAGATCGTCGCGAGTGTAGGTTGAATTACAGATGACGGCCGCTGAGGAGCGCAACAGCCGTGGAACGACCATCCGGTAGTACCAGACGAGGTTCTGATGAAGTGCAGGGAACCGGACGGGGATAATGTCGTGCACAGTGATGATCTGTGCAACACCCTTCGGGGGGCACACTGTCCCCTCGGGTACAGTGGAGTAGATGAGTCCACACCCACTCTGAATCACGGCGCGACGAAAAGCCGTCTGCAACCAGCAGAGTCTGGCCAGATGGCCTTGAGTACCACCGTGTCTGCTGGACCATGGGATGATCGTCACACTATCACGGATGCCTCTGAAGGCTTGTGGGTCTCCAGTGTAGATGCTGGAGCCGTCAAGCCATCCTTCAGCAACTAGCCTCTTGACGACCTCGCGCGTGTAGACGCCCAGGCCGGTGGGATGCTTCCCCAGTGTCGTTGCGTTGACGGCAATTCTTGTCATGAGGAGGCTCTCTCCGGCGTTTTGCCATAGCGCTCGATAGCCTCGCGGTACGCCTCGGCCGTCATTTCCGCGACATGCAACCAACTATACTTCTGCGCAACGACCTTTGATTGCCCGTGCGCATCGCGGGGCAAACTGAGCGCTTCTTCGATCCCCTTACGCACTGATCGTTCGTCCTGATGCACGATAGTCGCAATACCGTTGAAATACTCCCTGACGGGCCGACAGTCTCCTGCAACCAGATTACATCCGTTCAACCCGGCTTCAAGTGAAACCAGCCCTGTAGTCTCCCACGTACTGACCAAGGCATGTACTGCTGCAGCGGCATAGGCGTTGGGCATGTCGGTTCTTGGAACTAGGCCTAGATACTTCAAACGCGACGAATGCCTGTCCACTAGTTCCAGGAACCTGTGCTGGTACTCACTGTCGGTATTAGGCGCCATCTGCCCGACAAGCACCAGCCGCACGCCCGCTTTGAGACAGCTCTCGGCGAGCACCAGTTGGTTCTTGCGCTGTTCGATTCTGCCGGCACAGAGGACAAAAGGCGCATCACCTGGCCAATCGTTCAGGTAGTGTGCCCGAAATGAGGCAGGGTCATTGCCAATGAAGGCCGTGTCGACACCGTTGGGGATGACCCGAATCGACTCGGGATCAACACCGAACAACGCCTGAAGATCCTCGGACTCTGCTTCGGAATTGGGCAGAATCAATGTCGCCTCGTGCAGGAGGCGCGACAGCCTGCGTGGCGTCGTCCCCGGCAGCAGCCGCCCATAGTGCCAGCCGAAGCGTCGCAGTCCCGATGGCTCAAAGAAAATCGACGAAACAACAACTGGTCGATCGGGAATTGCTGAGTGTATCCAGTAGGCGAACTCAATGTCAGCGCCAAAGAAATGGAAGATGTCCGTCCTCTCGAGCAGGGCACGATCAGTCAGATCAAGCCAGAAAGCATCGTGCCCCATCGCGTTCAGACAGTTCATCGTAGACTCGGCCTGGACCTCGGCACCACCATAGATGAGTCCAAATGGGATGTGAGGGACAAAACAGGCACGGATTCCGCTGTGGAGGTCCATCTTGTCAACCATCCGAGGTCACCTGTCTGGCATCACAACACGCGAACAACACTGTTTCATGCCAGGTGGGCGATTTGTGCGACAGGTACAGCCGGTACTCAGGTACCTGCTTGCAGATCATGCCGGCCAGCACTCTGAGGTCATCCCCTTTGTGATAGCACGAGATGGCAAGCTTCGGGTGATATCTCCTGATGGTCAGCCCGGCTCCCTCAAGTGCGTACCGCTCCATTCCCTCGATATCCATCTTGATGAAATCGACTCTTCCCATGCCAGACGTGCACACGTAGTCGTCGATGGATACCATCGCCAAGTCACCCGTCGAGGTGTCGATAACAGCATCTCCCGAATCTCCACGCTCAGTCATCATACAGGATCCACTTCGCGCTCCAACAGCGATGTTCTCGATCCGTATCTCCGGAAGAGCCTGTCCCGCATTCCGGTGGACATTCTCCAAACATTTGCGTGCCAGACTCGGCACTGGCTCAAACGCGATGACTTTGCCGCTCGAACCAACCTTCCGCGCAAACCACAGGCTCGTCTCTCCCATGAACGCACCGACATCGAGCACCGTCTCTCCTGAGCGTGGTTCGACAAGTCCAGGCAACAAGTACTGCTCCAGGACAACACTGTCAGCAATAGCTTCAGGCGAAGATTCCACCCGAAGCCCCGCTACATCATAGACACGACCGCGTCGCTGCCGTGCCAATTCCGCCAGGTGCTTGTCGTAGTCCTTCATTGAAACCGGCGCGGGGAAGAGCGTAAGAGATGCACCACCCACCTGAGCAAAGGCAACGCGCATTGCCAAGCACCAGTCGAAGATGGCACGAGAACTATCGTCGGCAAAGCGGCTTCGCAGCGCATCGTAGGCATCAACATGACTGAGCACGTCCTTCAAGGTCTCGCTGGCACTCAGATGGCCGAATGAGTCACCGCTTGACGCCAGAAGTTTCTTGTAGCCTTGCGTAGTGATGAGTCGTATGCCGGCATAGCGCAGTACTTCATTCAGGCTGCGAGCCATGTGATGAACGGCAGACTCGCTGCTCCCCTCTTCAGTAGCGCCCTCAGATGCAAGCAGCCTCGCAGCAGCCTCAGTCGCTCTGAGTATGACAGCAAGCGTGGGCGAGGTCACCTGACTAGGGTCGCTCATCCGCTGCACTCTCTTTCTCTCCTGTCTCCCCCGCTGGACGACATGAGCGCCCATAGCAGTCATCAATTCTCTCGATGTCGTCTTCACCTACGTACTCGCCGTTCGAGACCTCGATGATCTCCAGTGGAACCTTGCCCGAATTCCCCAACCGGTGCAGGATCGACTTGGGCACGAACGTGCTCTCTCCCTCGTGGACCAAGAACGTTTTCTCACCGATGGTCACCTGGGCCACGCCGCGAATCACGACCCAATGTTCAGTTCGATGCATATGGCGCTGCAAACTGAGCATCGCTCCGGCATTCACAACGATGCTCTTGATCTTGAAGCGCACGCCCACTTCGAGAACACGGTACCGGCCCCACGGGCGCAGAATCTCGGTGTGATCGGTCGCTTCGGGACGATGCTGAGCCTCCAGCAGTTCCAGCAGCTGCCTCACATCCTGTCCACTGCCACGCCGAGTCACCAGGACAGCATCGTCCGTCTCAATGACTGCCACGTGATCAACATCCGCCGTCGTGACCAGGCGTTTGCCACTGACAACGAGTGAGTCATGCGTACCAATAGCGACGACATTGCCCTGAATGACGTTGTCGTTCTCATCCTTCGCCTGCAAGTCATAGTATGAATCCCAGCTGCCGACATCACTCCAAGTGAGGCTCATCGGGACAACAGCAACATTGACAGCCTTCTCCATCACAGCATGGTCGATGGAGATACTGGGCACATCGGACCAGTGTTGCAGCGCGTTGTCGTACCCTTGAGTAACGACTGCAGCAACATCAGAAGCGCTTGCACGAAGTGCTGTCTCAAATACGGACGGAGTAAACGCGAACATGCCAGAGTTCCAGAGATACTCTCCTGAAGCAACAAATTGTTCTGCCACCGCAGCCGTAGGCTTTTCGGCGAATCGACGGCAGAGAGCATATGCTCCATGCTGTTCTCCTACTTGCAGATAGCCGTAGCCGGTTTCGGGTCGCGTTGGACGCACGCCAAATGTGACAAGATAGCCGTCACGGGCGGCCTGAGCGGCTATATGCAGGCAGGAGACAAGCTGTTCGACAGGAGCGATGATGTGATCAGACGGAAACACGAATATGGTCTCGTCCTGCGCTGCGTCCATTCTCTCTACCGCGTACTGCATCGCAAGAGCAACTGCGGGAGCCGTGTTGCGCCCCTCTGGTTCACAGAGGATGTGCGAGACAGCTTCCGGTGCAGCAGTTTGCAGGATGTCCTTGACGTAGAAGTAGTAGTCAGAATTGGTCACGGTGACGATATCCTGGGGACGAGCAACAGCAAGGGCTCTAGTGACCGCTCCCTCCAGCAGAGAGTGTCCGTCAAAAAGTGGCAGGAACTGCTTGGCATAACTCTTGCGTGACATCGGCCACAGGCGCGTGCCCCGGCCACCAGCGAGAATGATGACTTTCACGACGATTGACCTCCGTGTAGCACTGTGCACTTGTGGTTCACGATGAACTCGTACAGGCTGGTCTCAGTCATGGGACAGCTCCTCCCGATAGCGCAGCAGGCAATCGTCGAGGGCATCCTCCCAGGGGCGCATGACGTTCAGCTGCTCCAGGTCGAACTTGCGATCAGCCAGGACGGAGAAGGCAGGACGGCGGGCGGGAGACGGGTAGTCCACGGTCTGGATGGGGATGACGCCGATGTTCAGGCCGAGGCGGTGCACGATGTGGGTGGCGAAGCCATACCAGCTGGCCCGTCCAGTGTTCACGCAGTGATACGTGCCCGAGCAGTCCTCCTCAATCGCCGTCCAGAGCTGGTGCACGACATCCTCGGTGAAGGTGGGACAGCCCACCTGGTCGTCCACGATGCGCAGCTGGTCCTTGGTACGAGCGAGACGGAGCACGGTACGGACAAAGTTGTGCCCGCTCCTGCCATACAGCCAGGCAAGGCGCAGGATGAGGTGATCCGGGTTGGCCTCGCGCGTAGCCTGCTCGCCCAGCAGCTTGGTCCTGCCATAGACAGAGAGGGGGCCGGTGGGAGCATCCTCGTCATATGGCTGGGTGGCAGTGCCATCGAAGACGTAGTCGCTGGAGAAGTAGACGACACGGGCGCCCACGCGCCGGGCTGCCTGAGCAACATTGGCCGCTCCGAGGACGTTGACGCGGTAGGCCGCGTCCTGCTCGGTCTCGGCCCGGTCCACGGCAGTCCAGGCTGCGCAGTTGACCACGACGTCGGGGCGAACAGATTCCACGGCCTGCCTGAGACCTGCCCGGTCGGTGACATCCAGCTCGTCCATGACCAGGGCGGTCACCTCGACCGTCGGGGACAGCAGACGGACGACGTCGCTGCCCAGCTGACCATCAGCCCCAACGACAAGGAGCTTCATCCCGCACGCCCCTTCAGATACTCTGCCAGGGCAGGGAGCGCGGCATCCTTGAGGGAGACGCGAGGCGTACCGATGCAATACAGCGGATGGGCCTGGCCTGACGGAAAAATGGTGCTGTTCATGCCTCTTCACCTCCGTGCAGCAACGCATGCTTGTGGTCCACCAGGAACTCGTAGAGGGCCTGGTCCCATTCGCTCATCATGTCCTGCCCCTCGAGGCGCAGGTGTTCGTGGGCAAGGGGTGTGGACAACGGGCGGGGCACGCGGCCGAGAATGTCGGCGGCGTGGACCGGAACTAGCTGAGCGTCCAGACCGAGGATAGCCGCGACAGAGCGGGCAAACTCGTAGTGCGAGGTCTGGCCTTTGCCCGTCACATGGTAGGTTCCCACAGCACCGCGCTGGATCAGCAGCATGGTCTGCTGGACAATCTCGGACGCGCTGGTGGGGCTCATCACCTGGTCATCGGGCAGTACGAGTTGCGTGCCGGCTTGTGCTGCCCGGACGACCGCCGTCACGGTATTGTCGCCATGCGCGCCGTAGACATTGGCCACACGCAGGATCAAGCTGTCCGGGTTCGCCTGACGCACGACCTCCTCGCTCATGAGCTTCGTGCGTCCGTACCAGTTGACGGGGCCCACCGCGTCCCGCTCGACATAGGGCCTGGCCGCGGTGCCGTCGAAGACGTAGTCGGTGCTGAAATGCACCACCTTGGCAGCCACCTTATAGGCAGCGTGCGCGACGTTGCGCGCACCAAGGACGTTGATGCGGTAGGCTTGGTCGCGGTCCTGCTCGCAGGCATCGACGCTGGGCTGGGCGGCACAGTTGACCACGACGGTGGGCTGGAGCTCCAGCACCGCACGCTCGACCGACAGGCTGTCGGTGATGTCGCACTGCACATGCGTCAAGCCGGTCACGTCGTCCAACGAGGCCAGCCGATCCATGAACTCCATGCCCAGGCGCCCGCCTGCACCCATCACGAGGATGGTCATGTTTCACATGTACCACTCACGGCGTAATTACCAGCTGACCCCAATCAGATCAGTCGAAGAGGGTCTCAAGGGTCTCACTCAGGAACTCCCGCAGCTCGCCCGCCAGTTCGGGGCGCTCGAGCGCGAGAGCGATGTTGGCCTTCAGCAGGCCCATCTGGTTGCCGATGTCATAGCGAATGCCTTTGAACTCGCAGGCATACACCTTGGTCTTGGGAAGCATCGCCTGGATGGCGTCCGTCAGCTGAACTTCGCCGTTTCTGCCCGGCTCGGTGTGCTCGATGGCGTCGAAGATGCCAGGGACCAGGATGTAGCGACCGACGATGGCAAGGTTGCTGGGGGCCTCGGCGGGGTCAGGTTTCTCGACCAGGCGGCTGACGTCCCACACGCCGGGCGCGACGACTGTTCCCTCGATGATGCCGTAGCTGGACGTGTCCTGGCGCGGGACCTGCATGACCGCAACGACCATGCCCGGGAAGCGGTGCGCAACCTCTTCCATCTGCACGAGGCAAGGTGTCGGGCCATCGATGATATCATCGGCCAGCAGGACAGCAAACGCATCACCGTCAACGTAGGCACGCGCCTGCAGGATCGCGTCCCCCAGCCCGCGCGGCAACTTCTGACGGACATAATACACCTGAATCAGGTTCGAGATGCGCTGGATCGCATGCAGGTCGTCGAGCTTCCCATGAGCTTCCAGCTCGTGCTCCAGCTCGACAGAGTGATCAAAGTAGTCCTCGATGGCGCGCTTGCCGCGCCCTGTCACCATCAACACGCTCTGGACACCAGCGTCAATGGCCTCCTCCACCACGTACTGGATAGCCGGCTTGTCAACGACCGGCAGCATCTCCTTGGGCTGCGACTTGGTCAGGGGCAGCAGGCGCGTCCCCATCCCAGCGACCGGGATAACCGCCTTGTGGATCACCACATTCTTCTCGACAACAACCGCTGCGTGCCTGCTCATGGAGTCACCAGCGACGCCAGTGTTTCGTCAAAAGCCGTCTTCAGCTGGTCAACCCGCTCCTGCGTGGCCGCCTCGAACCGGAGCACCAGCAGAGGCTCTGTGTTGCTGGAACGTACCAGGCCCCAGGCATCAGGCCACTCGACGCGGGCACCGTCGATGGTGACGATCTTCTCGATGCTGTGCGCCATCTGGGGGAACTTGCGCCGGAATGCATCGACAAATCCGTGCACAAGATGGTCCTTGTCCTCCTCGCGGCATGGCCTGCGGATCTCGGGCGAAGCCACCATGCGAGGCAGGGCGCTGAGCAGGTCAGAGAACACGAACTTCCGATGTGCACTAAGGCCATTGGTCACGATCTCCAGCAGACGCAGGGTGGCGTAGATGGCATCGTCATAGCCATAGTAGCGGTCGGCAAAGAACATGTGGCCGCTCATCTCGCCGGCCAGCTGGGCCTTCTCCTCACGCATCTTCTTCTTGATGAGCGAGTGTCCCGTAGGCGACATGATCGCCACACCACCCAGCTTCTCAACGCCATCGAAGAGCGTCTTGGAGCACTTGACCTCCCCGATCACCTTTGCCTTGCCCGGGCCCTTCCAGTGCGCGATGATGTCAGCCGCATAGATGTACGTCAACTTGTCACCCCAGACCACGTCGCCGTGCTCGTCCACGGCCCCGATGCGATCCACGTCCCCATCGTAGGCAATGCCGAAATCGGCCTGTTCCGCCAGCACACGCTTGCGCAGTCCCTCCAGCGTCTCCAGCCGAGCAGGATCGGGGTGGTGATTGGGAAAGGTGCCATCCGGCTCGGCGTACATGAGCACGGCGTCTATGCCCAGCTTCTTCATCAGGTCCGGGACGACCAGCCCCGCACAGCCATTGGCACAGTCGATGACAACCCTGGGATGCGGCCGGTCGGCCTTGCCCAGCGGCCCCTGCCTGAACTGGTGCACCAGCTCGTCACGGTACACCGACAGGTGGTCCAGGTGCGACACGGTGCCGACCGGTGCCGTCACCGAGTGGATGATCTCCGCGAGGTCCGCAATGCGCTGAATCTCATCCCCATACAGCGTCTCGCGTCCGATGGCAACCTTGAATCCGTTGTATTGTGGGGGGTTGTGGCTGCCCGTGATCATGATGCCGCCGTCCACGGGCAGGGCGAACAGCGCATGGTACAGCGTAGGCGTCGGTACGACGCCGATGTCCATGACATTTCCTCCCTGGCTCGTAATACCGTCG
>JAJFTL010000033.1 GCA_021373025.1 bacterium
GCGGGTATGATGTTCCATCATTCCTGCATGGTGTTTCGTCATTCCCGCGAAGGCGGGAATCCATCATTCGATCTTCTCCTCGTTCAGGTTGCTTCAGTTGGCCGGGGTCTTTCAACGGAAAAACCCAGAGTCTGACCGTCACTGTGTCTGGGACAGGAACAGCTCAATGGACCCGTCGAACCCGTGTCACCCCCTCAGGACACTCCCACGAGTGTTACACGCCAACAGGTCATGCCTGTACGGAGGGATCCAACCCTGCCTTACCACTAAGCGTCTCTTTACCAGCTGACCCTATATCGATGTGCATGATCAGGGTTTGCAGTATACTTTTCGGGGAGGTGAGCATGTCTCACACACTCGTTGTTCGTGTTCTTCCGGTTATTATTGGCTACCTGCTCGGGTGTGTTCTTCCAGGTTATTTCCTGCCACTCTGGGTAAAACACATCGATATACGGACTGTCGGAGACGGCAATCCAGGAACGATCAACGTCCGAAAGGAGATCGGACCCGCCCTGGCCACCGTGGTCTTGTCCTATGACCTCACAAAAGGGCTCCTGTCGATGCTTATCGCCGATGTCTGGTTCAAGGCGCCCACGTTTGTCGTCGTGCTTGCCGGCTTTGCGGCCATCATCGGACACAAGTTCCCCATTTATCTCAAGTTCCGGGGCGGACGCGGGATTGCCAGTACCGTCGGCATCTTCCTCTACCTTCTTGGCAAGGATAGCAGAAATCGACCCATAGATATACGATTGCAGCAGGTAGTTGGAGCTTTGCGGCAGCACTACTTGACCGCTTGGAGACACCAGTTCAATTCGAATACGCGCTTCATCCCCCTTCGTTACGATTTCCTTCACGCGGTATTTTATGCGTCAACAGAATCTTTGCAGTACCTTATGAACTCCTGCCTGTTGCTTGACTTGTTCCCCGTTCTCTCTATACCAGAAGTAAGCGAAGGCGCAAGACGATTGCCCGTAGTCGGCATTCGGGCTGCATGAGTGGGCTCCTGGCGGTCTCAATCGGGTACGCTGCAGTTCTGTATGGTACGTGCAAGGGGGTGTATCATGATCACTCGCATACCGGCAGAGGAGCGTCACTTAGTCACTATCTCATGATGCAGGCTTATTGGCTGTTCTCGTACGGCGAGGTGACATCCGGCTCCGTCAGCCTGAATGGCACGCTGCTGGAAGAGGGCGATCAGGCACGCGTAAGCAGCCAGAGCAGGGCACTGTCCCTTGCCTCGGCCACGGGAGGGAGTTTTGTGCTGGTGGACGTGGCCGCCTGGCGGGCGGCGGACCGCTCGTACTGATGCGAACCTGTTCACCTTGTATGTGACAGGGTTCTTCGTATCATGGAGGACGTGCGTGTCACCAACCTGGGCGGAGGAGGGAAGCGATGATCGTCGTCAACTTGATCTACAACCTGGCACTGCTGGTGGCCCTGAGCGTGATTTCCGGATTCATTGGGGAGCGCCGCCGGTATCTGAATGAGTACGAGTCGCTGCTCCAAGGCTTCGTGTTTGGCGGCGCCGCAGTCATCGGTATGCTGTTTCCGCTGACGCTTGCCCCAGGCGTAATCTTCGATGGCAGGTCTGTCGTGATCAGCTTGTGTGCACTGTTCTTCGGGCCTATCGCCGCCGCTGTGGCCATGGCAATGGCGATCACTGTGCGGATTGTACAGGCAGGGGCGGGCGTCGTCATGGGCGTGTCCGTGATCTTGGAATCAGGACTGATCGGCTTGTACGTTCGTGCCCGGTGGATGAGAGAGGACAGCGACATATCCACAAGACAACTCCTGGTGTTTGGTCTGTTGGTGCATGCCGTCATGATCGCCCTTACCGCCACGCTGCCCGCGGGCATGCGGATGAGCACCTTCAGGAGCATCGGGCTGTCCGTCATCGTCACGTATCCCCTGGCCACCGTGCTGATCGGCAAGATTCTCTCTGACCACGCGGGACGGGCAAGGGTTCTCGACGAGCTTCACGAGAGCGAATCGAAGTTCCGGACGCTTGCCGAGTCAACGCCAATGGCCATTATGCTGTACCAGGATGACAGATGGGTGTATACGAACCCGGCTGCCACCGAGATTACCGGCTATAGCTCTACCGAGCTGCTGTCCATGAACTTCTGGGACATCGTCCATCCCGACTACAGGGACATGGTGAAGGAACGAGGCCGGATGCGCGAGAGTGGTCAGGACGCCGTGCAGACCTATGAGTTCAAGATCGTTACGAAGGATGGAGGCGAAAGGTGGGTCCAGCTTTTTGGGACAACGACCGAGATCCACGGGCGCTCCTCAGGGCTCATCACGGTGGCGGATATTACGGAACGCAAGCAGGCGGAGGCAGAGAGTGCGCGCCTGGAGGAGCAGTACCGGCAGGGGCAGAAGATGGAATCTGTCGGTAGACTGGCAGGCGGAGTAGCTCATGATCTGAACAATCTGCTGACCCCTATCCTTGGTTTCGGCGGATTGCTTCTTGACGACCTCAGCTCAGACGATCCACACAGGGAGTTCGTCCAGCAGATCGTTCATGCCGCGGAGAAGTCCCGGGACCTCGTGCGTCAGTTGATGGCCTTTGGGCGGCGCCAAGTACTGCAGTTCGAGCCGCTGGATCTCAATGCGGTGATCGAGGAGCTCGAGAAGCTGCTGCAAAGGACGCTCCATGAAGACATCGTCCTCGAGGTGATTCCTGGTTCCTCTGTGCCGAACGTTATGGGAGATCAGGGACAGCTGGAACAGGTCATCATGAACCTGGTGGTCAACGCTCAGGACGCTATGCCTAACGGGGGCAAGCTAACCATCGAGACAGGAGCTGTGGACCTGGACGCGGCCTATGCTGCGGAGCATCAAGGCGTCATCCCTGGCCGCTATGTGGTTCTGAGCGTGAGCGATACAGGGATCGGGATGGACGCTGGAACGCAGGAGCACATCTTTGAACCTTTCTTTACGACAAAGCAGAATGGCAAGGGCACGGGCCTGGGCCTCGCCACCGTGTACGGTATCGTGAAGCAGCATGGAGGCAACATCTGGGTGTACAGCGAGGACGGCAAGGGGACGACGTTCAAAGTCTATCTTCCGGCGGCCGCAGCAGGGGCGGAACCCGTCGAAAAGGAAGAGGTCGCTTCGCCCCGGAATCTCCGTGGCACCGAGACCATTCTGCTGGCCGAGGACAACGCTGTCGTGCGCAGCCTTGCGCAACGGATCCTTGAGCAGCAAGGGTATCGCGTCCTTATGGCAGAGAACGGACGGCAGGCACTCTCCATCATGGCTGGGTATGACGGGCCGGTTGATCTCCTGCTGTCCGATGTGGTCATGCCAGAGATGAACGGTCGTCAACTGTACGCCACCATTGCGAAGGACCATCCGGGGATGAAGGTTCTGTACATGTCCGGCTACACCGAAAATGTCATTGCACATCGCGGCATCCTGGACACCGGAGTGCAGTTCATCCAGAAGCCGTTTACCGTTGAGGCGTTGGCCGTCAAGGTTCGCGAAACGCTTGACGTGGGCGCCGGTCCGCAGTGACGGCGCGCCTTCGCACCATTGCTGGAGCGCTAACTCTGGCACTCGGGCTGGCCATTGCAGGAACGCTGCTTGTTCACGTCTGGATGCCGGCACTCGACTGGGTACAGGCGTGGCTGCTGGCCATCACTGTCGTCACGTTTCTCACGTATGGATATGACAAGCTCGTGGCGGGAAGCGGAGCAATGCGTGTTCCCGAGCGAGTTCTTCTAACGCTGGCGTTTGCTGGTGGCACCGTCGGCGCACTGCTTGGTATGCGTCTGTTCCACCACAAAATCAGCAAGGAGAGCTTCCTGCAACGCTTCTGGCTGACCGTTGCTCTCCAGATCGTTCTCATTGCTGGCTGGTATCTGGTTCTGCGGCTCCGCTGACAATCTCATGCTGGTCCGATCAGACTGCCAGTGTCATCGCTCCAGGGGCACCGACGTCGGGGAACCTGACACCTGTCGTTTCCCCGAGCGTGTTTCCCCAATGTCCCCGAGCATGTTTTCTCGATACGAGGAGTGCTTCTGAGGGGTGTACTCGCCGAAGGCGGGAACCCAGGCGAAGGCCGCTGTGATAACTGTTCGCTTCCTGAAAAGCGAGTACAATAGCGGTGAGAGAAAACGTCTTGAGTCATCGGAGGCATTGCTATGGCAGTCTACATTGGAACTGTCCCACCTGTTGGATGGGAGAAGGTCTGGGATGAAGCAGCACGGCGGACTGGGTACAACGGCCCTCGCCCGGCGGTCATCACCGACATGGACGTTCTTGCGCAGCATGGAGAGGATATTGGTGCACTGGTCACACGGACGGTGACGCCGGAACTCCTGGCGGCCGCACCTCATCTGAAGCTGGTGCAGGTGCCATTCGCCGGGGTTGACAGCTTTGATCTTGCGGTGCTGAGGAATGCTGGCGTTCCGCTTGCCAACTCGCACGGCAATCGCGAGGTAACGGCGGAGCATGCCATTGCCTTGATGTTTGCCCTGACACGACGGATCATCCCGTATGATCGGGATCTCAGGCAGGGAATCTGGCATGGCTTCACGACCATGGACGAACCCATCATTGGTCTCTATGGCAAGACAGTGGGTATCGCCGGCCTGGGCAACATTGGTGGGCATATCCTGCGCATCTGCCGGGCAATGGACATGAAGGTGCTTGGCCTGAAGCGTACTGCGGGCGGCGCATACAGCGATCTGGTGGACCGTGCGTATACACCGGAGGAGAAGTCGGACTTTTTGCGCGCCAGTGACTTCGTTGTCGACGTCCTGCCCCTGACGGCTGAAACGGAGAACTTCTTTGGCAGAGCCGAGTTTGAGGCAATGCGCGGCCATTGGTTCATCAATATCGGACGTGGCGGCACGGTCGATGAGAAGGCACTGTATGATGCACTGAAAGACGGCACACTGGCGGGTGCCGGCATCGACCCGTGGTGGGTGTATCCTCCCCAGCCCGTGGCCAAGGATCCCGTCACCGGTCGCATGCTGCATCCCGTGTTTCCCGCGCACGAGCCATTCTGGGAGCTGCCCAACGTCGTCATGTCCCCACACACGGGCGGGTTTGCAGACGTATCGGTCGATGGCCTCTGGGGTGAGTCGTTCGAGAATGCCATCCGCGCCGACCGCGGCGAGACACCGCGCAATCTGGTAGATCTGGACAGGGGATACTAGAGCCGAGAACACCATCTGCCGCTGGAACAGGAAAGTTCGAAGCCAATTTGACAGCCCCGATCATCGTATCGGGGCTGTTCGCGTTTGTATGGATGCAACCTTTTTGTGTCGATTGGGCTATCACAAATGAAAAGCAGGAGCGTTGACGCGAAGGGATGGGGTCCATGGACGATGAGTTGAAGACGGTTGTCGCACGCGTGCATGCAGGAGATGAAGCAGCATTTGACGAACTGTACCACCTGACTGTTCGACAGCTTTTCAAGACGATGTACACCTACCTGATGACACGCGAAGATGTGGAAGATGTGGTTCAGGAAGCGTACCTCAAGCTGTACCAGGTGCGAAGACGCCTGGATGATACACGATCGGTACCGGTGTACTTGAGGACGATTGCCATCAATTGCGCGAGACGGAAGCTTCGCAGACAGCATCCACTGAAGCCTCCGACCGAAGAAGATGATCCCTTCGATACCGAGATCCTGGAAGGGTCTGTGCGACAAGCGCTCGAAAAGATCTCGCCGGATGACCGCCTTGTGCTTGGACTCTTCTATGGAGATCAGGCGTCGATCCAGGAGATCTGTAGGATGACGGGCGAGAAGGAAGGAACAATCAAGTCCCGGCTCTCACGAGCACGGGAACGGCTACGGGAGGTACTTGACCATGGAACACGATGATAGAGAGTACAGAGACATGTTGCGCGAGGGACTCAGAGATGTAGAGCCGTCGGAAGCATTGCACGTGAGCGTGCGGAACAGGATCGCGCAGAACGTTGCGCATGTCCGGCGGCGCAATGTGGCTTTTAGAGCCGTGACCATTGCCATTGTCCTGACGATGGCCCTGAGTACCGTGACTCCGGTCTTCGGCAGCAACGGGACCTTGCCTCAGGTCGTCGCGGCGATGGCCGCGGAGCGGCAGGCTCAGAAGATGACAGGGGTTCTTGATACGGCCACTATTGAGGAGACGAGTGCGGCGTTGCTGGTGCCGGAGGCAACTGTCCAGGCCGTCACGGACAGCGCGCTCTCCAAAACGGACAGCATTCTGGCTCTCGTGATCGCGGATTGTGCAGGCAAGCCGGTGGGGGATGTGATTGCCCTGCGGAACCAGGGGCTCGGCTGGGGTGTCATTATGGCGCAGCTTGGCATCTCAGGGCATGACATCAGTGAAGCGTTGGGCCAGGCGCAGACAGTTGCCTTGGCCACCACGCCATCCACGCCTTCACCGAGCAACAGCACTTCCAGTCAGCCAGCTGTCAGCAACAAGAATGGTGACAAGGTGACCGTGAACGGTGAGATCGCGCTCGTGCCTCCAGTGTCTCCCACCAGCATCACGGTTGCTGGAAGGACCTTTGCCATCGTTGCGGATACGCAGATGAAGTATCATGGCAAGGCGATTACGCCGGTTGAGATCTTGACCAAGCGTTCGGCTGGCATGCTCAGTGCTACCGTTCAGGGCACAGAGCTTGCTGACAAGACTCTGCGTGCAAACCTCGTCATCGTCCAGGATTCCCGGGACACCGCCGAACAGGAGCAGATTCAGCAGCAGACTCAGGCTGGTCAGCCCACATCGAACGCTCAGCAGATCCGTGGCAAGGTCACCATCGTGACTCCTGCACTGCTTCGCATCGAGGGGTTTGCCAGTGACATCGTGCTGAATGCAGATACGAAGGTGGAACAGGTCGGAGCCGGCAAGGCAGACCTCACATCCATCAAGGTCGGTCAAACGGTACAAGTCCACGTCATGAGCTCGGGAACCACAGTTACTGCGCAGCAGGTGCATATTGAGGATAAGTACGTGAAGACGGGCAGCGACGAGAGCAGTCAGGTTGACCCTTCCATCACGACCTGGCAGGGCACCATCTCCCACGTCATCGTGCAGCCAGGCGTCAATGGTGCAAGTGAACAGGCGCTGGGCGTCGTCGTTCTGTCCGAGTCAGGCCAGCCCACCATTTTCTGGGTTCTCTCGACGTCCGTCCTGCAAGATGCCAACCACCAGACACTGACCTTGGCGGCCCTTCAGGCCCTGCAGACCACTGCCGTTCAGAAGGTTTCTATCCAAGGCACGCTCCTGTCAGATGGAACGGTCGACGTTGTAACGCTGGTCTTGACGACAACCTCGACTGACAGCTCCAAGCCAGCCAATCCTGGCAAGGGAAAAGGGAAGCACTGACCGTAGTTGATCGTTGTTCACGCTGTCTCCTCGGCCCGCAACTCACCCCTGCGGGCCGTTTTCTCGTTGTACTCTTGGCCTGATCGTGGAGTCGCTGCTACATTTGTGACTTGCCCGGGGTGCGAGAGACAGTACGATGTCTTCATGGACCTGGTCATCCGCAAGTCACTGATCTATCCGATGGGTGCCTCCGGCACTGGCGCGTATGCGGCGACGCACGTGCTGGGCTGCTCGCACGGGTGCCGCTTTCCGTGCTACGCGTTTCTCATGATGCAGCGGTTCGGAAAAGTGGCATCCTACGAGGAGTGGTGCCGGCCCCGCCTGGTAGCCAATACCATGCAGCTGGCGCAGAAAGAGCTGCCGCGCCTGCGCGGAAAGGCACACTACGTGCACCTGTCATTTGCCACCGATGCGTTCATGTACCGGCATCCGGAGGTGACATCCCTGACCCTTCAGCTCATGCGCCTTATCAACTCTTACGATATCCCGGTCCACACGCTGACCAAGGGCATCATCCCCACGGAGGCGCTTCAACTGTCGCACGAGAACCGGTTTGGCATCACCCTGGTTTCCATCGACGAAGGGTTCCGGAAACGGTATGAACCCGGTACGGCTCCCTATGCGGAGAGGGTTGCTGGCCTGCGTCGGGCCCATGACCTCGGGTTTCATTGCTTCGTGAACATGGAACCCTATCCAACGCCCAACATCTGGCAGCAGGACATCGTTCCTCTCCTCGGAGCGGTGAGCTTTGCGGATGAGATTCGACTGGGGCAGCTGAACTATAACGATGCGGTCAAGCAATATCCTGGCTGGCGAGCTTTTTACCGCGGGACCGGAGCCTTGGCGCGTGACTGGTGCGCATCTCAGGGCATAGCGTATGAAGGCATCTCGGCTGCAGACGTTCGCCGTGCCAGCCGTGCAGCAGCCGATCCGGAAAGCCTGTTCGACTCCAAGTCGGAAACGTAACACGCCCGCCCTGCGAGCGGACTCCAGGGGGCGTCTCATGGGAAAGCCATTAAGGCGGAAGTGTGATATAACAATACTATAGATGATAGATGCATAGGGAGAACCAATGATTGACGACAGGGATCGGACCGATTGGGAGCTGATGGCACATGCTCTGGAGGAAACGGGCGACTATCGAGTTATCCGGAAGTTGCGGCCCATGGAGCGGTATGCCGAATCCGACGGGGAAGCGGTTCAGCTGGGCGCCATCGTCGACACGGAAACGACTGGCCTTGATCCGCAGGCCGACGAGGTCATCGAGTTGGGTATGCTGCTGTTCGAGCATGCGCCTTCGACAGGACGCATCTACCGGGTGATGGGTACCTTTGACCAGCTGCGGGATCCGGGGCGTCACATCCCGGCCGAGATCACCAGTATAACACACATCACGGACGACATGGTGCGCGGGCACACCATCGATGCGGCTGCGGTGGCCGCATTCATTGCCCCGGCGACGCTGATTATTGCGCATAATGCCGCATTCGACCGGCCGTTTGTGGAGAGGTTGTGGAGTGTGTTCGCGACCAAGCCCTGGGGATGTTCCATGACACAGGTGCCGTGGCGCGATGAAGGCATCGCGACCCAGAAACAGGAACTCATCGCTTTGAGCGAGGGATTCTTCTATGAGGCTCATCGTGCTGAGAATGATTGCCGTGCCCTGCTTCACATCCTGGCGACGCCCCTGCCCATCTCTGGTCAGCCGGCGCTGAAGCCGCTGCTCGAACACGCTTTGGCGGATGAGGCTCACATCTGGGCCATCGCCTCTCCCTTTGAGGCTAAGGACATCCTGAGGGCGCGCGGGTATCGTTGGAGCTCTGGCGCAGGGGGCGACCCCAAGGCCTGGCACATGACGGTCGCGGCTGACGGTCTGGAAGCGGAGCTGGCGTTTCTGGACAGCATCTATGGTGGAGATGCACGCAGTGTCGTGCGAGTGGACCGGCTGTCGCCGCTGAACCGGTTCTCGGGTCGGATATAGGCATGGAGAGACTGGTATTTGATGTCGAAACAGTGGGCGTCCCGTGGGAGTCCTTGGACCCGGGCATCCAGGAGTCGCTTCTGCGCTCTTCCAGGACCGATGAAGAGCGACAGGATGTGCAGGAATCACTGAGCCTCTTTCCCGTGACAGCACAGATCGTCTGTGTTGCCTTGTATTCACCCGAGCAGGACCATGCGGCTGTCTTCTTCCAGGCACCGCAGGGCGGTGTGTCTCAGGTGCGCGAGGAGAAGGCGGTATTCGTCCCCTGTTCGGAGAAGGAGCTGCTAACACACTTCTGGGAGGCGGCCGGCAGGGCGAAACAGCTCATCAGCTTCAATGGGCGCGGATTTGACTGTCCCTTGCTGTTGGTGCGCTCCGCCGCCAACCGGGTCCGGCCGACGGTCGACCTGATGCCCAATCGCTACAGCAACCAGCATGTGGACCTCATGGACCAGTTCACCTGGTTCGGGGCGTACCGTCGCCGGTTCTCGCTGGATGTCTGGTGCAGTGCACTGGGCGTCGAGCAGCCGAAGCGTGAGGTGCACGGGAGCGATGTCGCCGGCCTGTTCGTAAGGGGCGAGTACATGAAGATCGCCCGCTACTGCCTGGGTGATGCCCAGGCAACTGCCCAACTGTTTGACCTCTGGAGCACCTACATGAGGTATCCCGGTCCAGAACGGGAGCAGGCGCCGAAATAGCATCGCGTTTGCCG